>NZ_LR777658.1:900000-1195517 GCF_902807005.1 Chlamydiifrater phoenicopteri
AAAAACAAAAGTTCTTAAACAAAATAATCACAAGGGATTTGACAAATTCACTTTTACTTTTCTATGATCGCCTATTAGGTTTTATGAGTTTTGAATTATGAGTCGTGCTGTCGTCCTGCTATTTTTTTCTTCTTTGTTTTATTGTTCTTTTCTAGAAGGTAAACCCATTGTTTTTGAACCATTTATGGGCGGAAAACTATCTACTAAACGATTTTCTCCAAAGTATTCCCCAGAACGGTATATGGAAGAAGGCAAGCAATTCTTAGCCAAAGGACAATACCATAAAGCGCTTACCTGTTTTCTAATTATCATTAACCATTTTCCAGGTCACGAATTACTTCCTGAGTCCACATTATTGGCGGGAAAATGCCATTTGAAACGAGATCAATTTGATCTGGCTAACAAGTTATTAAGCAAGTACTTGACTTTACCCGAAGCCTCCTATTCTCAAGAGTTGTTTGAGATGAAACTCCAGATAGCGGCAAATTTTGCTCTGGGAAAAAGGAAACATCTCTTCTCTTTAGAGGGCTTTCCAAAGCTTGAAAACGCAGATCAAGATGCTTTTGACATTTATAATGAGGTTCTCTCGGCCCATCCCTTTGAGAATCTAGGAGCTGTTGCTCTATACTACAAAGGTGAACTACATCGCGTTCGAAAAGAGTTTGATGAAGCGTTAAAAGTGTTTCAAAAATTAACCAAGCAATTCTCTTCACACGAGTTATCTATAAAGGCCTATGTAGCAATATCTGAAATATACGTCATAAAAAGTCTTCCAGAACCACATAATACGACCTATCTCACCCTGTCTAAAGCAAACTTGGATAAATTTCTAAAGAAACATCCCAACCACCCAGCCATCAAAGTCTTAAATGAAAACATTCGTAAAATTGAGGAATGTCACGCTAAGGGCCTTTACAGCACGGGGAAATTTTACGAGAAAAAGAAAAAACCCTCAGCAGCAAAGATTTACTATCAAACCGCGGTCTCTCTCTATCCAAACACCTCATGGGTATCCAAGTGCGATAGTCGTATAGCAAGGTTGTCTCGAAAAGCTTAGTTTTTTGTTTGTATGAGATACTTTATCTTTTTGCTACCTTGGCTACTCTCCTCTTGCACCGGGTACACCTTCGTTCAGCCCCACACAATTCTTAAAAAGAATCCTTGGGGACAAGCTCCTATATACGTAAGTCCTATTCGAAATGATATCGGAGGAGAATTTCTTTCCGCCATTACTAATGCTTTAGTTAGCAGAAACTTCTGCATTAGCCCCGAAGAACTCGCCGAATATGTTTTGGAAATAGACGTTATAAAGGAAGTTGACCGTAATGTAGGTTTCTCTTATGCCCCAAATAAACAAGAAGAGGTAGTTCAAAAACATTTTCTAGTATCCGACGAGGGACGTCTTTCTTTGATTGTAAATGTATTGCTAAGAAAGCTCTCTTCCAGAGAAGTCGTTTTTGCGAAGAAAGTTTCTTCCGATGATGTTACTTTTGATTTCGAGCCGGACGTTGGAATAGAGGACGTGCAACACTTTTCTTTGGGGCAATACGGTATGCATGGTGAAGCCCAAAAAAGTGCGCGAAGAACACTGTTGAAAACTATTTCTCAACAAATTGCGAACCAAATGTACTATGACCTTATCTGAAGTCCATCAAACATTCCCTGCTGTTATAGGAGAACTACACAACATGTTGGACTTCATCAAAAGATCTGGGAAAAAAACTGTGCTAAGAGAGGATCGTTTGATGAAGTTAGAACTCGCTTGTGAAGAGTTCCTCGTCAATATAATCTCCTATGCATACAACATAGCTTCTTCCATAGGGACAATAGATATTACATGTAAGGGATCCTCGGAATATTTCGAAGTAACTATTGTAGATTACGGAAGATATTTTGACCCGGCTCAAGCGATCATAGACTCTCCGACCAATAAGCCACTGAAAGATCGCGAGCCCGGTGGACTAGGAATTTTTCTTGCGCGCTCATCTGTAGATGAAGTTCGTTATGAGAGACTTAATAACACTAACACCTTGCGCATATATTCTTATTTCAACAAAACCTAAAACATCGGGTATTGATCGCTGAAGAGACTTTTCCATATCTCAAACTAATCTCAGATGAAGACTGCCGTTTAATAAACCATCAAAAATACACATTTTTAGGTCCGCTCCCTTTAACTACATATTGAAAAACAAAAGTAGAAATAGCGATATTTGTCTCTAGAAGCAATTACCCATACAAAACTTTTCCTAATGAACTCTCTTTTGTTAAAAAAATCCCTCTTCTACGTAGTTTTCTTTTTTGCAAGTCAAAGTTTTTTCCTTTCAGCAACCCTCGACTCTGTAATAAATTCTTCGCTCAAACTTTCAGGAGAGAACCTTCTACTCATAAATGCTTCTGATGGGCGTATCTTGTATGAGAAAAACTCAGAAAACACTATCTATCCTGCGAGCATGACAAAGATTGCCACTGCTCTCTTCATTTTAGTCCGCTACCCAGAAATTTTAGAAAAGTACATCACAATAAAAAAAGATTACCTATCCACGATAACGCCAGAAGTTAAGAAGGATTCTGGATACCGCAGCCCTCCCTACTGGTTGGAAAGTGATGGTTCCAATATGGGGTTAAAAGTAAGAGAAGAAGTCTTGGGCAAAGAACTATTCTTCTCTCTTTTGGTCTGCTCTGCTAACGACGCTGCTAATGCTTTAGCAGGAGCCTGCGCGGGCTCGATTCCTAAGTTTATGGAGGAGTTAAATGCTTTCTTGAAGCATATAGGATGCTCTTCGACACATTTCAATAATCCTCATGGTCTTCATCATCCTGATCATTTCACCACAACAAGAGATCTTGCTCTAATATTTCGCTATGCCTTAAGGCATCCTCTATTCAGAGAGGCTATAACAACCACTCGATATAAATCTTTAGAAACCAATTTAGAAGCCAGCAGAGTTTTCCAACAAACTAATAAGATGATCCTCCCCTCTTCACAATTTTATTACGAATACGCCGTAGGAGGAAAAACTGGATCTACAAGGTGTGCTGGAAAAAATTTAATATGTGCAGCAAAAAATCATCGGAGAGAAGTTATTGTCGTAGCTTCTGGGTATCATAAATCCGTAACAACTCTATACGAAGATGTACGCGCTTTATTCGAAACAGCTTTGAATGAACCGCATCAAAAAGAGTTCCTATTACCTCCTGGAACGTCTTTTCCAATATCTTTCAACAATAGCTGGAAAAAAATTAAAGCTCCGCTCCCAGAAGGAGTTTATTATAACTATTTCCCTTCTGAAGGGAAGAAGAGAGCTTCTGTAATTTTCCAACAAAAACTAAAAAAACTACCTATAGCAAAAGGTGTCTGCTTAGGAGAATTTCAAGTCATCGATACTTCCGGGCACATTTTATCTTCATTTCCCGTTTTTACCCAGAAACGCATCACGCAAAATTTGCTTTCCATGCTTTCTGTTTTTGTAATGAAAAAGTTTGTTCCTGCTTTTTTTGTTGTATACACGAGTTTCTTTTTATGGAAAAAGCGTTCTCGCCGCCGAGCTAGGAGCATTTTCTTATAATTTAATATATTTTTTTTCTTACTTTAACTAAAATCCTCCTGGCTCCGCTGGGTTTTTGATTGCCCGGGTCGGGGTTATAGTTTTTTCTAATTTTTGATTTGCTGTGCGCTAGTTCCTTTTGGGCTCCACTGAAAGGGTGCCGATGGAGGAGGCGCGTCCTTTCGGTCTTTTCTGGGAGCTTTCAAAAAAATAGGATTTCAAAACATAGATAAACTCCTACTACCACCAACACTTGTAAAAATATATCGAGCAAACGCTTTACTAAGAGTATGCATTTTATGTGTTCCAAGATCACAAACTATTGTCTTATTGCCTTGGCGGCTATTTTCTTTGGCCCGCACACGAGCCTGGCAAGTATGCCTCCGTCTAAATCATTATTTGTCACAGAATCTCTCTACAAAGAAGCTGTGGCTATTCCTATTGCAGCCCCTCAACCAACCCCTTTTTCTTTCTCCGAACATCCTTCTGACTCCTCTCCCCAAGAGACCTCTCTTCCAGAATTAGATCTTCAACCATCCTCTATCGAGGATGTGCAAAAAGATTCTTCCGTTTGTGTTATAGAAGTTGATGAAGATGATCAGTCTGTTACTGAAGGGCTTATTTTCCAAAACACATCTTCTCTAAGCGAAAACTTTTCTTGTAAAGTCCCTTGTGAAGGGTTTTGCTCTCAGCTTTTTTCTTTCAAGGAACTTTTGTCTGATCAAGAGCTAAGTAATGATGTAGCTCTACTTTACGAACACGGATTTGTTTTTTTATCCTGTCTTCTAGAGCAATTACAGTGGGAGTAATTTAAACCTTAAAAATTACAGAATACATTCCATCACCAGATCCAGCAACAGGCAGCAGTTTGGTTTCCTTCTCCACTTTCCAACCATAAGTTTTGATAAAAAACTCCTTTTGCTCCTCGTTCTCCTGAGGAAGGATAGAGCAAGTGGCGTAAACCAACCTGCCCGAGTTGCAGACAAAATTTTTAGCTTCTTCAACGATACTTCTTTGAAGAGCCGTCCACTGAGACACCTTGTCAAGAGACAGCAACCACTTTCCTTCGGGGTGCCTGCGGAAAGTTCCTGATCCAGAGCAGGGCGCGTCAACAACAACGACATGACATTTCCCTACGTATTCATTTAAATAGTCCTTACCCGTGATTAAAAAGTTAGAGTTTCCCGAACGCACTAAACGCTTGTAAGCTTGCTGCAAAGCTTTTTCCCGAACATCGTGGAGAAGAACCTGGGAAGCTGTTTCGACAAAGACCAAACTCTTTCCTCCCGCTCCTGCGCAATAATCAAGAACAATGTCAGAAGAGGTCATAGGAATTTCTCTAGAGATTTTTTGGGAAGATAGGTCTTGAAACTCAAACCATCCTTCCCGAAATTCTTTGGTGCTTTGTAGGGGATACCTCTCCGCTAACAGAATTGCTCCAGGAACATCAAGACATTCTTTACCAATGAAACGTCCTTCCCAACGTCGCAATAACTGTTCAGGAGAACATTTTCGAGCATTGACCCGAATGCTTATAGGAGCTTCCTCCAAGAAGATGTTCAAGCATTCTCGAACATATTTCTCTGAATAAGACTCTTTTAACAGGGTTAAAAAATCATCAGACACGGAGTAACGAACAGCCTGTGGACAAGAACTGGTTTCTCTCAGAGCCTCTATATTGTTTTCTAAAACAAATGAACAAAGATTCTCTACAGAACACTCTCGAGCTACCTTTTCTAAAAGACTTTTCAAAAACAAGTAGTTCCTAATAATTTGATAAAAGTACAAGTTAATAAATTTTCGATCTTTTGCCCCCAAAGACTTATTAACCTTAAAGTACTGAGCCAACACTTTATCTGAAGGTTTTGCCGCTCCCGCAATAAAAAATTCTTCTAGAACCCGATGCAAGTGATACAAACGAAAAGGAATCATAGCAGTCCATGATAAGAAAACTCTCTTTCTCCTGAAAGGCTTTTTCTACACATATGAAACTAGCTCTGCTAAAGAACGCTTAAAAGCTTCTCTATGAATCGATACCCAACTATCCAAAAGAACATCTGCTAACCACTCTAGGCCAATGTCTTTGTCTGTAATAGAATCGATAAAAAGCACCACTTCCTGAACTTCTTCAGTCGCCTCTGCTAACGAGAAGCTTTTTTCCCTTCGAAGTTCTTTGAGAACAGCTTGACTCAAAATAACTTGGACATTTCTAAAAACTTCCATATCTTGCGTGCAAACTAACTCCCACTCTCCAAAGACTCCTCGTCCCTGATTAGAGTGCAAACAGCTTTCCAAGGATCTCCAAGGAAATTCCCCTTTAACAATGCCAGCTTTAAGAGTTTCCTTCGCTAACAAACAAAAGTCTTCCGAACTAAATCTAGCCAGAGACAAAAGTTTTTTAATAATTGTATTCTCGGCCTCTCTTGGCTCTGCAATTTGGGAACTTATGGAGTCGGTAAGCATTTTTTCTAATAATCTGCCCTTCACTTCGTTTGCAACTTCGTCATCGGACATCAAAAACTTCAACAATGTTCTAAGAAAGAACGTTTCATTTTGTTTGATTTTCACAACATTGCGAACGAGCTGTGTCAAAGCAGCATTGGAGTCCAGTGCTGCCTTTTTAGAAGCAGTCCTTGAAGAATTTTCTAAAAGCTTATTTGGCCAATGAGGCTTCTCCACTCTACTTTGAAAGGCCGACATGATTTTGGATTGGGATTCTTGAAGCCCCGCAAGCAAAAGAGTTTTTATTCTAAGAAGTTTTTTTGTAATAACTTCATTCTCAGAACAACTGTTCGTTAGTCTACTTAGCCAAGACCTATGCTTTCTCTTTTCCTCCTCTACTAATCTATCTATCACTCCAAGAAGTCTGATAAAGCCCAAATAGGCTCTATTATCATGCCCAATGAGTTTATTCAACGCTGAGATAAGTGTTAGATCGTCCCAGACCAAAGATTCTGAAAAATGCTCCTTGTCCGCAATTGCTTCAAGTTGCTGCAATTTTTTATTATAAACTAAATCTGATCCACACTCTCTAATAGAAAGCTCTATCATCCTAAGATAGTAGTCTGTGGAGAAAGTAAAATCCAACATAGATACTCTTAAGTCTTATCAGGCAGAAACAAAAACAACAAAAATCTTGGACAACAGACCTTAACTAGAAAGCAAGGAAAAATCTAGCTTCTTCCAACCACGGAAAAATCTTTTAACTACAGCATTGAGTTGCTTATCGAAAGCTACGTCATCATGATAGTAAGCTTTAGCGATGGTAGCTGCATTTGCATCCACCGTATTATCAATAACGTTCTGATCTAAACTGGGATACGCTTCAGAGATCTTGCTTATCAAGGATTCCAGTTCCCTAACAAATTTTTCTCTTAGCCCAAACAATAAGTCTTTGACTAGCAATCTTTCATCTTCTCCACCCGTAGCAAACTCTTGCAGTAATTGGGCTAAAAGTTTTTCCGACTCATAGCTTCTTAAGGGATCAAAATCGGAAAGAGAGGTCATCATATCAGATGCTTCGTAGCTTACGGAAAAGGTTGGTGCCATACATAATTTCAACAAGGCTCGCATAGCAGGAATACTAGAAGCTGGATCTAAGACACTAATAGACGACTGCTTTTCATAAAAACTCTCTATTTCCTTCCATTTAGCCATAGAGTTTTCGGATAAATCTTGGATTAAAGATTTTTTAGTTTCTGATTCTAAAGGAATTCCTAAGAATAAAGATTTTATCTCGTCTACTCTTCCAAGAGCCTGCAACATCAATTTAGCCGTTGCAACGACAGACTCCTTACTGTGTGCGGGCGCTTTAAACTTTAGTGGAGCTAATACCACCCTGGCAAAACCAGCTTTCAACCTCCTATTATACTGAACAAGAGAATCCTGAGAACTACTAGACCCCTGAGATCCAAAAACTTCTTCATTATGATCATCTAAGTGTTCATCCTGATAGGATATGAATCCCTCATGGGAAGTCTCTCGAGAAGTAGTCTTTCTCCCGGAGCAATAACAATATCTGCGTATAGCCCCCCAGACTCTACGGGCTATCGAAAATATTCTACGGATAAGACTCCGGAAAAATCCTGTCGGCACCTCTTGCTCCACTCGTCCTCGAAGATCATATTCCGATGCATACCCCTGAGTTTTTGGGGTGCCTTCTTGCGTCTCAAAAACTTCCCCAGCACATTCAGAAATCCTGTTGTCTAGCTCTTCTATTTCATCCATAGAATCACTAGACTCGTCACTACTACTAAACTTTGGAGAAGTTACGTCCTCAGATTGAAACCTTGAGTCATCCCCTCTAGGAGGTATCCCACTAACCATCTGGAAACCCCATTATTAATCGTTCCTTGGAGGGAACATGTCATTCACCATCACCTGCTTAGCAACAAGAGATGATGTCGGCGTCTGCTTTTCCATATGCTTAAACAAAAGTTGTGTAGAGTTTAAACTGGATGTTACCAACGCTTTATTATACCCAGGATTTGCTGATTCTATTTCTTTCTGTAGCAAAGAGATCATCCCTTGAACCTGGTTCACCATGCCTTCTAGAGCTTTGTTGTAATCTTTTGGAGACCTCTCTTTTAGGGTTTGAAGATCCTGTCCCAACTGAGTCAGATCAGCATCAGCGGAATCGTTGAGTTCTTCCATAAGCTCCCGAACATTCGAAGCCGTTCCCGCCTCTAGCAAGAACATTATCAAGATGTTAGCAGAATCCCAATACCCCCCATCGTTCCCCTCTAGGAGAGACTTATCTAATAAATGTCTAGTACTGACTTTAACTTGCTTCAGTAAACCCGGATTCGACGCAGCGCCTTTTGCTTGTTTATGGGCGGCTTTTCTAACATCTTCTAGAGATTGCGATGTAACACTCAATCCCAACATCTTATATTCCACAGGGCGCTCATTTTCTAGCTTCGTCCAATTATCTCTTAATAAACCTGCAGGATCCCAGTTTTTATTTTTCATTCCTTCTTGAATAGCTCTTTTTAGCCCAGCAACTAAAGGAGTATCGGAAGAAGCTACAGTAAAAGGATCGCCTATTTCTTCGTAGATATGTTCCTCTTCTGCCTCTACAGATTGTTGCTGCTTCAATCCCTCATCATCAGGCATTTCATAAATACTTTCCTCTCCGGAAGAACGCTGACTACCCTCGCTAGCTGTGTAATAAACACTACCATCCGGAGTTTCGTATACACTCTCGTCACTACTGGAAAGACCTACATCATCATAAAGACTATCTCTTCTGTGAGAAACACCCACGTCGTCATAAAGACTGTCCTCTCCTCGAGAAATTCCCACATCATCGTAGATGTTTTCTTCCTCACCAGAAATTCCTACATCATCATAAATGTTTTCTTCTCCATGAGAAAGATCAACATCATCATAAACATTTTGACCTGCATCAGAACGTTTCATCTCTTCGTAAATATGTTTATCTCCACCCTTAAGAGTGTCGTATACAGATTCTTCCCGGGAGCTACTAGAAGAGGACGAAGATCCACTGTCAACCCCTTCCGAACGCCCTCTAGTGAGAAGAGAGGCTAAACCTCTGTCGGCTACTTCCACTTCAGAGGAGCTACTACTGGAGGACCCTTGGCGACTTCGAGGCAAATTTGAGTAACTGACGGACCTGGCCCCGCGCTGTCCCGCAGACCCTTGTGACCTACCCACACTACTTTTGCCAAAGAATGAACGTATTTTATCCGCTATTTTGGATAAAAAGCCCTTCCCCTCGTTAGAAATTTTGTGAGAAGAAGATGACGATGACGACGAAGTTGTTGAAGAAGTACTAGACATTCTCCCTCGAACTACGTCTCCTACTCTCTGAGATGCTCCTGATTCACTACTAGAACTCGAAACTCTTCTGCCACCTAAACTACCTTCAGATTTCTGAGATCCACTACTGGACGAAGAGCTCCCGTCCCATCGTACTCCCCCTGAAGATCCCTGATTTGGATCTATAGTCATTAGAATCTCCCACAAAAACTAAACAAAAAAACTAAAATTAATTAATTTAATTTTAAAACTTTCTTTTGTTTTAAACAAAATCGAGAGAACCTGAAAACAAATAAAACAAAAAACCTTTTAATCAAAACGATTAAAAGGTTCTTTATAAACAAGATTAGCAATAAAAAGCTTATTCCTTCGGAGGGAACAAGTCGCAGACTAAAACTAGTAAAGCATTGTCGCTAACACCGGAATAAACCTTTTCCATTTCCTTGAGAAGAAAGTTGGAATGACCGACGCTTCTACCTACTAAACCATAATCAATTTGAGGGATAGTCTGCATCATTCTTTCTCTTTCAAGTTGCAGCATTGTTTGCCCTTCTTTCAACAAAGTCATCAACCCTTTGCTATATTCTTTTGGTCCCTTGGCTTTCAATTTTTCCAGATCAACCCCTATTTGAGTTAGTTGTGGATCATGAATTTCATTCAAATCATCCATGAGTTCTGCTGGACCTTCCGAAGAATTTTGAACTTGCAATAAAAATAAATAAAAAATGTTAGCCTTATCCCAATCCCCTTTATCGTTCCCATCATAATTAGCTTCTGTTAATACTTCTCTCGCATTCCTCTTGAGTTGTTTTAATAACTTCCCTTGAGTTGATATCCCTCTTGCGCTCTTAGCTATAGATTCTTGCTTTTCCCCCATGGCTTGGAGTAAGAGCTTTTGACTCATAAGCTTATACTCTACGGGACTCTCTGCTTCTAATCCTTCCCATAACTCTTTTAATTTCTTACTGTTCGCTTTGAGGTCCTTGGAATGCTTTGCTATGGTTTTTAAACCTTTAACTAGTTCTCCAGATTTCAAAACTCCGTCTGAAGAAAGATTTTCTGTCGAAGATCGGGAGGTTTTGGGCTCTCCTCTAAACCAACCAGCGATTCTGTGCATGAACTTTCTAAAAGCCCCAGAGGATTGACTTCTTCCTGATTCAAACTTCTTCTCTTCGTTCGTCTTACTAATGTTGCTTCTAGCAACACTTGTAGTTTTGCTCTCCGTGGAACCTACAGAAAAATCACTGTCCGAATCATAGTTACTCTTGGAATCATAAGATACTCTGCGCCCCCCTATTTCCCCTTGAGCCCCCTCTTCTACATCGAAGTCGTCGTCCCAAGGATTATTGTTCTGCCGCCCACCAGTTGGATTTATACTCATACTTGACCTTGTTAGTTAAAATTATTGAAAAGTGTCATTGACTAGTACTAAAAGGGCTTTTCTCCCTTCTCCAGGGATTACTGTTTCCAAAGCCTTTATAAGCTCTTTAGATTTAGTCGCCTGGCTTTTTGATAGGTAATTTATCCTAGACTTCCCGCCATTGGATAGGAACGAACCAACTCTTCTGACAGCCTTGTTGAAAGATTTGTCTAGATGATGCAAAGCCTTATAAAAGCTAGTCCTTCTGCAGCTCGTTCGGTAAAGCAAAACACTTAATTCTTTTAAGTATTCTCTATCGCAACCAACTCGCAGGCCTTTAGCTTCTAAAAAGGGCGCTGGCATAGAAAAACCTCTAATTAAACCTATCGAGAAGAGCAACAATATGTTGAGAAATTCCAAAGAAAATCTCTGCTTACCCTTCTTAAGTATCTTTCTTAACAATAGGCCAAACTTGCAGCGAAGAACTCTAGGAGCAAAGAAAGAATTTCCTTCGACTTTCTGTTTTCCAGCCACTAAAACGCGAACTCCCACCAAGCTGTGTTCTCGTAAACTGTTCTTTACAAAAGTTTCCCTAAGAAACTGCCACTCAGTTCCAAGGCTTTGAATTTGCTCATGGAGATCTGAAGCTTTTCTTAACTCTATAACTACATTATGGATAGAAGATGCTTCAGCTAAGGACTCAGCTAAAACTTCTTTCAGGGAAGAAGACTGCGTAGATTTGGCAATGAAAGAACTTGACCTCTCGCTTCTAACTGAAAATAAAAGCGTTAAGACACTTCGTCGAGGAGTTTGTGTACCTCTTTCGATTTTTACATCACCATAAGATAGGAATCGTTGATTACAAAAACAATTCCAAACAGAATTAATCGACATAAAATAAAAAAGCGTTTTGTTTTATTTATTTTACAATAAAAAACAAAAACGCTCTAAAAGCATTTATATCGAACAATAAAAAGAAAATCTAAAAAAAAGAAACAAAAGCAAGCGCAAACAAAATAGTCACAACAACTTGCGAGACAAAACTTCTATCCCAGGTAACATCCCATGCTCTATAAATTCAAGAGAAGCGCCTCCTCCCGTGGACACAAGAGAAACTCTTTCAGAAACTCCTGCTAAATTAGCAACAGCTCCTGCATCACCACCACCAATGACACTCACTACTCCTTGGAGAGAAGCTATATACTTTGCTATCTCCATAGATCCTTTATCAAAAGGTTTTACTTCGTAGACCCCTACAGGACCGTTCCAAAAGATGGTTGCAGATCGAGAAAAAACTTCTGTAAACGCCTGCAGAGTCTCAGGCCCTATATCTAATCCCTCTAGGTGCTGAGGGATACCTTTATCCATCTGTACGACTTCTGTATCTGCATCAACATTGGCTTCCTTAGCAACAACTGCATCAACTGGCAAGAAAACAGAAACTCCTTTGTCTTTGGCTTTACGAAGGATTGTTTCTGCTAAAGGAATTCCCGACTCTTCATAAAGAGAGTTTCCAATCTGCTTTCCTATAGCTTTCAAAAAGGTATAGCCCATCCCTCCTGCCAGTAAAAGATTGTCGACCTTATCCAACAAAGCTTCTATAACACCTATTTTTGAAGATACTTTGGCTCCTCCTAGCAAGGCAGAAAAAGGCTTCTTCGGACTTTGAATTAAATTTTGCCCTAAAAACTCTAACTCTTTTTCTACTAGAAATCCAGCAGCAGATCTCTCTGGAAAGAATTGGGGGACCACGTACACAGAAGCATGCTTCCTATGTGACGTACCAAAGGCGTCATTAACATAGAAATCCCCGAAAGAAGCTATGTTCGCAGCAAACTCTGGATGATTTTCGGGATGCTCTTCACCGTCATGAAAACGAAGATTCTCCAATAATAATACTCGTTCGGAAGGCAACTCTGCAACAGCTTGAGCAACCTTATCACCGATACAATCAGAAGCCAAGGGGACCCGAAACCCGAGAAACTTAGATAAACATTCTGCTACAGGTTGAAGACTATAAGCTGCCTCATATCCTTTTCCTTTAGGGCGTCCTAAATGGCTCATAACAATAACGGAAGCTTTTTTTTGTAATAGATAGCGAATTGTAGGGAGAGCAGCTCTAATTCGAGTATCATCTAAAATTTTTCCATCTTTCACAGGAACATTGAAATCTACTCTAACAATAACTCGTTTCCCTTCTGGAGACAAATCTCTGACAGATAAGATATTCTCTTGCATACTACCTTCCTCAATTATTGTTAGTAATTTGACTTACATAATGCCCGCCAAGAGCCTAGTAGTGTTAAGGTCTGAGCCACCTTCTACCCAAAAATAGCTCTTAAAGCAAAGAAAAAGAGCACAGAAAAAAGAGCCCCAGCAGGGACAGTGATGAACCAAGACATGATAATGTCTTTGATAATGTTTAAATTTATAGCTCGAATACCCCTAGCAACGCCTATTCCGAGTACTGCCCCAACAACTACGTGAGTGGTAGAAACAGGTAGTCCTAGCGCCGAAGCCAACGCTATTGTAAGAGAAGAACCAAATCCAGCAGAGAATCCTCTGGAAGGCGTCAGCTCTGTTATCTTACATCCTACGGTTTCTATCACTCTCCATCCCCAAGTAGCCAGTCCAATAATGAGCAGAAGCCCCCCCAGTCCCATCAATAAGGAAACCGTCAGAGGGGAGTACATCTGAGGATTCATTATTTTTATCACAGCAAGCAAAGGCGCAATAGCATTAGCAACGTCATTGGATCCATGAGCAAAAGCCATAAAGGCTGCTACAACTATTTGCAGATAAGCAAAAACTCTTTCAACTAGTAAATATTTAATTCCATAATCCCCGCCATGAGTCTTTAATCGATCCGTTAAAGACCCTTTTACTGGAGAAGAAGATATTGTCTGACTTCGTTTCATCCGTAATAGAGAGAAGCATATGACAAAGGCTAGCACTCCGACGCCCAAGAGAATGCCACAGCGTTCGAAAAAAGATACCTTAGACACATGGCTACTTCCACCTAAAATGATGGCTGACATAGTAGAGAAGACAACAAAAGTCATCACTGGTGCAACTTTGATGACTGCACGTACAGGATCCGATTTATAAAAGACCGTCCTTCGAATAATTGTAAAAATCAGGTACGCAACGCTTCCTCCGAGAATAGGAGAAACCAGCCAACCAACCACTATGGATCCTACTGCTCCCCAACGAATAAACAGGCCCTTTCCAATAGACAAGCCGGAGCCTATGACAGCACCGATAATGGAGTGCGTTGTAGACACCGGCCAGCCAAAAAAGGAAGCCAACTGCAGCCACACTCCCGTAGCTAGAAGCGCCGCTGTCATAGCGAAGACGTACTCCATGGGATTTCCTGTATAACTAGAAAGGTCTATTATCTGCCCTTCTATCGTTCCTGCTACGCGACTTCCTAAGAATACCGCTCCTAAGAGTTCAAAAACGGCCGCAACAACTACCGCCTGCTTCAATGTTAGTACTCCAGAACCAACACTCGTCCCTACAGCATTAGCTACATCATTAGCCCCTATATTCCACGAGGCATAACAACTACAGAGGACGATAAAACACAGAAGATAAAACATAGAAAACGAACTATTTGTCTTCCAAAGTCATATTGATCCTATTTGCCAACTTTTCTGAAGCATTAGAAACTCCCGCTGTGCGTTTAATTACTTGTAGCCAAAGGTATAGTTGCTTTTCAGAGATTACTAAGTCATCATGAAAAAAGACCTTCATCAAACTTCTTTGCAATACATCAGCCTGATGCTCAGCTTTAGCAACATCCCTAACATATTCTCTAGCTTTATCAGCCTTACGACCACCGAAAGAACTTTCCAACAATTGATTAAATTCTTGGATGAGCGTTGCCGCTATCCCAAAGGCTTCCAAATTTTTTTCCAAAAAGTTGAAAAAAAGCTCTTCAAAATCTTTATGAAAATGTAGTTGTTTAATGGTTAACAAAATTCCTACATCTTCAGCGGTATCTGCAATACTATCTTGGATAGAGATTATCTCTAATAATCCTACTCTAGACACTGGAGTAAAAATACCCATGGGCAAATGATTTCGCATATCGTTCTTGATACAATCTGCTTGAAACTCCTTCTTGGAAATATCCTGAGCGATTTCTTCTACTTTCAAATATTTCTTATCCCTCACAGCAACAAAAATTTCTGGAAGCAAAGAAACACACTCTACAACAACCTCTAGGTGTGCTTGCAAGGGTTCAAAAGGAGATTGGCCAAAGAGTCTAGCTAGAGTTTGCATAAGAATACCTTTTGCGTCATAATAGCCGTATTTTACGATCTTGTAAATGACTTATGCCTCGCTCTCCAATTCTACAAGTTGCAGACCTTAACGTTTCTCTTGTAAAACAAAAAAAAATCTACTCAGTAGTGGAATCTGTAAGCTTTGACCTATACAAGCAAAAGACTCTTGCTATTATCGGTGAATCTGGATCTGGAAAATCATTGACAGCTCAAGCCCTTCTTGGCCTCCTACCCAAAGCACAATTTATCACTAAAGGCTTAGCTCTTTACCAACAGCAAAATTTACTTACTTTACCACCCAAGGCTGCAAGAAAAATTCGAGGTAACAAGATTGCTATGATCTTTCAAAACCCTATGGCCTCTCTAAACCCCGTATATACCATAGGGCATCAGTTAACAGAGGTTGTCTATACACACCTAGGGATCCCTTCGCACTCCATTAAAGAACTTTTGTTCCAAGCCCTACATGAGACTCGCATTCAAAACCCTGATCAATGTCTCAAATCCTATCCACATCAACTTTCTGGAGGGATGTTGCAGCGGATATGTATCGCCATGGCCCTTCTATGTCACCCGGACATCCTTATAGCTGATGAGCCCACAACAGCATTAGATGTCTCCGTTCAACACCAAATTTTATCCCTTCTTCGAGATTTACAAGAAAAAACAGGCATGGCTATCCTCATAATTACACACAATATGGGGGTGGTAGCAGAAATCGCTGACGAAGTGACCGTCCTATACGCGGGAAGAATTATTGAAAGAGGCTCTGCGCAACAAATTTTCGACAACCCTTCCCACCCCTATACACAAGCGCTCTTTGCTTCTAGACCTAACTTAGCTGGACAAGTAAGCCCCTATTTATCAACAATGAACGGCTCTCCCCCGCACCCTACACAATATCCATCAGGTTGTCGCTTTCACCCGCGTTGTTCAAAAGTTATGGAAAAATGTAAACAATGTACCCCGCCAAACCTGGATATTGGGGATAATCACGAAGTGAGATGTTGGTTGTATGACTACTAACTCGTTGCTACTCAACGTTACAGAGCTCAAAAAACATCATTACAAAAGCTCTGGCTTGTTCGCAAAAAAACAAGTAATAAAATCCGTAGACGGCATTTCTTTCACTATGAAACCGGGACGAATTTTAGGAATCATCGGTGAATCTGGATCTGGAAAGACTTCTCTCGCTTTAATGCTCGCAGGCTTGTCAACACCTACATCAGGGTCTGTAATCTTTAATGGCATCAATGTTCACAAACCTAAAAAAACAGAACTCCCTATCCTGAGAAAGGAAATCCGAATGGTCTTCCAAGACCCTTTCTCCTCCCTCAATCCAAGGAAGAATATTCTCAGCAACCTAGGCGACATCCTCTTACGCAAGCGAATTGTTAAGAACAAAGAAGAACAACTTCTATTCGTAACAGAAGCTCTAAACAAAGTAGGTCTACCAGACTCTGTCTTATACATGTACCCCCACCAACTCTCCGGAGGACAGCAGCAACGATTATCTATAGGAAGAGCTATCATAGGAAAGCCAAAGCTAATCATCTGCGACGAAATAGTTTCGGCCTTGGATCTCTCTATGCAAGCACAGATACTAAATATGCTTAAGGACCTCTACTCCTCAATGGGTATTAACTACCTATTTATTTCCCATGACCTAGCTGTTGTAAGACATTTTTGTTCTGACATCATCATCATGTATCGAGGGAAGATCATGGAGACCGGAAGCATAGAAAGTGTCTTCCAAACCCCTAAACATCCTTACACAAAACTTTTACTAAACTCTCAACCAGCAAACACTCCAACAGAAGCAAGAAAGCGCGCGCCAAATCCTTTTGAATTGCCAACATCCAGCGAAAGCCCTTCTCCTGAAGGATGCCCTTTCTACTCCCGTTGCCCCTTTAGGAAAAAACTCTGCAAAACGGGCCCCATACCACGAAAAACAGACCTCTTACAAACCTATGACTGCATTTGCTAGCACTTCCCCTCAGAAGCTACTTCTAAAACCTTAGCTCTTATCCTTGACAAGCCCTTCACTGTACGGCGTGTGAAAGCAACTTTTCCAAGTTAGCTAAATGCTCCTCATTTTCAAAGTGTATGGAAAGCGTCCCTTTTCCTCCTTTGGAACGAATAGTAACCTTAGACGAAAAAGCTGCTGCAAATTTTGATGTCACAGAAGCTATGCTCTCCTCAGAAATATTGCGCAAGGCAATTTTTTCTTTGACAACAGAAGAAACTTCGCTTACTCCTTCTTTGAGCATCTTCTTAACTAAAAGCTCTGCATCCCTAACAGACAAACCTTTTTCCACAATAGCATGGACAAGCTCGCTTCTCAAAGAAACGTCCTCCAACATTAAGACCACTTTCGCGTGGCCTAAAGACAAACTGCCATCTCGAATATACTGCTTTATGCCATCCTCTAATGTGAGCAGCCTCAAATAGTTCGCCACTGTCGATCGCTTTTTTCCAACCTTTTTAGCTACTTGATCCTGCGTTAATCCAAAAACATCTATCAACTTTTTAAATGCTTCAGCCATTTCCATAGGATTGAGGTTTACTCTCTGAAGATTTTCAACTAGTGTAGCCTCTGCGGCGATCTGATCTTTAGACACACGAACAAGCACGGGAATGGTGGTGAACCCTGCCAACACCGACGCTCTCCAACGACGCTCTCCAGCAATGAGCTCGTAATACAGCACCCTGTCCCCATTCTTTATTTCTCTAACAACAGGAGGCTGGATAAGACCCACAGAGCGCAAAGATTGGGACAATTCCTTCAACTCCTCTTCGGAAAAATGTTTGCGCGGTTGAAATGGACTTACTCGAATAGCTTCCACCGAAACTTCTACTACTTTGTCTTCTACATCATTATCCACTGTTGCTAGACTCCTTCTCCTCCGTCATCGATCTCATCATACAAAGAATATTTTTTTGTAGGCTATGGTTTACTCTCAAAAGCAATCACCATCCCCGACATTTACGAAAAAAAACCTTCCCTATAGACTGAAAGACTACAGAAAAGAGGCTTCATTATGCAAGAAAACAGAACTACTCAAAGACGAAAAGATCTTTTTTCTCTTCAAGGACTCTTTTTGATCTTGTGTGTAAGCGCTGTGCTGTTAACCAGTATTCTTTTTCGAAGGGAATATCGATACAGTAAAAAAATCAATAGTGACTACGATACATTCTTCTCTTCTGTCCTTCAATGTTCTCGACTCAAACCCTCTCATGTAAGCGCTCCTCTTCAGAAAGCAGAAAAAATCTTCTGCCAACGCTCAAATCAGCTTTTTTCTTATTCCCATTTCTTTGCATCAACCTCTTTCCTAATAGGAGATAGTCAAAAGGGCGCTTTATATAACAATATGGCGCATAATAAGGCCTCCATGCTACTTCAGTTACCTACAGTCACTGCCCTACAAAGCAATATTATTTTTTCTCAGTCTCAGGGGAATTTCCTGGAAGCCCTGCAACAAACAAAACAGCTATTGCAAGAATTATCAAAAAACAAAGATTCCTACCCCCACTTTTATTTTTGTACCTTGCTACGCGCAGCCTATCTAAGCAATAAGGCTGGCGTAGATGCTCGAGGATTTAAACAAGAGATAACAAAACATCCTTTGTACGGCTCTTATTGTAGCTTTTTAGACCAAAAATCTTGGAAGTTTGCCAGCTATATAGAAAACCTCTAACAATATGCGTTTAGTTCTCGCTTACAGAAAAGTTTCATACTCCTCGGATCCCCGATATCTAGAGGCTATGAAACAACAGCTGCTTTTCTGCAAAGAGCATTTTTCTCTTTCACAACCATCGACGATTCCTTCCCTTCAGCGCGAAAAAAAGCTGCTCTCTTATTTGCCAAAAGAAATTTCCGTAACTTTCGATCACGCTTCTGCAGATTTCTATTTCTACGTATATCCTTTTCTCTGCGCGCATAAAATTCCCGCAACGGTGGGTGTTGCTTGGCGTTACATCCCTTCAAATTCTACAGCCGACAGTTTATCGATAACAAAACGTACAAGCGCCCCCGAATCATTATCTTTTCAAGATGAAATCTTTTCTTCTTTAGCCCCTTTTTGTTGTCCGAACGAATTATTGCAATTAGCCGCCTCCCCCACTATCACTTTGGCTTCCCACGGAATAGGCATCCGAAATCTTATTCGAAACCCTCCCTACCTCCTTGGGGAAGTTATTCTGTCCAAAAAAAATTTAGAAAAGCTACTACAAAGATCCGTTTCTGCCTTTATATACCCTTTCGGCCGTTATGACTCTCTCGCAGACAAACTAGTTCGTCAACACTACGAAACATCTTTTATTCTTGGAAATACTTGGAACTTTTCCTCAAAAAAGCACCTAGTTTATAGAATGGAAATGCGCTCAGTGGCCGACATAGAGGCCTTCTTATCAACCAAAGCTCATGTGTCTTGCTTAAAAAATTGGATAAAAGCTTTTGCTCTCAACTCTAGCAAAAAGTTTGTAGGCAATCCTATTAAAAGATTTTTAAGATAAAAACCCTAATGACTCCCTAAAGGATCTAAGAAAGGTTCTCACGTCTTCATCATCATTATACACCCCAAGAGAAACCCTTAACATTTGAGGAACTTTCCATTTATTCATTGCTGGTTGAGCACACAAATGCCCTGTTCGAACCGCGATTCCCCGGGAATCCAAAAGCGCCCCCATATCCATTGGGTGCACATTATCCATAGTAAGGCTAATCAACGCTCCTCGTGGAACGCCCCTCCTCGGACCTATGATCGTTACTCCAGACATTCCTTCAAGCTCTTCTAGCACCCCTTGTATACTGGAGGACTCTCTCGAAAAAATGTTTTCTAATCCTAAAGTTTCTAAATATTCTATAGCCTCCCCCAGACCTATAACTTCAGCTATCGGCGGCGTCCCGGCTTCAAACTTCAGCGGACTAGACTGAAACCTGGGCTTTTCAGCATCATAAACATCCACCATATCCCCTCCACCAAATGCGGGGGGTAAGCTCTCTAGTAAGCTCTCTTTCCCATAAAGAATCCCTATCCCTGTAGGACCATACATCTTATGCCCAGAAAAAACCATAAAATCTATGTCCAACTTTTGCACATCTATTGGTTGATGAGAAATAGACTGCGCAGCATCAAGACAAAGTATCGAACCGTAATGCCGAACCAAAGAGACGACCTCTTTCAAAGGTTGAATAACCCCAGAAACATTACTTATATGCGCTAAACTAACAAGAGAAACTCCTTGCCTAAGCAGAGATTCCAAATGCTCTAAACAAATTCTTCCCTCTTCATCAACACGCACCTTAACGACAGAGTTTCCCACTCGTCTAGCAGCAATTTCCCAAGATAAAACATTGGCATGATGTTCAACTTCTGTCACAGCTACAGGCCCTTTCCTGCTTAGTTCAGAATCATTAAAAGCTATGGCCAACTGATTCAGTCCTGAAGTACAACCTCCTGTGAAGACTACTTCTTTTGCAGAAGCCGCATGAATAAACTCTTTAACCTTTTCTCGCACGCCAGAATAAGCTGCTGTTACTACCGAAGAATCTTGATATATACCCCTGTACACCGTCCCATAGCTTTCAGAATAAAATCGACGAACAGCTTCTATTACACACTCCGGTTTATGTGTTGTGGCTGCAGAATCTAAGTATATGTAAGGATTCTCCAAGGAACTTTTATGATGAAATATTGGAAAATTCTTCTTTCCAAAGGAGGGTTGCAAAAATTCAGACATCCCCCAGCCCCCTAATCAAAGATAAAACCTTCGGGTTCCGGGTACAGAAAACCTTTTAAAAAAATTTCCTTAGCCCTCTCTTCTGAAATCCCTCTAGACCTCATAAAAAAAATAATTCCATCATCAGGCCTGCCCACCGTAGCTCCATGAGAGGCCTTTACATTGTCGGTAAAAATTTGAAGCCTGGGGATAGTAAGAACAGAAGCCGATTCTCCCATAAGTAGACTATCGTGTTTCTGATATGCTTCAGAATCTCCACAATCAGGCTCTATTATAATGTCTCCTTCAAAAGAAAAATTGGCATCCTCATTCAAAAGAGATTTTATTGTCTGTCTAGATCCTGTTTTCTCTGCCTTATGGATCATCGCAACTTTTAACAACAATCCTTCAGGATCTTTGATAGAACCAAGCACTTCCGAGTAAGCATAAGGGCTTAACAGTTGATACCTACAATCAACAATTCCTGATGAGAAAAACTTTTTCCGAGAATAAATACGCGTCAAAATGGAAGACCTTTCCTGCATCAATGCTGAGACCGACCACGCTTGAGATTCCTCCTCCCAAAAAGATCTGCCAGAAGCAATAGAAGGACTTTCCAATAAAGCCTCTGCACCAAAATTCAAGCGGATCGTTGCATAGTCTTCTGCAACGATATTCAGAACCCCACTAAATATGCCCTCGGTAGAAGCGCTTGAAGGAATCCCTTCACCAGAAAAAAACTCGCAAGGAAGAACATTTACTTCAACAAAAGCTCTAGAAGCCACCGCTACAGTTACCGCGGGTAAAATAGCAGACCTATCAGTGCAAGCAAAACTTTTTGTAACAATGTTCCTAATACTAATTGGATCCTGAATTTTAAAATCTTCGGGAACATATAAAAAAGCGGCCTCATCCAAAAAACTCGCATTCAAACCATGCAACGGGCTTTTTTTATTCTCCAACCCCTCTTTATGCAATTGGAAAAAACTTTGGTAAAACCTTCTAGCGTCCTTCACAGATAAAAGAAAACAACCTTCGGGAACACTAGACAACCGGGGCTCAAAAACTCCGTTGACAAAAGTGCAATTCCAGCCAGAATCAAGAGACAACATCCCCTGTTGTATTAATTCTTGTAACTCTCCCTCCTTAGAAAATGCAAAACATCTATTGTCACCAGAGTCTTCAGAAATTTTTAACCAGGTAGCTTTCTGCAAACAATTCCTATACTCCTCATTTTCCTCATAAGGAGCTCCTCCTAGCACTCTTCTCTCCAAGGGGTTTTTGAATAAAGACAGCACTTGTGTCATACAGACGTTCCCTCTCTTAGAGGAGCTTCTTTACCATCAAAAATTTTCTCGTATCCTTGCTCCTCGAGCAACTCTACCACGCTAGCGTCTCCCGAATGAACAATCGCCCCTCGACCAAGGATATGCACACACGTAGGATTCAACAAAGATACTATTTTGGGGTTATGAGTGATAATACATAAAGAAGATGAGGGATATTCAATCATATACTTCTTGATTGCTCTACAAACAAACTGCAAAGCATCTATATCCAACCCAGAGTCCGGCTCATCCAAAACTGCCAGCTTAGGTTCCAAAACAAGCATTTGTAAAATTTCATTCTTCTTACGTTCCCCCCCAGAAAATCCCTCATTAACAGACCGCTGCAGAAGAGACTCATCAGGGTTAAACTCATAGCAAGCACTTACTCGAGCTAAAAGGCGCTTAAACTCAACTGCATCTAATTTTTCCCTACCCTTAGTCTCAGCGCAAGCATTGTAAGCCTCTCTTAAAAAAAACTCATTAGCAACACCAGGAATTTCTGGCGGTTGCTGGAACCCTATAAATAATCCCTTTCGAGCCCGCTCTTCAGGCTCACAAGAAGAAATCTCTTCATTACAAAAAACTATCTCCCCAGAGACCACTTGAACCGAAGGGTCCCCAGACAAAACCTTTGTTAACGTCGATTTCCCTGCTCCATTAGGACCCATAACAACATGAATCTCTCCAGGAGAGATCTTCAAAGAAAAGTCTCTAAGAATATCTACCCCCTCGTAACTCGCTTGGAGATGTTTTATTTCCAACATGTTAGCCCACACTGTTTTCTAGTTTAAGTAGCAGCAGCTTTTTAGCTTCTTCAGCAAATTCCAATGGCAATTCGCGAAAAACCTTTTCGCAAAAACCATTAATAACCAAACCTATAGCATCCTCCACTCCCAATCCTCGACTCCGCAAATAAAACAACTGATCCTGTCGAAGTTTAGATGTCGTCGCCTCATGCTCTACAGAAGCCGTATTGTTCTTTACCTCTATGGATGGAAACGTATGCGCCCCACACTGGGTTCCTACAAGCATAGAATCACATTGTGTATAGTTGTGTACATGCGACGCTCCCTTAGCCACCCAAACCTGACTACGAAAAGTATTTTGCGATTGATCGGCAGAAATTCCTTTAGAAACTATTGTTGAAGAAGAATTTTTCCCTATATGGATCATCTTCGTGCCCGTATCGGCCTGCATTCTGCCCCCAGTCAAGGCCACAGAATAAAACTCCCCGACACTGCCCTGTCCTTTCAAAATACAGCTAGGATATTTCCATGTGATAGCAGCTCCAGCCTCTACTTGAGTCCAAGATATTTGCGACTTGTCGCCCTCACACAATCCCCTCTTGGTCACAAAATTATAAATACCACCTTTACCAGTCTTTCGATCTCCTGCATACCAGTTTTGTACTGTAGAGTACTTAATACGAGCTCTAGTTTTTGCTACAAGTTCTACAACTGCGGCATGCAGTTGGTTGGAGGAATAAGAAGGCGCTGTACAGCCCTCTAAATAACTTACAAAAGAATCCTCTTCTGCAATAATCAAGGTTCTCTCAAACTGTCCGGACTCTTTGTCATTGATACGAAAATATGTGGAAATCTCCATCGGACACGAAACGCCTTTCGGAACATAAACAAATGACCCGTCAGTAAAAACTGCAGCATTTAACGCTGCAAAAAAGTTATCTCTAAATGAAACTACACTACCCAAATACTTCTTGATCAAATCAGGATAGTTCTGAACAGCTTCAGAAAAGGAACAAAAAATTACCCCAGCTCTCTCCAACGTTTCTTTGAACGTTGTTCCTATAGATACGGAATCAAAAACAAGGTCAACAGCAACATTCAATAATCGCTTTTGCTCATCAAGCGGTATTCCCAACTTCTTGAACGTCTCCAAAACCTCAGGATCTGCATCCTCCAGCCTACCTAACTTTCCCTTGGTCTTAGGGGCAGTAAAATACACTATATCTTGATAGTCGATGTCGTCTCTAACCAAGTTTGCCCAAGCTGGTTCACGCAACCCTTGCCAGTAACGAAAAGCTTTAAGACGGAAATCCGTAATAAACCCCGGCTCTCGACGCAGCGCTGAAATTTTTTCTACCACCTCTTCCGAAAGCCCTTTATCTAAACTTTCCGTTTCTACCTCGGTGGAAAATCCGTAACGATATTCCTCCCTCTCCTTTAAGATGGTGTCAAGATCTTGCTCGCTCATAAAGCTCAGAGTTTTTATTTTACATCAAAGATTCTTCTTTCAAACAGAAAACCAAGAAGAGAAGTATACCAAACTACAAATTTTTGGGATAAACAAAGAAAGCCCAGGACGCCAAAGCGCCCTGAGCTTCAAAAGACGAGGGGCGAGCCCTCCAAGTCAAGACATCAACCTTCTTCAAAGAATACTTCTAAGAAAAAGGTGACGAGAGACTTATACCATACAACTATTTTTTTACAAAAAATATTCTTCCTTCAGAAAACAAAATGAAAATTAAAGCACTTTTTTACCCAAAGGAAGAGGGAAAGATCCCGTCACAACAGCCTTCTCCAAAAGCGGAGCAAACTGAGATTCCTTGGAAGATAAAAACGCTAGCTCCTTCAAAGCTTTCTCCGCGTCCCCTTTCATATGATACAAGTACCCCAATAAATAATGGGCCCTTTCATGATCCAAATTAATTGCTAAAGCTTTGTTAAAAGCATCAAAAGCATTCCGGTCTTGTTTTAAATCCATGTAAGACAATCCTACATAAAAATGAGCATCGGCATCTTCTTCATTAAGATGTAAAGCTTCCCTAAACGCTTTTAAAGCTAGTTTTGTTTTATCTAACGTCAGGTAACACAATCCCAAATTATAATGTCCATCGGCAAGATCCGGCCGCAAACGAACAACTCTTTCATATGCTTCAGCTGCTCGCAACCACTCTTTCCCCTTAGAGAGAAGATACCCTAGTTTAATCCACCCTTTCCAGTATAGAGGATTTTTCTTAACGGTTGTTTCCAAAACCATAATGGCTTCTTCCTCTTTATCCATATCAGAAAGAATAACAGCTTTATTATAAAGGCTTTGCGGATTCCATGGGTCAACGGCTAAGATCTTATCAAAGCAATCCATAGCCTTTTCGTAGTCTTTTAATTTATGGTAAGCACTTCCCAAACTAAACCAACACTCAGAATCCTCGGGGTGCAAATCTATGTACAGGTGGTATTGCTCAACAGCCTCCCCTAAACGATTATTCCTATCCAAAGCCACACCGTAACAGTACCGAAGATAGCTATCACTGGGATCAGACTCCAGACCAAGAGAACACCATTTCAACGCCTCCTCGGCTCGACCCGTTTCCAGACAAATGATTCCCAAATAACAATAAGCTAACGCAGATTCTGAATCTAAGGAGAGAACCTCTTTCAATCTTTCCTCAGATTGCGCGTATTCTCCACTTAAAAATAAATTGATTCCCGAACATAGATATTCTTTCGCTAGCTGGGATTTCGACATTTCGTCCATGATAGTGTTTCTCCTTCAAAAAGCTTTTCACTTTTGAAGGAAGCGATTTCCATGCCAAAACAAAAAAACTCACAAAAAAATTATCGCTATTTTTTGCTCGCTTTGATTTTTTCCCACTTGTCGATCATTTTCAACGCCATAGGCGCAGCGTCTTTCCCAAACTCTCCTAGACGCAAATACACAACAACCACTATATCCGGACTCAAAAGCTCCTCGTCTTTAAATCCTATGGCACCAAACCAAACGTGTTTCATCTTCATCAAACCATGCTCACGATCCAACCCCGTCCTAACCAAAGATTCTGCCGTGCTAGTTTTCCCTACTACCCTAAGCAGAAAATCTTTTGGAAAGAGATCTCTTACCGATCTAGCCGTTCCATACTTACCCCAAATGACCTTCTGCATCCCCTTCTTAAACAACGAAGAAAGCTCTTCAGGCATAAAGATCTCTCTCCTAATAAAACTATTCTGAGGAAAATATTCTCCCTCTCCCCACTCTCCCATTAATAAACGGGGGACAAACAACTTCCCTCCATTTACAAGAGTCGCCATCATCACCGCGGTCTGCAAAGGTGTTACAGTCAACGTATGCTGCCCTATAGCCATAGCATACAATCCAGATCGATTATAAGCAGTGTCTCTAGGTATGTATCCCGAGAATTCCCCGGGCAAATCCAATCCAGAAAGCTCTCCAAAACCAAAAAGACTTGCTGCAGCACATAAATCTTCGGGATCCTCCAAAAAATCGCCCACCATAAGGGAAAAATACGGATTGCTGGACATCTCTAACGCCCGAATTAAATCCAGAGCCCCTCTACCAGAATAGTCATTGCCCGGCAAGATCCCTCCTCGGTAAAAATTAGGAATAGGAGAGCCATCAGGGAAAAACCCTATATGCGATTTCTTAGAACGAAAACCCTCGCTGTTTTTATCAACCAATACTAAAAGCTTGGTTAGATCTTGTTGCCCAGAATCTTCGTCAAGAACCTTTTGAAAAAGAACAGAGTATGTCGAAACCAACTTAAATATCGAACCAAGCGTTGTTGCCTGCCTAAACGCATGCGATCTCAAGTAGCCAAAACCATAAGTTGGATAACACAAAGCAAACAAATCTTGCTCTATAGGACACTCGTTCTTAAGCAAGGAAATCGGATATTTCCCCAGCAAAGGCCTGCGAAGATCTGAAAAGGAACGAAAAGTTGATAAAAAAGAAGCTACATATTCAGCTGGAATATCCTTCAAACAATTCTTCAGATAAAAGTAATGTTCTCTCCAAGGCAATGCTGTATGAGCTCCCCTCTCAATCTCTTCCCTCCACGAATTCACAACGAAAATAAATGGCTCTATATCTGGAGAAAAATCCCTTCTCTCTCCTGTGAGCAGCGAAAACATTAGATTTGTCATATTGTGACTGACAAACTCTTTAAACAGCTCTCTCCTTTCAACATCCAAATAATCAACGTAAGGAGTAGGAAATCTCTGTTTTCTAACTCTCTCTTGAGCTCTTTTTTGCGCAAGCATCTTGGCGAAATGTTCCCCCCGCCATTTTTTGAAGAAGGTTTCCGTAAAAACATCTTCCATTAATTTCTCAAAAGCACTCCTAAGAGAAATGTATCGCCCTTCCATTTCTGAAAAAGAAAATAAAGAAACCTCTTCCAAATATTCTCGAGAGAAACCCTCGAACCTTTTCGGATCCACACACAATCGGAATAGGTCCGTTAAAAGAATTTTATCGTAATTAGATGGAAGCTCGATAAAAAAAGCTGCCAAAGATTCTTTGAGCGCTTCTATCTGCTCTCTATTGTCCAAGAAAATTTTTTTTAAATCCTTTTGCCTAGAAAGAGAAAGCACCTCACCAGAAGAAATATGCCCCTCTTCACTAGGGTATATTGTGTCCAGAATCGCAAAACTTGAGGACTCTCCTCTTTTTGAAAATATAGCCAAAAGCTCTTCTATAAGAGATTGGATATCTATAGCCCGCCCAATCGTAGCGTTATCACAAAAAACTTTTTTCACTAACGACACTTCAGGCAAAACAAAATCCAGGTAATATTTTAAAGAGAGAAAAGTCTCTTCAAAATATGGTTCGTTCTTTAAAACGTCCTTACGCTCCCTTTGTAAAGGTGTTTTGAAATCTCTGAGCTCCGAAATGTGGGAGACATTTTCTAACCATCGACAAACAGATGATTTCATTTCCTCTCCCTCAACATCTGAAGAAGCCCTAAGATTAATGAAATCATTTAAATCACATCTAGGAGAAGAAGCCATAGCCAAAACCTCTCCATTGTTAGGATCGAGAGCAACAATGGCTCCACCTTTTATCCAAGGAAATAAAGGCGGCAACTTTTTTTGCTTCCTCAGGGAGCTCGCCGAACGCAACATTTCATTGCGCTCGTGTTCGAGAAGCAACTCGTCAGCAAAAGATTGCAGTTCAGAAGAAATCGTTAACCTTAACTTTCTTCCAGGAACTACCTCTCTGCCTTCTTTAGGAAGTTCCTGAATAAAATTTCCTCTACGATCTATAAGGTAAACTTTCCTTCCGTAAGCGCCTCTCAACTTTGAATCATAAAAAGCTTCGATTCCCATCTTTCCAACGAGAGTATTAACGTCGTAAGCGTTCCCTTCTAACCTACGAAGCTTAGAACTCACCTCATCTATACTAGAACATCCTTTAGGAAACGCTGGCTCTTCCCCATTCTCGAAAGCCCGAAGACATTCTCGCAACTTTGCAAGCTCTTCTGTTACATGTCTATACTCCGAAGAACTGATAGGACCTATGTATCCTATTATATCCGCAGCCGTCTTCCCCATGGGATAGTGCCTAGAAGTTACCCTTTCAGCATGCAGCCCAGGCCAATCCTTTTCTAACATTTTGAAGCGCAAGTAGGATCTTTCCGAAATATTGGCCTTTATTAAGAATGGAATATTACCTAAAACGGAAGCTTTGGCATGGATAAGGTCTTCTATGCGCTCGCGATCAAGATGCAATTCTTCTGCAAGCAAGGCAGAAAGCCTGCCTATATACTCTTTCCTTACAGGAACGCGGACTCTGTTTCCTAAAGCATCTACACGCCATGCTCCTACTGGAAACTCTTTAATCCCCCCATAGGAAACGCTTACGTTATACTGTATCTTGTTTGTTGCTAAAATAGTTCCAAAGCGGTCGCACACAGTGGCTCTATCTGATTGAAGAGGCACCGTGCGTTTTTGAGGTTTATAGGCCTCCTCCGTTTTTACATCGTGTTCGACAACAGCTAGATGCCACAAACGAAAAACTATGATAGTGAACACTACCAATATTCCAGACAGTAGTCTGTTAGCTTTTTCTGAAACTGATAGTGGTGGCTTGTTTCGCCTTTTCATAATTTGTATAAAGGTGTTTCATGTACAGTAATAAAAAGTCCTAAATTTATTCATTTCTAAATTTTTTTATTAACAAAAAGCAGGGGAGAAAAAATTTTCCAATTCTTCGCTGTCAAACCTACAAAGGTTTGACAGCGAACTTCTTACAAAAAATCTTCACTAAAAAGAGTTAACAAAAAAACCCCAGGAAAGCTCAGGAACTTCAGGATTTTTTTCAAAAAAACTAAATAATTTTAGTGTCATATCTTTACTATAAAGAGAAAAGTTTGCTATGTTTGCGACTAATACGCTTGGTGTTCATGCGATAAGGTTGTTATTCCCTCCGAAACGAACGTACGGGGATGATTTTCAACTACATCGACGATTTCTCGGCATACTACCGAAACGCATTAGCCGGAGCAAAACAAGAATAGCGAGCATCGAACAACGAAATATTAGCAAAAATCTTCAGAGGTAAGTATGAAAAAACTCTTCAAGTCGGTATTGTTTGCCGCAGTCTTGGGCTCCGGCGCCACCTCCCTCGCTTTGCCTGTAGGGAATCCTGGTGAACCAAGCCTTTTAATAGATGGTGTATTATGGGAAGGTGCTAGCGGAGATCCATGCGACCCATGCTCCACTTGGTGCGACGCTCTCTCTTTACGCGCGGGCTTCTTCGGCGACTACGTCTTCAATAGACTCCTTAAAACTAACGTCCCTCCTACCTTCACTATGTCGGATGACACCACAGATGCTAACGTTGCAAGTAATTTTACAGCAGATCCTAGTTTGCCTAACAAAGCTCTGCACAAAAATATGACTCAATCCGAGCTCTATACCAATGCAGGGTACCTCGCTCTCAATGTATGGGATCGTTTCGACATCTTCTGTACACTAGGCACCACTAACGCTTACATCAAAGGATCTTCTAATGCCTTCAACTTAGTAGGCTTATTGGGAGTAGATCAAGTAGAAACTACGTCTGGTATTGATAAATCTGTTCCCAATGCTTCTATTAGCAATGCTTTCGTGGAGCTTTATACAGATGCTGAGTTTTCTTGGAGTATCGGCGCCAGAGGAGCCCTATGGGAATGCGGGTGTGCTACCCTTGGAGCTGAATTCCAATATGCTCAAGCAAAACCTCAAGTCTCCCAACTCAATGTCGTCTCTAACGTCGCTCAATTCTCTATCACCCATCCTAAGGGATTTGTTGGCGAAGAAGCTAAATTACCTTTACCCACGTTAGGAAGCACTTCTCTTGTACCAGCATTTTCAAAAACAAAATCTATATCTGCAAACTATAACGAGTGGCAGGTGGGGTTAGCTCTAACTTATAGACTTAACTTTATCTCCCCTTACGTCGGCATCAAATGGGCAAGAGCCAAAATAGACTTCGATGGCGCCTACGTCGCTCAACCTCAGCTAGAAGAACAAAAATTTGATTTGTTTACTTGGAATCCTACATTGGGAGGAGATGCTGCGGTGACAACCGACGTTGAGGTATTAACCCAAGTATCCGTCACCTTGAATAAATTAAAGTCTAGAAAGTCTACAGGATTCGTCACCGGAGCTACCTTAATTGATGCTGATAAATTTGCAGTAACAGTTGAAGGACGCTTCATAGATGAAAAAGCCGTACACGTTAACGGCCAATTCCGCTTCTAGTTTAATTTAGAAGTTATCGAAGGTTTTTGTTATCGGAATCAGGGTTCCCCTGATTCCGATTTCTTTTTGCCTCCATTTTTCCTCAAATATCTCTTGTTAAAAAACGTTAAATCAGATAAACTTGCCCTCTTGTCTGCGCCCGTAGCTCAATGGTAGAGCTGTAGCCTTCCAAGCTACCGGTGTCAGTTCGATTCTGATCGGGCGCTGTTCACTAAATCACCAAGGCTGAAATCTCGATCTTCTTGTCGGGATGCCCTGTTAACATATTTTTATAAAATAGAGGAACAAAGCTTGGATTCACACAATCTTTCTATCACAGTTAAAGAGCTCATGGAAGCTGGCGCTCATTTTGGACACCAGAAAAGGCGTTGGAACCCAAAGATGAAGCGCTTCATTTTTGAGGAGAGAAATGGGTTATATATTATCAACTTAGCTAAGACTTTGCAGAAAATTCGCGAAGCGATTCCCTGTATACACAAAGCCGTAAGAGAAAATAGATCCATTCTCTTTGTAGGAACGAAAAAGCAGGCTAAGGGCGTTATCCGCGAAGCTGCTGAAGCTGCTGGAGAATTTTACGTTTGCGAAAGATGGCTGGGTGGGATGCTTACAAACATGAGCACCATTCGTCAGTCTGTAAAAACGTTAGAGAAAACTGAGCATGAGCTTGTTGCTGGTCAGGATTATCTGACTAAAAAAGAGTTGTCTTTGCTGGCAAAAAAAAGAGGCAAGTTGGATCGAAATCTTTCTGGCGTTAGGTTTATGAAGCAGCTTCCTGGCCTGCTCGTCGTTGTTGATCCTAGCTATGAAAGGATTGCTGTAGCTGAAGCTAAAAAGTTAGGTATACCTGTCTTAGCTTTAGTGGATACAAACTGTGATCCTACGCCTATCGATCACATTATTCCGTGCAACGATGATTCTTTGAAAAGTATAAAATTAATTGTAAATGTAATCAAAGAGGCGGTTGTTGCAGAAAAAAATCGGCTAGGTATCGCTATCGCTTCTCCAGAAGAGAGTTTAGTTTCTTCTGAAGGGGTTGGCGTGCATCCTTCGACTGCAGAGCAAATGTTGTCTATGAAATTTGACGATGGAGGACGAAGCGATGAAAACTAATATTTCTATGGAAGATATAAAGAGTCTCAGAGCACAGACTGGCGTTGGTCTTACAAAGTGTAAAGAGGCGTTAGAAGCTTCTGAAGGGGATTTAGAGAAGGCCGTCCTTTACTTGCGCAAGCTGGGATTAGCTTCTGCAGGAAAAAAAGAAAGCCGAGAAACGAAAGAAGGCTTAATCGGCGCCTGGGCTGACGGTAAAGGTTTTTCTCTTATCGAAGTTAATGTAGAAACAGACTTTGTTGCTAACAATGATGTCTTCAGGGGGTTTGTACAAAGTCTCGTTGAAACCCTACACGACTTTGCTGGAGACGATTTGGAAAAGTTTCTAACGCTCCCTTATCCTAAAGACCCCTCCGTGACGGTTGATCAACAAAGAGCTGTTGTAATGCAAACTGTCGGAGAAAATATTCGGATTAATAAGATTGCCTTTCGATCTTCTAGTAACGAAGAAAAGGAAAGTTGTGGCATCTATTCTCACGGAAATGGAAAGAATGTTGCCGTGGTTGTTATAAAAGGATGTGACAAGTGTGAAGCTTTAGCTAAAGACATTGCTATGCATGTGGTGGCTTCTTCTCCTGATTATATCTGTAGAGCAGACGTTCCTTCAGAAATTATCGAAAGAGAGAAAGAAGTTATAGCTTCCCAAACTCAAGGAAAGCCTCAAGCTGTCGTCGATAAGATTGTCGAAGGTAAGTTGTCTAACTTCTACAAGGAGGTTTGTTTGCTGGAACAACCTTTTGTGAAAAATCCAGACAAGACAGTGGGGCAACTGCTCGAAGAGCAAGGGAAAGCTAGCGGAACTTCTTTAACACTTACTTATTTTTCAAACTGGAAGATAGGAGCCTAAACGATGTCTTCTCTACCAAAGCGAGTCCTTTTTAAGATTTCTGGAGAATCTTTAGCCAAAGAGTCCGGAGGCGGCCTAGATGAAGTTCGTCTGTCTGGAATGGTTGGAGAACTCCGCAAAGTAAAAAATCTTGGAGTTCAAACAGTCGTTGTTATTGGTGGAGGCAATATACTCAGAGGGCTGGAAAAAGAAAAAGAACTGCAAATTAACAGAGTTTCTGCTGATCAAATGGGCATGCTGGCTACGCTAATTAATGGAATGGCTTTGGCCGATGCTTTAAAAGCCGAAAATATTCCTTGCTTACTTACTTCTACCCTTTCTTGCCCTCAAGTTGCAGACTTGTACAACCCAGAGAAAGCTTTAGATGCCCTAACTAGTGAAAAGATTGTTATTTGCACAACGGGAGCGGGAACCCCTTATTTGACAACGGATACAGCGGCAGCCCTACGTGCTTGCGAACTTAAAGTAGACTTGCTACTAAAGGCCACTATGCACGTAGACGGAATCTACGATAAGGATCCAAGAAAGTTTGATGATGCGGTTAAATATGAAAAGCTTTCTTATCAAGAGTTCCTAGCAAAGCAACTGGGGGCTATGGATGCTTCGGCTGTTACTCTTTGCAAAGACGGCAACGTTCCCATCCGAGTGTTCTCCTTGAGTAGGTATTCTTTAGAGAACGCTTTGTTAGACGATTCTATCGGTTCTTTGGTTTGTAACATAGAATAGGGGGACTATCGTGTCTTTTTCTCCAACATCTCTGGTTTCTGAGACAGATCAAAAAATGAGTGCTTTGGTTGACGAGTTTCGTCAAGATGTTGCAGCCACGCATGCGGGGAGAGCAAATCCTGGGCTAGTAGAAAATGTTCCTGTAGAAGCCTACGGAACGTCTATGCCAATCAAAGATTTGGCTGTTATTTCTGTCCCTGATGCAAGAAGCATTCTTATTTCTCCCTTCGATGCTAGCAACGTCTCAGCTATTTGTAAGGGCATTTTGGCAGCCAATATCAACTTAAATCCTCAGACGGAAGGGTCCGTCATAAGAGTTATAATTCCTGAAATTAGTGCTTCTTTCCGAGAAAGTATGATTAAACTTGTTCGACGAAAAGGAGAAGACGCTAAGGTTGCTATAAGAAATATTCGTAGAGAAGCCAATACTGCTGTTAAAGCTGCTACGGGCGTTAGTGAAGACGAACTAGAGAGTGCAGAAAAGAAAATTCAGGACTTAACGAATTCCCACTGTAAAGTGGTCGACAATATCGTCAAAGCTAAAGAAACTGATTTGATGACTATTTAATTCTGCGTTCCTTCTACCACAGAAAGTCGTAAGCTACCTCAGGATCCGAAAGAGTCCTTCCAAGATTCTCTTGGAGGAGCTGTTTGTCTTGCAAAGATAAATCTTCTTCTTCTTCCCTAGCATCAAATAGCTCTGCATACTTCCTTAAAAAAGGTATATTATTCTGAATTTCGGAAAAGTTTAGAACAAACCTCATCCAATTTTCTTGAGACTCTTCAAACCCCGGATATAAAGCTTTTCCTATTTTGACGTAAGAGTGCCAAGATAGACAAAGTGTGTAAAATTCTTCCCACCGTACTATTAAGGCCTGAAGAGCTCGTAAATCAAACTCTAAGGGCAAAGAAGCCAGCATCCTAGCCTGTCTTCCCTTAAAAATATCCATGCTAGAAAGAAATTTAGAATAAGCAAATAGTGGGGAGGTTTTTTCTTTTCCTAATTTCTTGACATAATTAACGAACTGGACTGCTCTATTCTCTTTACTAAATTCTCGCTTATATAAAGCCAATACTTCTGGATATACAGCTCGCAACCAATCTTCTAGCTCCAAGAAAAAGGATTCGAAAGATCCCTCAGCGTACAAGTAATTACGATTTTCTACAAATTCTTCGTAACAGTTCTCCTCTCCCTCAAAAGACGACTCGCAAAAAATAGATGCCCAGTCTTTGATTTCCGCTACAGTACAATATGAAAGTAGCACCAACAAAAACTCTCTCTCTAACCTTTCCTGAGGCGTGGTAACCGGACACTTTGGAATCTGGAGACTTTCCGAAAGAGTTTGAGCCCAGCTACTAACAAAAACTCCAGCAAGAGCATCCTTTATTAACATCCCATTGGCAAAATATTTTGTTAAATAGGGATGCTTGAAATCTATCTTCTCTTCCTGTACTGCTGCTATAACATTTTGAAATTCATCTTGTCTTTTAGAAATTTCTATGCGCTCTAAATGAACAACATCCTTAGACAAAACAAAAAATAGCACTATAAACGAAACAGAAGATACAAACCCTGTCGAAGCCATAATCAACCCAGGCAGGCAAGGAATAACTCCCAAAAAGCATAGTATTATGACAATAACAGATACTACCGCCAAAATAGAGGCTGTAATAACAGTTGGAACTATCAGAGAAGAAAGCGTTTTTTGTGCCGAAGATTTCTCTGGGGGTTTTTCTTTGCTGATCCCAAAGTCTTGTTGTATATGGTGTACATTTATCATTGAATCTCTGAAACTAAAAAAAAGAGATCTATCATAGAATGGATAGGACGAATCATTCTATATAAAAATCAAAATTTCGACTGTTCCTTACTGACCTACAGAAACTTTTCTTGAAAACAAGAAGAAAATTTTTTAATAAAAAATATTTCTCGTAAATAAGTAGAAATGTTTGCTCTAAAGGAGAAAAACCAGTAGAATCTCCCCCTTGTTTCGGTCTGGTACTGGCCCCATCGTCTAGCCTGGCCCAGGACATCGGATTTTCATTCCGGTAACAGGGGTTCGAATCCCCTTGGGGTCAACACAGTCGTTCTGTTTACGAGAAACGTGTTCGGGTCTTTAGCTCAGCGGTTAGAGCACCTCACTTTTAATGAGGGGGTCGAAGGTTCAAATCCTTCAAGACCCAAACATCTTTTGTCTTTCAGTCGAAAAAATTTTCCACAGATTGTTTTTTTTCTCCTTCATGAGTAGAATCCGAAAAGTGGTCTCTCGAAGGATCTTATGGATACAACCGCTGCAAATGTTCCAAAATGTTACCTCTGTCAAAGCGCCGCTACTCTTTGCTTTACTGTTGTAGATAAAGAGAAAACTGTGCGCTCATACGTATGTGCCAACTGTCCTGCTCCAGGTTATTATCAAGCACGTCAAAAACAGTTTCTAGACGATACCAATCCTACAATTCATCTTGAGTGTGGAAACTGTAAGACTGTATGGAATCAAGGATCCGACAAACTATTAATGGGATGCTCTAAGTGTTACGAGAACTTCAAAAATGCTCTAATAATATTCCTTTCTAAAAAGCTCTCTCCTATTTTTCAAAAAGAACTATCAACTGAATCCCTTTATCCAGGAAGGAAGCCTGGAGAAACGACTACAACAAGTCCTATGATCAAGTTAATCGCCCTTAACGAAGCGCTGAAAGACACTTTAGAAAGGGAAGATTACGAACAAGCCGCTCTCTTAAGAGATCAAATTAACCAAATAAAAAATCAAGATTCTCATGAGTGACTGTAATACGACAATGTTTCAGGAATTCTTACAGCAAAAACAAGCTCTCAACTACAATCCAATCTGGTTTGCTTCAACACTTTCTTTATCCAGAAATCTAGCTTCATTCCAGTTCCCTCATAATCTTGATAAGGAACAGCGTTGCGATATCCTAAAGCTAGTCTCTTCCGCCGTTCAAGAGACTCCTGAATTAACAAAATGTCAAACAGTTTCTGCCAAAGAGACCTCGCCTAAATACAAAGAGTTCTTACATGAATACTTCCTCTTTTCTCCAGAAAATCAAGAATATTCAGAAGGTCAAGCTTTTATCACATCTTCAACAGAAAACTTATTGGCAGGCGTTAACTTTGATGATCATTTATTCCTGCATCTCATAGACTTCTCTGCAGAGCCGGAGAACGGATGGCACAAACTGGTATCTTTTGAAACAGCTCTGCAAAAGAAACTTTCTTTTGCTTTTTCTAATAATTTTGGGTTCCTAACAACTAACCCAGAGCTCTGCGGGACAGCTTTTTCTTATAAGGCGTACCTGCATCTGCCGGGTATTTTATACACCAAGAATTCCGAACCTTTCCTGGATGAAAAATCGGAAGTATTATTCCAAAGTTTTCTTCAAGGAACAACTTCTTTCCCTGGAAATGTTGTTACCATCTCCAACCGAAATACTCTTAGATTAACAGAAGAAAATATCCTTTCTTCCATTCGCCTATGGGCCTCTAAGCTTTCTATAGCAGAAACAGCTGCTAGAAAAAAACTTCTTGATGAACAGCCTGATGCTTTATCTGACATATTATCTCGATCTATAGGCCTACTAAAACACTCCGTCCTTTTAGAATTAGAAGAAGCCTTAAACGCTTTAAGCTGGATACAACTAGGTTTCGATCTAGGAAAGATAAAAAGCGCCAGAAACTCATGGATCCCTTTGTTTTGGGCTATACGCAGAGCCCACCTTGCTATTCAGCAAGAAGCCTGTAACCAGTCCAAAGAAGCAAAATACGAGGATATTCCAAGAATAAGAGCCGAATACGTAAAATCCTTCGCCAACGAACTCTCTCTTACCTAAAATGCCCAAAGCCGGGCTTGAACCGACGACCTACGCGTTACGAATGCGTTGCTCTACCAACTGAGCTATTCGGGCCCACAACAATCATAAAACCTAGTTATCTTGTTGGCAAGAAAATGCTTGCCTCCTAGCCTCTCTATTTTATAGAGAGGCTTCCTGTATAAAGGCTTTTCTTACAGAAAAGCCTTTTCCTCTTAAGCCCGCGCTCTCTCTTTACGCGCGGGCTTCTTCGGCGACTACGTCTTCAATAGACTCCTTAAAACTAACGTCCACCCTACTTTCGAGGGAATGGCTGCTGCTCCGACAACTAGTGCTGGAACAGTTACTGAAGCAAAATCTAGACCAAATGTAGCTCTACACAAAAACATGACTCAATCAGAGCTCTATACTAATGCGGGGCACCTCGCTCTCAATATTTGGGATCGTTTCGATCTCTTCTGCACTCTAGGCACCACCAACGCCTACATTAAAGGATCTTCTGCCGCCTTTAACCTTATAGGGCTTATCGGAGCAGCTGACGACCCTGGAAACGCCTCCACCCCCACTCTGCCAAATGCCGATATTACAAACGCTTTTGTAGAGCTGTACACGGACTCTGAATTTTCCTGGAGCATTGGCGCTAGAGGCGCTCTTTGGGAATGTGGGTGTGCCACCCTTGGAGCTGAATTCCAATATGCCCAAGCAAAACCCCAAGTCTCTCAACTCAACGTCGTCTCTAACGTCGCTCAATTCTCCATCTCTCACCCTAAAGGATTTGTTGGGGAGTTTGCCAAACTTCCTCTTCCTTACCTGTCCACTAAAGATCCTGATATGAGTAAAGCCAAGACTGTTTCTGCAAATTATAGCGAATGGCAAGCAGGGATCGCCCTAGCTTACAGGCTCAACTTCATTTCTCCCTACGTCGGTATCAAGTGGGCGAGAGCGAAAATCGATTTCGATGAAGCTTACATCACCCAACCTCAATTAACAGAAGCTGGTCAAAAATTAGACTTAATGACTTGGAATCCTACATTGGGAGGAGATGCTGCGGTGACAACCGACGTTGAGGTATTAACCCAAGTATCCGTCACCTTGAATAAATTAAAGTCTAAGAGATTAGCTTCTCTATTTTTAATAGAGAAGCTTCTTACATAAAGGCTTTTCTGTAAGAAAAGCTTTTCCTCTTAAGCCCACGCTCTCTCTTTACGCGCGGGCTTCTTCGGCGACTACGTCTTCAATAGACTCCTTAAAACTAACGTCCCTCCTACCTTCACTATGTCGGATGACACCACAGATGCTAACGTTGCAAGTAATTTTACAGCAGATCCTAGTTTGCCTAACAAAGCTCTGCACAAAAATATGACTCAATCCGAGCTCTATACCAATGCAGGGTACCTCGCTCTCAATGTATGGGATCGTTTCGACATCTTCTGTACACTAGGCACCACTAACGCTTACATCAAAGGATCTTCTAATGCCTTCAACTTAGTAGGCTTATTGGGAGTAGATCAAGTAGAAACTACGTCTGGTATTGATAAATCTGTTCCCAATGCTTCTATTAGCAATGCTTTCGTGGAGCTTTATACAGATGCTGAGTTTTCTTGGAGTATCGGCGCCAGAGGAGCCCTATGGGAATGCGGGTGTGCTACCCTTGGAGCTGAATTCCAATATGCTCAAGCAAAACCTCAAGTCTCCCAACTCAATGTCGTCTCTAACGTCGCTCAATTCTCTATCACCCATCCTAAGGGATTTGTTGGCGAAGAAGCTAAATTACCTTTACCCACGTTAGGAAGCACTTCTCTTGTACCAGCATTTTCAAAAACAAAATCTATATCTGCAAACTATAACGAGTGGCAGGTGGGGTTAGCTCTAACTTATAGACTTAACTTTATCTCCCCTTACGTCGGCATCAAATGGGCAAGAGCCAAAATAGACTTCGATGGCGCCTACGTCGCTCAACCTCAGCTAGAAGAACAAAAATTTGATTTGTTTACTTGGAATCCAACCTTGTCGGGCTCCGCAGCAAAAGGAACCGAGTTAGCGGATGTGTTAACCAAAGTATCCGTCACCTTGAATAAATTAAAGTCTAGAGAACCAGCTTCTCTATTAAAAATAGAGAAGCTTATACATAGGCTTTTCTGTAAGAAAAGCCTTTCCTCTTAAGCCCGCGCTCTCTCTTTACGCGCGGGCTTCTTCGGCGACTACGTCTTCAATAGACTCCTTAAAACTAACGTTCCCCCTACCTTCACTATGTCTAGCAAGACAGATGCTGACAGCGGAACTGCATCTGATTTTTCAGGGAACCCAGATCTTCCTAACAAAGCTTTGCATAAAAACATGACTCAATCCGAGCTATACACCAATGCAGGCTACCTCGCTCTCAATGTCTGGGATCGCTTCGATGTCTTCTGTACTTTAGGCACTACTAACGCCTATATCAAAGGATCTTCCAATGCTTTCAATCTTGTTGGATTGTTAGGTCTCAATGCCGCAGATAACAATAATGAGGCTTTCCCTAATGCCTCTGTCGGCAATGCCTTCGTAGAACTCTACACAGACGCTGAATTCTCTTGGAGTATAGGCGCTAGAGGCGCTCTCTGGGAATGTGGGTGTGCTACCCTAGGAGCAGAATTCCAATACGCGCAAGCAAAACCTCAAGTCTCCCAACTCAACGTCGTCTCTAATGTCGCTCAATTCTCTATAGACCACCCTAAAGGGTTTACTGGAGCAGAAGCCAAGCTGCCCCTACCTAACAAAGGAACACCCACTTTTGCCCCAAACTTATCAAATACTAAATCTATTTCTGCAAATTATAGTGAGTGGCAAGTAGGGCTTGCTCTCGCTTATAGGCTCAACTTTATCTCCCCTTATGTCGGTATCAAGTGGGCTAGAGCAAAAATAGACTTCGATGGCGCCTACGTTGCCCAACCTCAATTAGATACCGATAAAGATAAATTTGATCTGGTGACCTGGAATCCATCTTTAATGGGATCCGGCACAGATGGAACAAATCAGGCAGATATCTTAACAAAGGTATCCGTTACCTTGAATAAATTAAAGTCTAGAGCACCAGCTTCTCTGTTAAAAATAGAGAAGCTTATATAAGGGCTTTTCTATAAGAAAAGCCTCCCTCTTAAGCCCGCGCTCTCTCTTTACGCGCGGGCTTCTTCGGCGACTACGTCTTCAATAGACTCCTTAAAACTAACGTCCCTCCTACCTTCAAAATGTCCAACCAAACAACCGCCGCAGGAAACGGTAGTTTCACAGAAGCTGTAGTCGCCAACGTAGCCTTGCATAAAAATATGACTCAATCGGAGCTCTATACCAATGCGGGCTATCTCGCCCTCAATATCTGGGATCGTTTCGATCTTTTCTGCACCCTAGGCACCACCAATGCCTACATCAAAGGACCTTCTAACGCCTTTAATCTTATCGGCATGCTAGGAAATACTGATGCTGCTGAAGACGGATCAGACAAAGCCGCATTCCCAAACGCTTCTATTGGGAATGCTTTTGTAGAACTGTACACAGATGCGGAATTTTCCTGGAGTATCGGAGCTAGGGGAGCCCTATGGGAATGTGGGTGTGCTACTCTGGGAACGGAATTCCAATATGCTCAAGCTAAACCCCAAGTCTCCCAACTCAACGTCGTCTCTAACGTCGCTCAATTCTCCATAGACCATCCTAAAGGTTTTACTGGAGCAGAAGCTAAACTCCCATTGCCTACAAAAACAGGAACCTCTTCTCCAGATCTAGCTAAGGCTAAATCTGTAACAACAAACTACAGTGAATGGCAAGTGGGACTCTCTTTAGCATATAGACTCAACTTTGTCTCTCCTTATGTCGGCATCAAATGGTCAAGAGCCAAAATAGACTTCGATGGAGCCTACATCGCTCAACCTTCTCTAGAATAAGAAAAATTTGACTTGATAACATGGAATCCTACTTTAGGAGGAATAAACACTCCTGGAGATGATGAAGATTTCCTCAGAAAAGTATCCGTTACCTTGAATAAATTAAAGTCTAAGGGCTTAGCTTCTCTATTTCTAATAGAGAAGCTTATATAAAGGCTTTTCTTACAGAAAAGCCTTCCTCTTAAGCCCGCGCTCTCTCTTTACGCGCGGGCTTCTTCGGCGACTACGTCTTCAATAGACTCCTCAAAACTAACGTCCTCCCTACTTTCCAAGGAATGGGAGAAGCACCAACAAGCACAGTAGGAACTCCGACAACCCCAACACCCAGAGACAACGTAGCTTTACATAAAAATATGTCTCAATCAGAGTTTTATACCAATGCAGGCTACCTCGCTCTCAATATCTGGGACCGTTTCGATGTCTTCTGTACACTAGGCACCACTAACGCCTACATCAAAGGATCTTCCAACGCTTTCAATCTTCTCGGACTTCTTGGAGCAGAAACAAACGGAACAAATCTGCCTAACGTTTCTATTGGGAACGCTTTCGTGGAGCTTTATACAGACGCTGAATTTTCCTGGAGTATCGGTGCTAGAGGAGCCCTATGGGAATGTGGGTGTGCGACTCTAGGAGCTGAATTCCAATACGCTCAAGCGAAACCCCAAGTCTCCCAGCTTAATGTTGTCTCTAACGTTGCTCAATTCTCTATCACTCATCCTAAAGGATTCGTCGGGGATCTAGCTAAATTGCCTTTACCAAATATTAAAACGCCAACTTTTTCTCCTGACCAAACTTTAGCAAAAGCTATAACAGCAAATTACAATGAGTGGCAGATTGGACTGGCTTTAGCTTATAGGCTTAACTTCATCTCCCCCTACGTAGGCATCAAATGGTCAAAAGCTAAAATAGATTTCGACGGAGCCTTTATTGCTCAGCCTCAATTAGATGCAGACAAAGAAAAATTAGATATGCAGACTTGGAACCCTACTCTATTAGGAACAGCGGCTTCTCCTGGAGCCAATACGGACGTGTTAACTCAAGTATCCGTCACCTTGAATAAATTAAAGTCTAGAAAGTCTACAGGATTCGTCACCGGAGCTACCTTAATTGATGCTGATAAATTTGCAGTAACAGTTGAAGGATGATCTTAGAGTTGTCCACATCTAGATACTATTGCTCTTTCTAGACTTTAATTTATTCAAGGTGACGGATACTTTTGTTAGGACATCTGAGAAGGCATTATTTGTTTCCCCTGCAGCAGCTTCTCCAGCTAAAGTAGGATTCCAAGTATGCATCTCTAATCTTTCTGTCACTAATTGAGGTTGGGCGACGTAGGCTCCATCGAAATCTATTTTAGCTTTTGACCATTTGATGCCGACGTAAGGAGCGATAAAGTTAAGTCTATAGGTTAGAGCAAGCCCTACTTGCCATTCACTATAGTTTGAAGAAATAGGTTTTGCCTTGCTCATATCAGGAGTAAAAGGTGCGGCATCACTTTTATGAAGGGGTAGTTTAGCATTTTCTCCGGTGAAGCCCTTGGGATGATCGATGGAGAATTGAGCGACGTTAGAGACGACGTTGAGTTGGGAGACTTGAGGTTTCGCTTGAGCGTATTGGAATTCAGCTCCAAGTGTTGCGCATCCGCATTCCCAGAGAGCGCCTCTAGCACCAATGCTCCAAGAGAATTCAGCATCTGTATAAAGCTCTATGAAAGCATTTCCTATAGTAACATTTGGCAGGGCATTTTGCGAAATAGCATCACTGGCTCCTATTAGTCCGATGAGATTAAAAGCTGTGGAAGACCCTTTGATGTAGGCATTAGTGGTGCCTAGAGTACAGAAGAGGTCGAAGCGATCCCAGATGTTGAGAGCGAGGTAGCCTGCATTAGTATAGAGCTCTGACTGAGTCATGTCTTTATGAAGCGCTACATTAGATAATTCCGTAGGGGTTTCAAAAGTTGAAGATGCTGCATCTGCAGAGGGAGCAGCAGCCATTCTGAAGGTAGGAGGGACGTTAGTTTTAAGGAGTCTATTGAAGACGTAGTCGCCGAAGAAGCCCGCGCGTAAAGAGAGAGCGTGGGCTTAAGAGGAAAGGCTTTTCTTACAGAAAAGCCTTTATATAAGCTTCTCTATTAGAAATAGAGAAACTAAACCCTTAGACTTTAATTTATTCAAGGTGACGGATACTTTAGTTAAAATGTCTACGTCTGTCGTAGCTTGGATGTTATTCCCAGCTAAAGTGGGATTCCAAGTGAACATATCTAATTTTTCAGTAGTTAATTGAGGTTGGGCGATGTAAGCTTCGTCGAAATCTATTTTTGCTCTTGCCCATTTAATGCCGACGTAAGGAGAAATAAAGTTAAGCCTGTAAGCTAAAGCGAGTCCCACCTGCCACTCATTGTAGTTTGCAGATATAGGTTTTGTTTTTGTTAAATCAGGAGCAAAAGAAGTTCCTCCCACATCTGGTAGAGGAAGCTTGGCTAGATCCCCAACAAATCCTTTAGGATGGTCAATAGAGAATTGAGCGACGTTAGAGACGACATTGAGTTGAGAGACTTGAGGTTTAGCTTGAGCGTACTGGAACTCCGCTCCTAGAGTAGCACATCCGCATTCCCAGAGAGCGCCTCTAGCACCAATGCTCCAAGAGAATTCAGCATCTGTATAAAGCTCAACAAAAGCATTGCTAATATTCGCATTTGGGATATCCGCGCTTGCAGTAGCTTTGCCTATTAATCCAACTAAGTTAAAAGCTGCAGAAGATCCTTTGACATAGGCGTTGGTGGTACCCAGGGTGCAGAAGACGTCGAAGCGATCCCAGATATTGAGGGCGAGGTAACCAGCATTGGTATAGAGCTCAGACTGAGTCATATTTTTGTGTAAAGCTTCGTTTGTTCGTTCTATGAGTACGGTAGTATTAGCTGCTGTGCTTGTAGGAGCCTCGGCCATTTTGAAGGTAGGGGGAACGTTAGTTTTAAGGAGTCTATTGAAGACGTAGTCGCCGAAGAAGCCCGCGCGTAAAGAGAGAGCGCGGGCTTAAGAGGAAGGCTTTTCTTACAGAAAAGCCCATAGTAAGAAGCTTCTCTAATTCTTATAGAGAAGCTCGTCCTCTAGACTTTAATTTATTCAAGGTGACGGATACTTTTGTTAGCACGTCTGCTTGTTCTGTCCCGTCAGTGGCGGTCCCTCCTTGTAGGGTGGGATTCCAAGTAAGCAAATCAAATTTCGCCGTAGAAAGTTGAGGCTGGGCAACGTAAGCTCCATCGAAGTCGACTTTGGCTCTAGACCACTTGATGCCGACGTAAGGAGAAATAAAGTTCAGCCTATAAGCTAGGGCTAGTCCTACTTGCCACTCACTGTAGTTTGTAGATAAGAATTTTGTTTTTGAAAACTCAGGGACTGTAGATGTAGTTCCTGTTGTGGGCAAAGGCAATTTAGCGTCTTCACCAACAAATCCTTTAGGATGGTCGATAGAGAATTGAGCGACGTTAGAGACGACATTGAGCTGAGAGACTTGAGGTTTTGCCTGAGCATATTGGAATTCTGCTCCTAAAGTTGCACATCCGCATTCCCAGAGAGCCCCTCTAGCGCCGATGCTCCAGGAGAATTCTGCATCTGTATAAAGCTCCACAAAAGCATTTCCAATTGAGACATTGGGGAGGGCCTTGTCAATCCCTGAAGCATCTGCATCTTGGTTCCCAATAAGTCCGACAAGATTAAAGGCATTGGAAGATCCCTTGATGTAGGCATTGGTAGTGCCTAAGGTGCAGAAGATGTCGAAACGATCCCAGATGTTGAGAGCGAGATATCCTGCGTTGGTATAGAGCTCCGATTGAATCATATTTTTATGCAGAGCTTTGTTGGGTAGTGTGGAGTCTCCGGAAAAATGTGATGCTGTAGTGGTATCTGCATCTTTAGTAGACATAGTGAAGGTAGGGGGGACGTTAGTTTTGAGGAGTCTATTGAAGACGTAGTCGCCGAAGAAGCCCGCGCGTAAAGAGAGAGCGTCGCACCAAGTGGAGCATGGGTCGCATGGATCTCCGCTAGCACCTTCCCATAATACACCATCTATTAAAAGGCTTGGTTCACCAGGATTTAGTATAAGGGATTATCCCCTAGCTTTCTGCTAGGGGATATGACGTTATTAAGTATTAATGTCTGATATCAAGAACTTTCAGATCGGTATCGGAAGAGACAGGCTGAGGAACTTTCTGACATTCTGGAGCACATCGAGGAGCAACTTCCAAGGAAGCTTTTTCTGCCTCCCAGTTATATCTGTAACCTTCTTTATTGGTTAATAAGGTTCCCTCCTCAAAGCTTGTGATGACCTTAGGTTTAATAAACATCATGATGTTTCTTTTTTGCCTCTGGTCAATTGTTCTGGAGAACAATCCTCTGAGGAGCGGTATAGAACTTAGGACAGGAACACCGGAAGATATCTTAGTCGTCTTATCTCTGATATGTCCACTCATAACAAGGAAACATCCATCGGGAACTTGCAACCTAGTAGAAGCGTAGGTTTTGTCCGTTGTAGGAGTCAGGGTTGCTCCGGCGGAATGAATTTCCGATATTGTCTGTTCTATTTGAAGAGTGACAACATTGTTAGGAGCTATCGTAGAGGTTACAACGAGATTAACTCCGATATCTTCGTACTCTATGTTTTGCGTAACAGATCCAGTTTCCTGGATGACGGTGCTAGTCGTTTGGTAAGGGATCGTTTGTCCCACGAAGAACGAAGCTCTTTGTGTATCTTGAGTCATGATACGAGGATTCAAGACTATGACAGTATCTCCGTCTTGATCTAAAGCGCTAAGAAGGCCTCCCAATGTGAGGAACGACTTCCCTTTATGGCTTAAAACGTTCCCGATAATTCCTAATCCAAATGCAGAGGAAAGATTGACCATATCGGAAAACCCTCCTAACTGACCTGGTGTAGGCAACGGTAATGCTGCCGCTGCAGGAGATCCTGGAGGTACAGCAGCCCTTGATGCAGACGAAATCGTTGGAGAAGGTGGAGCATTACTAAGCAGTCCCGAAGCATATGCCAGCTTGCTTTGCTCATCACCGAGCGCTATCCATTGTACGCCGAAATCCCAAGAATTCTCTAAGCTAGTTTCGAGGATAAGAACTTCTATGTACACCTGCTTTGGAGGAAGATCTAACCCATTAAGAAGACTGACCACTTTATCAACATTGGCCTGATTTCCAACAATAACAATGGAGTTATTGACTTCCAACCACTGCACGCTGTTAACAGTGTTAATGAAATCTTCATCCATAGCGTTGGTGACATACAAATTATCTCCAATATCCTGCAAAGCTTGAGCTATTGCAGCTCCATTTTGATATTTTAATTTGTACATGAAAAAGCGGTTACTCTTTGGACTTACCGTTCCAGGAGTCGATAAATTGCCGATAGGACTCGATACTTCGTCGAAAGTATGAGCCATCTCTGGGACGTCCAAAGATTTCAAAAGCTGAATAGCTTTTGATGTCAATCTTGGGGAAGAAACAATAAATATTTTATTGGTCCCCGGCTGTAAGAATATCTGGAAAGTTTCGTCTTCGGCCATAGCACCAAGAACATCTTGGCAATAACTAATCAATGCTTGAGGATTGGCATAGACGACCTCATAATCTCCCATATCTACGGAAGTTCCTGGGCCATCCAGAGCTGCTAGTAACTCTCCGACTTTATCCACATTCCCTGAAATATCTGATACTATGACATGCCGAGTATTCTCAGAGGCACTAACGATAGCGTCATGTGATAGAAGGGGCTGTATGATGTTGGCTGCAGCGGAAGGGCTTACACTGTATAAGCGAAAGACTCTAGTAACCACCACAGATTCACAATTATCCTTTGCCGTTCCATCTGTGACAACTGTGGACAATTTGGAAATATTAGGATTGCGGTAAATTAAAACGTTATTTCCTTGTTCGACGACTTTCAAATCATGCATCTTCAAAACTTGAAGAAGAATCGTCGACAAATCATCAACAGAAGTTGGATCATGAGAGACAATAGTCACATTGAACTGCAAGTCTTGACTATCAAAAACAAAGTTCGTTCCAGAAATTTTACTGACAAACTGTAATAATTCTATAATAGAGATGTCTTGGAAATTAACTGTATAACCGTTTTCTTTAAGATCATCACAAGAAAGCTGTCTGGCGTTTTCAAAATTGACTGTAGAACTTCTCTCTTTCATCCCCCCATCTTTAACAGTGGTAACTAAAGCCTGAACGCTAGGTTCTTCTCCTGAAGGCTTATTGCCTAGAACTTGCTGAACATTAGCTTTCGCTGCTTCTGCGGCTTTCTTAGCAAGAGCTTGTTTTTCGTCCCAGATTTCAGAAGCAGCCTCGATATCTAACTCACTACTGCGTCCAGAGGAATCTACAAGTTGCCTAGGAGGAAGTTTGGTTGAGACACTCTTACTTGAGGCCATTCTTCCAGCGACTCGTTTCTCCATTGTCTGTTTTTCCAACGCTTGCCCAGCAGACAACTGCTTAGACGCGGACTGTTTGGAAGCAGAACTTCTGCTTAACCCCTTTACTAGAGTTCCATTTTTTGCTGTATGTGCTGTAGGGCTTCCCTCTCCGAAGCTAAATCCTTGCGCTGCTGGCGGAGGGCCGAAAGAATTTGATGATCGTTTACCAGAGCTGCGTATCGTCACTCCAGAAGAAGGCCTTGCTTGAGCCGTCGACGAAGGTGAAGCTACTGATCGTCTAGCAGGAATTTTGTTTGCTGTATTTTTTGAACAAGCAGCGACCAACCCTTCTAGCCCGTTGTCGGCAGGACGACTTCGAGAATGATCTGCACGTATTTCCGAATTTCTTTTGTTTCCTTGAGTTTCTCTGCGAGAACCGTCAAAGCCTAAAGCTGCTGAAGGCAAACAGCAAGCGATAAGAAACGCTCCCATCTGTTGCTTTTGTTTGCGAACGGACCGTAAGACTTTCTTAATAAACTTTGAAATCACGTTTTTCACTGTGTTCTCTTTAAACTAATAAGCGTTCTCGCATCAGAGTCATTCCAAGTCATCCGGGCACTAGTACCCATCATGTCATCCATAACCTGGAACATACTCGTTTGCTCTCTATCTTGCAACTCCAGACATAAGGGAATTGTTAAAAGATTAGAAAAAACATCCTCTTGCCAATTATGTAATATTGCTTCATCTCCTATTTCCCATGCAACCTCGGTTTCCCTAATTTGCTCAGAAGAAATTTTGCCTAAAGGATCTTCGTTTCCAAAAACCTTCCTCACCTTGCCCTTTGAAGAGACAATATGTAACGAAGTCCTACCGCAAGCCACACATGTAAGAATATTATTTGCTGTAGATATTTTAAGCGCTGTCAAAGAAATCCCTCCACTTGGGAACGATGGACGCATGGAAGAAATGAGATCATTAACTTCTCTCACACCTTCTTTCAGAGACAATCTGCTTACAGCACTCCGAAATAAACCTTTTACACAAGCCAGAGGCAAGAGCATTTTTGATCGCGATTCATCCTCAACTTGAGCTAAGACAAAAATATACTCATTCCCTTTAGAGATACTTTCGTAATAAACAGGAACCAACGATGTCTTTTGACGAGAAAGAGCTAACTCCATAGTTGTTGGAGCCAATACTGACTGAGGAGATAACATTTCCAAACTATCGGAAAGGTTTTCATGAAATTCTGTCATAGAATCATAACTACGTCGATCTTTCTCTAAAGCATGCGATTGTTCGTAAGCTTCTATATCAGCTAATAATTCTGCTACTGAAGCGTACCTTGCTGCTGGAGAGGGATGAAGAGCTTTTGCAATAATTTTCCCTATTTCTTCTGGAATCAACGATAGATAAACTTTTCCTAAAGACAGTCTCCCTAAGATAAGTTCATAAGCTATTATTCCTAAGGAATAAATATCTGCGTTATAGGACACTTGCCTTCCAAATTTTTGTTCTGGACTCATGTAAGCAGGTGTTCCGTTCAGGGGAGTGGGGGTTTTAGAAAAATAAATCAGATCAGAAGAAGAAATCCCAAAATCTATCAACTTCACAGTATTGTTACTCGTGATAAGAATATTCTCTGGCTTCAAATCCTTGTGTACGATGTCTCGCTTATGCAGGTACTCAACAACAGAGGCGATCTGTTTCACAATATCCAGAGCTCGGCGGAGAGATACAGGCTCATACAGAATAATTTCTCTGAGGGATCTCCCTCGAACATATTCCATAGCTATGTATAATCCCTTCTCCCACTTCCCATAATTTAACAAACGAACGATACCAGGATGATCTACCTTCCCTACAATTTTTGCTTCTTTCAGGAAACTTTCTACATTTTCGCGATGGAAGACATGTGGAGCTGACAAAATTTTTATAGCAACAGGATGTCCGGAACTTTTCTGCCTAGCAAAAAACACTTTGCTTTTAGTCCCGTCTGCGAGGATCGACTCTATACGATATCCTCCTATCACTAACCCCTTGAAAGAATATGCTTCGCCATCCATGGAAAATCATCTTGATTAAATATCTAAGATTCTAACTCCAAGAACATCTCCTAGTGCAATAATTTCACCTCTTCCTACTTTTGCTCCTTGAACCACCAGATCCACTCCCTGATTTGGGCTAACACCTAAATTCAAAGTACTTCCTGGAGTTAACTTCATAAAGTCTTCAACTGTTAAAGAATATCTGGCAACTTCTACAACTAAATTGATAGGAAGCTTAGAAAGAGCATCTTTACCTTCACCAACATTTTCTTGTGCTGGGGCATTTTCTGGTTGATCTTCCATGTGATTATCCTCCTCCTCTGGGGTGATCGCAGAATATCCAGTAATTTTAAATTCTGTTGAAGTAGCGTCTAAGAAGCGTCCACTAAAGAATTTTCTCTTTTGAATGGATACTAGCGCTCCACACTCTCCTGTTTCTGGATCGAACATACACCCATCAAGCATAACAAACGATCCAGGCACAATCGCTTGCCATTCTTCTTTAGTCAAGCTGCTATGTCCTATTTCTACAGCCATTGTTAACGGTAAAGTTTTGTCTATCTTTTCTGGATCGAACGCTGTGTTAAGTCCTGCAAAGAAGGTCTCACACCCTCCTAATGTTTCTTCTGGGAACAGCAACCTGAAGCGAAACACTTTGCCGTCTAATACACAAGAAATATCGACAACTTGACAATTCTCTTTAACTGCAGAGGAAGAAAATTCTGCGTCACCGGCAACTTTTATTGACATAGAGGGAATCCACTGCAATGTCTGCAATAGATGACTCATCTCCGCAACAAAGTAATAGTGGAAGCCGAGCAGTTTATCTTTCTCGTAGAAATAAGAAGCCAGAGTGCTATCGGAAAAAACAGAAATGATCCACTCCTTGAGGTCTTCTTCTGAAGATACTAAGAAGAAGTTTCCTGGGGTTACTGGCTGTAGAACCATAGGCTGCACGAGGCAGTGTACTCCAAATTCTGCCAACGCTTGCTTGGGATCCATCTTCCCTCGAAGCTCGAAGGAGAGGGAACAAGAATTTTTACCAAACTTTTCCTTTAACAACCGACAACACTCCTCCACAGGAAATATTGGCGGAGCCAAAGATACTTCCTTCCCGCTCAGACCATCTAGGAACTCTTCCCGATGTTTTAACCAACTGACTCCAGGTTCCGTCACACTTGTCATATTAAACCATTATAATGTGCAGCAAAGAGCTGCACATATTTTTCTTACAATTGCACTTCTTGAATTATTTGCTCATCCTTTTGTTGGTCTCGACGATTTCTATCGTTTTGACCATCTTGATCTTTCTCTGAGTCTCTATGCTGTATAGAAGCTGCTATCATGTGCAAAGGGCTTTGAACTTCTTCTCTTGTAGGTAGCTGCACGACTTGACCAGCGACCACCATTTCTCTCAAAACCAGCTGACGCTGTCCTAAGTTTTGAACTAAAGACTGTAAATTCTCTGGATTGCCTAAAACTAGTTCCATAGCCTTCGTTGCTTGGGTCTGATCAGCAAAGTTAGAGAAAGCGACAGAAATACCCTCTCCATCTTTAGTCATTGTTAAATTTGCACCCATAAAAGCTTCGGGAACTTCAGAATTTTCAGAAAGAACCACCTCTACAAGCTGCCCACCTTGAATATCCCCGATGAACATGGAATCAACGGCTTTAACTATGCAGGTTTCCACCCAATCTAGTGAAGAAGCAGAAACCACTACGGAGGAAGTCTCCAGAGAAGCTTCTACGCTTTGAGGAGCGATGATATCCATCATAGTGATCCCGGCTCCTCCTCCTTCGTAAAGAAGACCTTCTTTCCCTTCCTTTTTCTCTTCTTTAGCAGCAATAGAAGCAGGTCCTTCTTCTAGTTTTTTCTCATCTTGATTTCTACGATCTCCTCTAGCGACTTTCCCTTGCTGACGAGAATTAGATCGAGACTCTTGATTTAAAGAAAAAGTTTTAACTTCTCTATTATCTACAGGCTCGGGTTTGTTATTTTTCGTAATACGGGAATCCTTATTACAACTATAAAGAGAGGTATCTCCAGAAGTTTTGTTTAGTTCCATATTACTTTCCCCCTTATCAATCTTAGTGTTTCCTTCGACGCAACTGAAAGAGCAGTTGCCCCATTTCATCTTGTTCTTTTTCTTCCGCTCGCGCTTCTTCCTGCAAAGCCTCTTTCATCCAACTCTCTTTGTGCAGACGAGTTTTTTCTTCCTCTTTTCTTCTTTTAGTCAGATCTGCTTCGGCTTTTTCTAATTCCTTAGCGGCTGCCAGCACAAGCTCTTTTTGTTTTTTAACTTTTTCCTCTTCTTCAGCTAGCTGAACGGCTACTACTTTAATGTACGACTTTATCTTTAAAACTTCTTCGCTAGTCGTTCCTTCATCAAGCTTTTCTCTAAGCTGCTGAATTTTTTGCATATAATGATTTTTAACTTTATCTCGCTCGGCCTCTTTTTCTCTGAGTTTTTCTTTTTCAATTTCTAGTAAACGCCGCTTCTCTTTAACAACTTTTTCCGCTCTCTCTACTCGGTCGCGCTTAATCGTCAGCACAGTTTCCAGAGGATACTTTGGCATTGGCTCTACTCTTTCCCTGGGCTTTTCTTTGCTCTAGCGGAATATTGCTCTCAATTGTTGAGCAGCTTCTTCGTAATTTGTTTTCTCATGCATATCTTGCTTCAAGAAGCGATTTAGTTTATCAATATGGTCTATAGCAAAGTCGACTTCTCTATCTGATCCTCGCTTGTATTCTCCAATACGAATAAGCATTTCGTTAGCCTTATACTTGGCAAGAACTTCCCTAGCTTTCCCTATAATCCTTCGCTGTTCCTCGGGAACGATAGAGGTCAACAGACGGCTGATAGAAGCTAAAACATCTATGGCTGGGTAATGATAAGATTGCGCAAGCGCATTAGAAAGCACTATGTGCCCATCGAGAATAGACTTCACCTCATCAGCGACAGGTTCATTCATATCATCTCCAGCGACCAAGACGGTGTATAACGCTGTTATAGACCCTTTGTCAGAAGCTCCAGCACGCTCCAAAAGTTTAGGCAATGTCGAGAAAACTGATGGCGTATACCCTGCTCGGGCAGGAGGTTCTCCTGCAGCCAGTCCAACTTCCCGCAGAGCCCGAGCGAATCTAGTGACGGAGTCCATCATTAAAATCACAGTTTTCCCTTGGTCCCTGAAGTATTCCGCTATAGCAGTACCTACATAAGCAGCATTTAAACGCAGCTGAGAAGATTGGTCCGAAGTAGAAATGACAATCACAGAACGTTTCATTCCCTCTTCCCCAAGATCTTTTTCTATAAACTCTCTAGCTTCCCGTCCCCGCTCCCCAATCAGCGTAATAACGTTAACATCAGCTTCTTCAGCATTTCTAGCAATCATTCCTAGCAAGGAGGATTTACCCACCCCTGCTCCAGCGAATATTCCCACCCGCTGTCCTCTGGCGATTGTCAACATCCCGTCGATACAACGAACGCCTGTGGATATGATCGTGTCTAATCGTTTTCTTTTGAGGGGATCAGGTGGAGCTCGGAAAATAGGATACACCTCGTCGGCATCAACAAGAGGCCCTTTGGTGTCTAGATCCATGGGCTCTCCCAACCCATTAATGACTCGGCCCAACAGTCCTTGCCCAGCACGGATATGTAAGGGCATTCCTGTAGGAATAACTTCTGACGAAGGGCTTACTCCTGTCAATTCTCCCAGAGGAGATAAAAAGGCAAAGTCTGAGGTAAACCCTACAACTTCGGTAACCAAGGGCTCCATATTAGCCCTTTTTACCAGACACACTTCGCCAACTCGAATATTTGGGACAACAGCTTTGATCAACATTCCCACAACTTCTATGATACGACCAACCATAGAGGTGAGATGAACATCCTTCAACCCGGAAAGGAGGGTGTCAAATTCTGTTGTAAGACCTTCCATAGATTAACCCAACTGCGTTGTCATGATAGTTTTAATACTACTTACAGTCGTTCCAACAATACTGGAGAAAAGCTCGGCTCGTTGAGTAGCTCGCTGCACAGCATATTGAATTTTCATGAAGTTTGCGACACTCTCGGGCTCGCCATTTCTGTCAGAAAAGTATAACAAGGCCCTATTGAGAACTTCCTCACCAGAAGAAATCCAATCAACTACACGTCGAGCAACAGAGCGCTTATCATCCTTATCTTTTTCAGCCTCCTGCAAAGACTGACCAGAATGTTGCGCGATAGCAGCGAGATCTTTATCTATCAAGTTCATGATAGTATTCACAGCTTCTATATGCTCTGCCTGTAACTTTTCCGTTCGCTCAGAGTCGTGCATCTGTAACTTAAAATCATTCAGTCTTCTTTTGAGATTATTGATTTGCTCCTCCAGTTCTGCTGACTGAAGCTCCTCTTCCAACTCTTTATCAACAAGACTGGAATTTCTTTCCCTAATGAGGGACATGAGATCCGGCTTGTCGACAACAGATTTCTCTATAGCCATTTCGGTAGACTTTGAAAGAGAGAAACTCCTTACGTCCTTTCGGTTCGCCTCCTGAGCAGAAGGTTTGCCCACTTCTTCGTTTGAAGAAACTGGTTCCTCAGAATCCATCCCTGTTAAAGCTTTTATCGCATCTATCATGTTGCAACTACTCCGACTCTATACTGAGTCTTTACTCCTAAAGAATCCAAATCTACCAAAAACGCTATCTTAATGGTCCAGTGCTTTTCTTGGCTAAAGCTTCATGCCAATCCATGATGGAACGCGCAAAAGCTTTTGTTGTAGCAACTTCACATTCAGCTAAAATTTTCTCTGCTAAACGGAAGCTATTTTCAAGACTTTCTCGACGCACTTCAAAAGTACTTCCTTGATCTAAAACTATCAGCATATGTGTCAGAGAAAGGAAAGCCTTTATGCTCCAGTTATCTCCTTCTTTCTCATGCAATGCTGCTAATTTTTCTGCAGCTTCTTTCAATTGCATTTTGTGCAGAGCTATTAAAGCTTGCCCTAAATCTTTTGCGTAATGTTCAGGATCTAGAACTCCGAGAGCATCAAATATTTTTCGCGCTCCTTCTTCGTCTCCTTGTTTCATAGCCAACATGCCGCCCTCAAACAAGAGCGCAAAATCTTCTTTAAAACTTTCCATAACCGATTCCTCCTGTTTCCTATGTTATTAACTACCTTTAACAGCTCTTGCCATCGTGATCATTTCTGTATGAACGGCAGTAAGAACGTTAGAAACCGCCTCAACGTATTGCGACAAAATCTGCATACGAAATTGGAGATTAAACATTGTTCCTAGATCAACAGTCCCTTGAGTGGACGTCTCTAGCTCGGTAAGATATTGCTGGACCCCTTGGACATATTTACATATGCCGTCCAACATCTCATTAAAATTAAAGACTGTACAGCTACTACTGGTCATAAAAGTTAGCCCCCTTCAATTACACAATTTTACGGTTGATTCGCCCAAGAACTTTCTGGAGGGCTAAATAACCCGCCAATAGTGTTTGTTTCTTTTCGAAAGAGTCTTTGTCAGCACCCTCTCGAAGCATCGTGTTGAGCACTCGTACTTTCTCTCCGACGGAATTATTCACCTTCTGAGCTTCTGTAGAGTCACTCATAGTAACTTCTAAATCAAAAGATTCTTGTTTATCTTTTGCACTTTTTTTTGTGCTCTCCATATTGAACATAAAAACAGTACCTTTTTTACAAAGCTTTTTATTTAAACGGCTATTTATTGTAGTCAATTTTGTACTTCAACCCGTCTCTCTCTAAGAAGATGCTACTAGGTTGTATGCTTGTGACCGTCATACCATCAATAACGTCTCCTCGAGTAAGGATTTTTCCATTAACCACTACATTAATACTTACATCTCCATACTTGGAATATCCTGTCACTCGGTATCGATTGGGATACCGATGACTGAGATCTATAAGCCCTTCTTCTGCTGGCAACAATACAGCGAAATTCTTAACGACACGAACACCGGACATTTCACCTAATTCCTGGATAACGGAACGGAAACGTTCATTTTCACTATTGTTTACGTAACCAGTTAAAATGAGCTCTCCATTAATGAAAGACACTTGGATATTTCCAAAGCCATTCTGCAATAAACGTCCTTCTATGGATTTAAGCATGATATTTTCTACTATAACACTGTTGTCTAACAAAGACAGATACTGGAAGTGCAGATTTAGGTAATCGGTAAGGCAAGCTGCTTGCTCTTCCGTTTTAACATAACCCGTTAGAACAAAGCGCCCAGGCTCAGGGGAACTCATAGAGATTCCTTTAAATTCTGGACGCTTCGAAAGAAGAATATTCATCTCTTGCCAGACAGCTTCATCATCTATTACATTGTCATCGATAGATTTAACAAAAAAGAGAGCGTCTATCTTGTACATCAGCTCACTTTTTTCTATACCATTTTTGACATGTCCAACAAGGAACAATTGTCCATTATTTTTATTAAAGGTGTATCGAACCCCAGGGAAAAGTTTTGTAACCCCATCTAAATCTGTTTGAAAGTCTATATTCTCTATTGGGATAACTTCTTTAGAATGGAAAAGGGATGCTGTTCCTATCCCAAACAGGATAGCTAATCCTCCAATAAACAACGTAAGGATGAACGTCCCTGTTGGCAACGTAGCCTTTTTAGCCGCCTCCTCCTCCAAACGAGCCTCTTCCATGGGATCTACTTCAGGATCCTGCCTGCCGAATAGCCCATAGTTCTCCGGGGAAAAACTAGCAACGATAGTCTCCGCGGGAGCTTGCTGGTCTATCAAAAGAAACAGCGTCGTTCCCAAAGCTACTACCATGTTTGCCGAAACAGATGAGTTGTTTTCGATCTTTCGTCCCTCAACAACAACTCCATTCTTACTACCCAGGTCTTCAATAGTGATCGCGCCTTCATTCCCAACAACAAGTTTTGCGTGTCGATGCGAAACGCTGGTATCATCGAATACTATATCACAAGCATCAGCACTAGATCCTATAACATACTCTTTGCCTGCATCGAGATGAAACTCTGCACCAATATTTGCTCCGGCAAGAACTTTTAATAAAAATCTTGAGGGCCGAGACAAATCTACAGTGACATCTCCACTAGAGCTATCCAATTCTGCTGGGAAAATTCCTTTATCAAAGTCAAAAAGATCTTGAACATCAAAAGGTGCTAACACTTTAGGCTTGTTTTCCGCTGTCGGAGCCGCAGATTCTTTCTGTTGTTCTTCGGAAGCCCCATCACTACCATTAGTTTGATCAGCAGGCTTGCCTTCTTTTTCCCCTTCTTCAGAGGCTGAAGCAAGCTCTTCTCCTTCAGCATGTGTTGCTGAATTTTCTTCTACCTTTTCTTCTTGTGCCGGGGCGGCAGCAGCCTCTACATCAGACTTTTCACTCTGAACAGCGTTTTCCCCCTCTTTAAGAGGTTTCTGCTCAACAGAATTTGCCTTGTTAGAAGCGGCCTCTCCCTCTTTTATTTTCTCTGCTTCACCTTCTTTTGGCTGAGATTCTGCCTTCTGATCAACAGGGGTTGCTGCAGAATTATCTTCCAACTTACCTTTACCTGTTCCTTTTTTATCCTCAGGACTGCCCCCTTCGCCATCTCCTTGAGAATCTTCTACACCGCTGGGACTCTCTTTGTTAGAATTCTCCTCAGCAGGTTTTTGTTCTTTCGGCTGGGCACCTTTTGGATCCGCCTCTAAGTTTTCTGAATTATTCGGAATCTCTACCATTTTTTCTGGTTTGTCTGCATTTTTGGCTGAAGCAAGAAACGCTTCGGAAAGCGCTTGATCTTTCTCTGTAAACTCCTGAGGGGATTCGGATGCCTTGTCTTCTTTTTTCTTTCCCCGGCCTCCACTTTTCTTCTCGGAAGAACCTTTACTCTCTTTTTTCGCCCCTTTAGGTGGAGCAGCAGGAACATTCTCTGTTTCCCCGAATTCAAAGAAAAATGCTTCGTTAAAATCTTCTTCTTTTTCAATGAAAAACGAATACGTATTACTTCCCAACACTATGAGATCAGAGTCTTTTAAAGGCGCTGTCTCCGCTATAGACGCCCCATTAACAAGGACCTCCTTAGAAGAATCCATATTCTTGATGTAATAAACATCTCCTTCTTTATAAATCAATGCTTGGCAAGAGGCCAATCCAGAGTCTTCAATAGCGATATCACTTTGCTTTGCATCTTTCCCGATAGACCAATTATCTCCTTCTTCAAGAGATAAGACCATACCAGACAAAGGTCCTTTGCTAACTACTAACCTTACCGCCATACCTTTCTTACCTATCCGCTTTTGGCCAATGACAAGCTATCTCGCCAAGATTCTGAATAATTCACAAACGATTCCACGCCGCGCACAAAGTCCTCGTAAGAAATATCACCAGGAAATTTCTTTACAAAGACGACATTTTCCTCAGGGTCTAGCCCTAGGGCTGCCCCGCCTGTTTCCCTCCCAAACAAATTACCCACCATCATTTCCAGGTGAGCCTTTGCTTGGTCTGCAGAAGCGGCTAACGTTCCAAAGGAAACCATTAAAACGATGTTATTGTCAGCATTTTGATATGCCCGCACGCGCGTCTTCTCTCCTACGGGGAACACAAAAGCTCCTTCAGCATCCAGCTCCGTTTCAGAAGAGACGCCCAAATACTGGGCTAAACTTTTTACCAATTTTTCCAACATACAGCTTCGCCATCGGGCCGTCTTCTCAAGACTCAAAGCTCCTGAAGAAGCAGAGAAAAATGTTCCTCAAAAAAAACACAAAGAACACCCCTCGTCAACCACCACCATCTTCTTTTTTCGACTTAACACTGAGTTATGCCAACAAAAAGGTTAAAATTAAAAAGGATTTCTTCTGTCTTTATTAGCATTTTAATTTTGTCTGTTTTATGTTTTTAATAATAAATAACAAACGACTCTTGCGATAACAAGACCAAAAAATGCTTTTTTTACATGAGCATTGTTCTCCTAATGAAAATCCAGACTTGCGCCTAAGCGCCCACTAAATATTAATAAAAACTAAGAAAACAAATCCCCCGCAGGCTCAAGATCAACCCTATGCGCCCAGGTGTTAGGGTATTTTCGGAAAACGAATATGTCAAGAGATGAATTAGATTCAAGACTATCAACAGCTTACAACCTCTTCCTCATACGTCAAATTATAAGATCCCACAGACTGCCCAGAAACTCTTTCTAAAAAAAAGTTCCAATATTTCTCTGCAGACAAGGCCAAAAATTTTTCTGCTAATTTTTTTTTCTCTAGTCCCTCCTTTGACATAGAAAGTGAATATATTTTACTATTAATGACCTCCATATCAAAAAACTTTGCCCCTTTCGAACCTCTACCTAAAGAAACAACGCTAGGAACACTCAAATCCACAATTATTCTTTCTGGAAAAGAAAACAACCCTTCTAAAAGATTTGGAGTTTGAGAAAAATCAGTAGTAGTCCCAAAAACAACTACCTCATAATTATCAAAAAAAGACAACTGCCGCCTGGAAATAATTTTTACGCTTCTTGCCGAAGACACGGAATCCGAACAAAAAATAAAATTCGATCGTCCATGCCTCCTAAAAAAAGAAGCTATTTTACAATTTATTGTCGAATAGCCGACAAAAACTATTTTTGCATCAAGGGCTTTGTGTTCCAACAAACTATAAACCACAGCTTCTGTTGTAACCTGTCCTCCTTGCAATACTTTTCCCGATCGAAAGGCTTTTCCTTCTTTTAACGCTTTCTGGAAAAGGTAATGCAAAGCTGACGGTATCCTCCCTTTTTTTATTGTTTGGGCGTATGCTCGCTTCACTTGGCCCTGGATTTCCGTTTCACCCAAAACCACACTATCACACCCTGCAACAACTTTAAACAAATGCGTATAACAATCTAGCCCAAAATGAATATACCCAAGGGGAAGAGCTTCGTCATCCGTACAACGGTTGTTCTCCCAACACATTCTCAACCCGAGAAAATGAATTTCCTTCTGGAATTCTGACAGCAGAGAGGAATATTCTACGTTCGTGCAAAAATATAACTCAGCCCGATTACAAGTAACAAGAAGCACAGAAGAGCCAGAGAACTTCCGCTCCTCACTCAATCGGCAAAAAAAATCTATGACCGTTTCCCTATCCTTCGAAGAAGCTAAACGGTAATTAATGCCAAAAACTCCGACACTCATTCTTTATCCTAAACAGGAAGTTCGATCAAAACCACAACAAACCCAGAGAAAGTCCTGCTGTATAAAGAAATAGAAAATTAGATGCTATAAAATTATCCAATACACTATAAGCGCCCCGAGGAAAAAAAGAACCCAACTAAAGTAAAAAAAATAACATAAAAGACGCCTAAGCCTATATGACCTCGTCGTACACAGAAAAGCACATTTTAACTCTGGACTCTTTAAATCATATTCGATTGCGCGCGGGCATGTACATTGGGAGACTCGGCAACGGCAAACACACCGATGATGGAATATATGTCTTGCTTAAAGAAGTCATCGATAACGCTATTGATGAATTCATTATGGGGCATGGGAATCATATCCACATCACTTTAGACAAAGTGAAACAACAAATAGTCGTTCGAGATTATGGTAGAGGTATTCCTCAAGGAAAAGTTATTGACTGTGTCTCTAAAATCAACACGGGAGCAAAATACACTGAGGATGTATTTTCTTTTTCTGTTGGTCTTAATGGCGTTGGTCTTAAAGCTGTAAACGCATTATCTTCTTTCTTTGCAGTCAAAACCATTCGAAAAAAAAAATCTTTTGAGGCCCTTTTTCATCAAGGAGTTTTAACTCATACCGAAGAATCTTCTTCTAAAGAGCCTGACGGAACCACGATAACCTTCATTCCAGACAATACCATTTTTGATCATCCTGTATTCTTGGAAGAAATTATTAGAGACAAACTAAAAAACTACGCTTATCTACACAGAGGCCTTACGCTCCACTATAACGGAGAAATTTTTTCTTCAAAAAACGGTCTTCGCGATCTACTAGAAGAAAAGGTGTGTAACAGCAACCTTTATTCCCCATTCACATATTCCGATCAAGATATTGAGTACTGCTTTACCCATTCCAACAGCAGCACAGAGACCTATCTTTCTTTCGTTAATGGACAGCACACTGTTGACGGAGGAACACATCTTTCTGCTTTCAAAGAGGCCCTCACTCGAACCATCAACGATTTTTTTAACAAAAATTTCCAAAGCTCCGATGTTCGTGAAGGCATTACCGGATGCTTTTCAGTAAAAGTACGTACACCTATTTTTGAGTCTCAAACAAAGAACAAACTGGGTAATACAGACATTAAAACACCTATTGTTGCTCGCGTTAGAGACTCCTTAACCAAGCTCTTACACGCGGATAAAGAACGCGCCCAAATTCTTCTGGAAAGAATCAAACTGAATGAAAAAACTAGAAAAAACATTCAATTTCTTAAACAAGAACTAAAAGATAAACAAAAAAAAACTCTCTATAAGATTCCTAAGTTAAGAGATTGTAAGTTTCACTATAGCGACAAATCCTTGTACGGAGAATCTTCCATGATCTTTCTGACAGAAGGAGAGTCCGCTTCAGCTTCCATTCTTTCTTCTCGCAATCCGTTAACCCAGGCAGTATTTTCTCTTCGAGGGAAACCCATGAACGTTTTCTCTCTAGAAGAGGGGCAAGTCTACAAAAACGATGAACTCTTCTATCTATCTTCTGCGCTAGGAATAAAAGATTTCCATGACACCACCCTTCTACGCTATGCTAAAGTAGTCCTGGCCACAGACGCCGATGTTGATGGCATGCATATCCGCAATCTTTTGATCACCTTTTTCTTAAAAACTTTTCGACAACTAGTTTTAGAAAATCGGTTATTTATTTTGGAAACCCCTCTATTCAAAGTTCGTTACAAGGAAAAAACTTTCTATTGCTACTCCGAAGAGGAAAAAGATTCTACAATCAAAACCTTGGGGAAAAAAACTTCCCTAGAAATCACTCGATTTAAAGGCTTGGGAGAGATTTCTCCAAAAGAATTTAAATCCTTCATCGGACCCGACATTCGCTTAACACCTGTAACCCTTTTAAATCCAGAAACTATTGATGAAACCATGAACTTTTACATGGGTAAAAACACCCAAAAACGTAAACGCTTTATCATAGAAAATCTCATAGCGGAACTTTAAGAGCCTACCATGCAAGATGTCTCAGACCTATTTAAAACGCACTTTCTACACTATGCCTCTTACGTCATTCTCGAACGTGCTATCCCTCATGTTTTAGACGGCCTGAAGCCTGTGCAAAGACGTTTGTTATGGACACTCTTTCGCATGGATGATAACAAAATGCACAAGGTCGCGAACATTGCAGGGCGTACCATGGCTTTGCACCCTCACGGAGATGCTCCTATAGTGGAAGCCCTTGTCGTTTTGGCTAACAAGGGATATCTAATAGACACACAAGGAAACTTTGGAAACCCTCTAACAGGCGACCCACACGCCGCTGCTCGTTATATAGAAGCCCGACTATCCTCGCTCGCAAAAGAAACGCTTTTCAATACAGATCTTATATCCTTCCACCCATCCTACGATGGTCGCGAATCTGAACCAGATGTTTTGCCAGCAAAAATTCCTCTCCTTCTTTTGCACGGAGTTGATGGTATTGCTGTGGGGATGACGACAAAAATTTTCCCACACAACTTTACAGAGCTTCTACAAGCTCAAATTCACTATTTGGAAAATAAAACATTTTGTTTCTACCCAGACTTTCCTTCGGGAGGCATCATGGATGCCTCTAATTACCAAGATGGAAAAGGCTCCATCACTTTACGAGCTTCTATAGAAATACCCAACAACAAGACGTTAATAATAAAGGAATTATGTCCCTACACCACAACAGAATCGCTCATTCGATCCATAGAACAAGCGGCCAAACGAGGTCTTTTTAAAATCGACAGCATCCAAGATTTCTCTACAGAGAAACCAGAAATAGAAATTAAACTTCCAAAAGGTTGTTATGCAGAAGAACTTCTCCCTAAACTTTTCAAACACACAGAATGTGAGGTAACTCTCTTTCCTCACACAACGGTCATCTACGAAGATAAACCCATAGAACCGACTCTATCGGAGATCTTACAATTACATACCGACAATTTACTGAACTTATTGAAGAAAGAATTAGAAATTCAACGGACAGAATTACAACAATCTCGTCTAAGAAAAACGGTGGAATACATTTTTATTAAACACAAACTTTATGACGCCATTAGAGCTTCTGATACAACCTCTTTGCTTGAAGAAAAGGTTCTACAAGCTCTACAACCATTCCACAAAGAGTTACCATCTCCTCCAACTAAAGCCGACGCTTCCTACCTGATTTCCATACCCATAAGAAAAATTCTTTCTTTCAATGAACAAAACACAAAAAACAACTTGGAGCAAATAGACAAAGCAATAACTTCAGTAGAGCAACAGCTGACGGACATGCGCAAAGTAACTATCAAATATCTGAAAAAATTAATGACCAAATATAAAGCTTTTGGAATACGGAAAACCAAACTGACATCTTTTGATGAAACATCCACACCTGCCCGCAAAGAAAAAACTTTATTCTAAATAAAGCCTTTAAAATAAGTTTAAGAAAATTACTACTAATACTTTTCAAGTTTTTCTTTTTACAAAATCAGATAAGAATCGAAAATAATTTTTTCTAAGTATATACTCCGTTATATAAGACAGTATTTTCTCAACGCCTGCGGAGCTTTATTATGGAAAAATCTCCCGTTACAACTTCAGGACCCTACTTAGGGAAAACATCTTCCGTCAAAGAACGTGCCCCCGAATACTTAACACCCACCAACACAACGTTCTCCGGCCCCGTCAAAACTCTGGGAGATCTCCGTCAGGCACTGATACAGCAGTTCGGTCCCGAACAAGGGAAAAAAATGTACGACCAATTTTACTCGTCTATATTAATCATGTGCTTTGGGACAGTTCATAAAGAATCCGATAGAGCTCAGCGGGCAGCAAAAAAAATGCGTTCAGCATACAAAAATCACTAGTATTCTTTATGGTCGAAAGCTTCTTGGCTCTGCAACTTGACCCGTTGTACCAAAAACATTTGGCCGCCATGCCCCCTAAAAAGTTGGCTTTGTGGTTGAACCAAGATAACTACATGTCTGTGATTTCTACAAAAAAATTTTCCACACAAGAAAACTTTTTCGAAGTTTTACTACTAGTGAAACCCATAACTTTTAGTATCACCCACGACTATTTTCAATTGTTATATCGACATGTATCTAGCTTTCTCACCAACACTTTAAAAATGCCAACATCTTGTGCGGAAAATCTATTTGTTTTTTGTTGTCAACAGAAGGACTTCTCCTTTGTAACTACAGAAACTCTTAATTCTTTTTTATATTCAAATAACCTCCTAAGCCGCTTGTAAAAGGTCTTTCTCTAATTATTTTTTCTAAATAAAAAATCATTGAGAAAACGTCCTTAAACCAAAAATTTCTAAGAGAAAACTCTTCGTTAACTAAGGATCTTCCCCTATTTCATGAAAAAAATCAGAAAATCCAACTTTTTAATTAAAAAAAAACAACGCTTCATTTAAGCTCTTCACCCTAGCGAATGTTGAGCGGAAACTTTTCTCTTCTAAAGTCTTCGGGAAATGTTCGGTAAGATGTACAGAGCAAGTCCTTAATTTCAAGACTACAGTCACAGCCCCCCTGTGGTGCTGGGTCTTGATCTTAAGGCATTTTTGGGTTGCCTTTAGCGTCGAAGGCCCCGCGCGCGGTGAGCTCCTAGCTAGGAGACGTCGGCGAAACCCTCTTTTTTCTTCTCTTTAGTGCTTCCCATGAAAAAAAGTAAAACTTTATCTTTTATTTGTGGAAACTCCCTCGTCTCTACACCTCGTTCTGGCGAAACCGCAGATCTCGACGATGATCTATTGCTCGAACCAGAGCTCTCACTGTTATCTCCTATTTCTTTTCCGATAAGGTTAGATAAATTTCTTTCCCTAGTGTATCCCGAATACTCTAGAACTTTCTATCAAGAATGCATTGCCAACGGGCTGGTTTCTGTAAATGAACAACCAGAAACTAAACCCAGAAGGCAACTCTTTCTTAATGACAAAGTTGTTGTTTCTATTCCTGAAGAAGCTCCTTTGGAACTTCTGCCAGAAAATATTCCTTTGGACATTGTTTATGAGGACGATCTCATCATTATCATAAACAAACCCAGAGGGTTGGTAGTGCATCCCGCACCAGGACACCCGACAGGAACTGTCGTTAATGCTTTGCTACATCTACTAGGAGACAAACTTCGAGAGGAGTTTTCTGAGGAACATTTGCGACCAGGGATCGTTCATCGCTTAGATAAAGATACTTCTGGTCTACTTATTACAGCTAAAACTAGGCAGGCGAAAAAGATCTACAGTAAAATGTTTGAAGAAAAAACCATACAAAAAACTTATCTGGCTATCTGCATTGGCCGCCCGCAAACGCAAGTCATTCACACTCAGATAGCAAGACATTCTATAAAAAGACAAGAAATGGCTGTAGTTCCTTCTGGGGGCAAAGAAGCTATCACTCACTGCGAAACTTTAGCCACACATAACAACCTCAGTCTGGTACGGTTGATTCCTCAGACCGGTCGCACTCATCAACTTCGTGTACATCTCAAACATGTAAAAACTCCCATCCTGGGAGATCCTGTTTATGGAAACAACACCAAAAATCTTTGTGAAGGCTTCCACCAACAACTCCTTCACGCTTACTCCCTTACCTTCACTCACCCCTTCACTGCAGCAACTATTACTCTTTTAGCTCCTCTTCCTGAGGATATGCTCCTTCTTAAGAAAAAATATTTTTCTTCTATCGATCTTTAGTAATTTGCTTTCAAATACTTTTTATTTTTAACAAAAATAAAAGAGTCGATCGTTTTTATTTTGTTAAAAAAACAAACATTTTTTATAAAAAAGTTTTTATAATTAAATTAATAGTTAAGAATTTTAAATCGATTATTTATCACAGAAGTTGAATTAATAGGATTTTCGAATGAAAGATTTTTTAGAATATATCGTAAAAAACCTCGTTGACAGACCTGAAGCGGTACACATCAAAGAAATAGAAGGAACCAACACTCTTATTCTAGAACTTCAAGTCGCTCAACCAGATATTGGAAAAATCATTGGTAAAGAGGGTAAAACTATCAAAGCTATCCGGTCTCTTCTAGTATCCGTTGCTAGCCGCAACAACCTTAAGGTTTCTTTGGAAATCATCGAAGACAAAAGATAGAAGCCGGACCGAGCAGGATTCGAACCTGCGACCATCCGCTTAGAAGGCGGATGCTCTATCCACTGAGCTATCGGTCCAGAAAAAATCCTCGCGAAGGAGAACAGAGGAAAGGGTACATTGCTTGAGATAATAAAGTCAATAACGCTTAATGACCCTTCCTAAGTTCTCTTTTTACTCTTAAAAATAAATCTAAAAAATCTCATATTACAAAAAGGCACTTCTTGAACTAAAAGAAAGAAATACGTACATTCTCAATCGCAAGAGTGTCTCGACCTCGCGAACTATTCTTTCTCTAAACTGCTTTAGTAATAAGTTGAAAATTTTATGACCTGCTTATTTCAAGACATTTGTGCTTCAGATACATTATCCATAATCAGCGGTCCATGCGTGATGGAAAGTGCGGAACATGCTCTAGAGTGCGCAGCGTTCCTTGCCTCTTTGTTTCGAAACTACCCACAAATAAAATTCATCTTCAAGTCAAGCTACGACAAAGCCAATAGATCGTCGGTCCAATCATTCAGAGGTGTTGGATTAGAAGCAGGCCTAGAGATTTTAGCAGAAATAAAAAAACGACATAATTTGCCTGTTTTAACTGATGTCCACTCTCCCGAAGAAGCAGAGCAAGCGGCTGAAGTTTGCGACATCATTCAAATCCCGGCCTTTTTGTGTAGACAAACGGATATTCTCCTAGCTGCAGGGCAAAGTAATGCTATCGTTAACATAAAAAAGGGACAGTTCTTATCTCCGTGGGATATGGACGGACCTATCGAGAAAATTCTTTCTACAGGAAACAATAAAATCATTCTTACTGAGAGAGGATGCTCGTTCGGATATAACAATCTTGTTTCAGATATGCGCTCTATAGCAGTAATGAAAACTAGTGGATTCCCAGTAATTTTCGATGGAACGCATTCTGTGCAACTGCCAGGAGCCCTAAAAAACTCTAGCGGAGGGCAGACAGAATTTATACCGACCTTAACTAGAGCTGCTCTTGCTGCAGGAGCTAACGGATTATTCATTGAATCTCATCCAGCTCCAGAGACAGCTAAAAGCGATGCAGCCTCTATGCTTTCTTTCTCTCAGTTAACCGAACTTTTGCCTGGTTGGGAACAACTTTTCAATTGCGTGTCTTCTCTATTAGAACCTGTAAAAGTATGACAAAGTTTATCTCCTACGGATTAATTTGCTCAGGAAGCTTTTTACTTGCTATATTTCTTACGGGCGTCTCAGTACTTTACCCCGATAATTTACACAAAATTTCTCCCTTACCTAATGAATGGCAAACACCACCCCCTTTTCTAAAAATTAAGAAACTAGGTGTTAAGAAACAGATCATTACAAAAGCTACCGGGCGATTCTTTTGCAGTATTGATAAATCTTGCTTAGAACTAAAAGTACATGATGATTTTCGCTGCAGGGAAACTCTCTCAGGACTCTCAGGATTTTTTTACCCTAACGATCCCTCAAAAACAGTAAAATTCCATAGTAAAAGCGGAGAACTTCTCTACAGGAACTACGAACTAACTTTACATGATTGCCAATTTAGTTTCTTTGAAGCTAACGATCCATACCCCTTACCAAAAGCAACAACAACGGGGGCAATGAAAACTATGACCTTATCCCTACTCAAGATGCCCAAATAAAACTTATGCCTGTCCTATCTGTCCATAATCTAGTAAAAAAATATAATAAGAAACCTGTCACTAATGATGTTTCTTTTCATGTAAATCCAGGAGAAATTGTGGGCCTCCTGGGACCAAATGGCGCAGGAAAAACTACTGCTTTCTACCTCACCGTAGGTCTTATCAGACCCGACTCTGGATCTATTCTTTTTAAAAATACAAATGTCACTAAAAGAACTATGGATTACCGAGCTAGATTAGGAATCGGGTACCTAGCTCAAGAGCCTACTGTTTTCAAAGAAATGACAGTCAAAGAAAACCTTATCTGTATTCTCCAAATCATCTACAAAGCCAGCAAAGAACAATCCCACTTGTTAGATACTCTCGTAGATGATCTGCAACTAGGCCCCTGCTTACATAAAAAAGCAGGAACCCTCTCAGGGGGAGAAAGACGTAGATTAGAAATCGCCTGCGTCCTAGCCTTAAATCCTAGCGTTCTTCTTTTAGACGAACCTTTTGCTAACGTAGACCCTCTAGTCATTCAAAACGTTAAATACTTGATTACATTGTTATCAAGACGCGGGATCGGTATTCTGGTAACAGATCACAACGCTAAAGAGCTCTTATCTATAGCAGACAGATGCTACCTTATTATCGACGGAAAAATTTTCTTTGAAGGATCTTCTTCCCAAATGATTGCAAATCCCCTTGTCAGGCAGCACTATCTAGGAGATGCTTTTTCTTATTGATCCTCTACACTCAGTAATGCGTTTACCAAGGCTTCAAAACCGTCTTTTTCTAACTCCGTAACCCCAGGCTTAATGCCGTCCTCTGCTAATCGAAAAGCTTTCATAGTGTTGCATATCCTTCCAACAAGCCTAACTCCAACCCCCTTTAAATCCCAGACATCTACATACTCACCAAACATTTCTAAAGAAAGTTCACAAGCTGTAATTATAAACCGTAATTTCTTCCCAGGATTTTCCTTACGAATATGGTAAAAGTACTCCGCTATATACATGAACGTAGGAATAATAATCGCTTTGTATTTTGACGATCTTCTAGATAAGACTCCGCCAATAGAGCATACCTGACACGCAGGATTTGTTGGATCATAGGAACAAATATCATTAAACCGACCAAAAGGACACATCTTGGCTTTCTGGCAATAAGAAAACCCAACTACCAGCAGAGTATCATCTTTTTTTGCTTCTTGAATAATTTCTTCTACAGAGGAACAATTATAAAAAAACAAGTTGCCCTTTCGAAAAACATTTCTCCTTGGCGTAAACAAAGCCCACATCAATCGAAGTAAAGCTCTTGGCTGAAGAGCCATCCGGTAGAGCATCCTCCTTCCTTGCTTAAGGGAGAGCAGGTACCCAACAGTCTTCCACCTTAACCCCTTCTTTGTACTTTCCGTAATAAATGGGACTTTCGGTCTATGTACGAATTTTTTGTCTAAATGTTCTTCGGGGAATCGCATGATTTAAGATAAAACTTTAGCTGCCACCCCTGCAGTTTAACAAGATTCTGGAAATTCGTCTTCTGCTAACACTTCATGGGCAACATCTTTGATTGTTTTTAGACCCTTTGGAAAACCCACAGAATACAGCAACTGATCTATGTATTGCAATTCTGCAAACAACTGATCATTAACAAATTCTAATTCTGCTAAACGTTTATTAATTTTGGAAAAATCTCTATTCATAAAATCTCCTTAATTTTTCAATTAAGGAGACAAGCGATTACCGTGCCAAAACTACCCTAACAAACTCCGAACCAGACCTAAATAGACTTGATTCAGTATCTGCAACGAAGTTGAGATCACTGTCCACTCCTGCTGCATTCCAGTCAAATGCATCTGAAGATTCAATTGATGGTTTTGTCCCATATCCGCAAAAGATTGTTGATCCGATTGCACCAAAGCATGTAAGGAAAACATCCCGTTAGGGAGAATTTGTCCAGAAAACCCAGACACTACAGCTTCTTCCATATTTTCCAAATTATTCTGCCATTGAGAATCTGGGCCCTTCACTTGAAATGTTCCAGGTAATTCTTTTTCTCCCGCTTTAGAAACCGTTATTTGACTCAAGAAATTAGACACTGTAACCAAATTATTGGCTATTCCTCTCAGACTGATAGCATAACTGGTTAACATATCTCTAAGCTGAGTTCTTTGAGTCAGAGAAATTTTCTCATCAGCATCTACGATAGCAAGTTGCTTCTCTATTTCTTCTAGCCCAGCCTCTGTCTTTTGCAAAAACAAAGTAGCTTGCAAGCGTTCTTCTCTCAACTTTCTTTCGGCTGTTTCAAAATTACCTGGATAAATATCCTTGCCTTCGGTCCCTACGGCAGGTTTTTGTCCAATGTAACTGGCAAAATTAAAATAGGTCGCAGAATTTACAAAACTTGCTATAACCTCCAAAATGGCATTACCGACTGTGGAGGCAAAGTTACTAAAGTACAGCTGCGAATAAGCATCATTCAAAAAATCAACTTCTCTAGGCATGTAATGATCTATTAAAACCGTAGCAACAGCTGAAGGCAGGGCTAGAGCCTGTAATTCTCCAGTTTTTGCAACCAGACCGCTTACATAAACATTTTGCTCCAAAGAAGCAAGCTCCTTCAAGTTCTCTCGAGATATAGAAAGTTTATTTTCTTCTTCTGTAAAATTAATGTGAGACAACCCTTTAAACCTAAAGTATTTTTGAGCAATTTCATTCTTTGCATTCTGAAATAAGCCATTCCAATTGCTTAGGAAAGTCCCTCCAATATCCATTAGAGTAAAATTAATTGTAACCGTAGAATTATCCGATCCCTGAGAATAAACTGTGTACTCCGCTTTATTAGGTAAAACAGCAACACCATTACCCAAAACTTTATCCGCAAAAAGGCTTCTATCAGCCTCTAAAGCTATTTTTTCAACCACACCCTTGACAGCTTTAAGCATGTCAAAACCAGAATCTTGAAAATCCCCAACCCCAGTTTTCACGGCAGTATTAACAGCTGTTTGCGATATAGAAGGATTCTTTGCTATAGCATTCGAGGCCAAAAAATATGTCCAAACAATAGCTATATACCAAGGAAAATCCGTGTTACCCAAACCCTCTCCTGAGATTCCATTTTCAGAATCTATCCTAGGATTTATGGCCGTGGAACTTAAAGAAAATGCTTCGTTAAAAGCATTATTCACTAGGCTTTTTTGTTCCTCACTTAGATACGAAAACATGGAGTCTATTGCAAACAATGCCTGCAAAGCAGCAGAAGCTCCACTAGCAGTGAAATCTGATATGCTGTTTGTTAAGTTTATAGGAGCAAACAACCCAAAAAAAGCTGCCGTTTGATTCGTTACTTGTCGGAAAATTTCTAATTGATGCTCCCTAGCAGCTATACTAGCCTCCACTACTTTTTGGTAGACCTCTAAGGACTCTACTTGCTCATTATATACCGTCATGACCTTCCTATTGTAATCTATTTTGTCTCCTCTAGGTAAGGCTGAACGGTTGATAGTTTCAGAAAACTCTAACGTGTAGAGCAAAACGTTCTCTATGTCCTCTGAAGAATAGTTCTCCACCTGATTATCTATTGCAAATATTTTCCTTTCTATTTCAGCGAATATGCTGTATTCTTCCGCTTCTAAGCGCTCTTTAATCTCAGATAAAAGACGTAACAGTTCCCTTGCTCTAGAACGCGCATAAGACCCCTCTAACAAGGTAATATTTTCATATTGCAAAGATAATTCTGACATCAAAGTCACTTTGCGCGCTTCGTCTAAATCGGATCGCCCTATAGCCTCCACTGTTTCCCAAGAAAGATTTCGAGTCGATATCATATCCTCAACAGTGTAGCCCACCCTTTTTTCTTTCAAGCTATTAGCTTTTTCCAACAATTGAGAGAATAATTCTGTGTTATCTTGCTTAGGTTGCTCGCACTTTTGCAAAATTTCTACTAGCCCATCTAGAAAAGCTCGAGTTAGACACTGCTGGTTATCGTCCACCAATCTGCTAACCTCTTCCTCAGATCGAGTGCGGGGAACTTTTACCGGATATCTACCCTCTTGTAAAGGCTTCAAAGAAGAGGGTTTCGCACTAGAATAATACCTGGGAACACAAAATCTCTTTTTCGACAAAGGAGCAACAGCATTCATTGCTGAATCCATAGTTACTTCCACACCTTGATTAGAGGTCGCAATAACAGTTTCTTTATTCTCTACTAAACCATCTAAAACGTGTGCTAATTTATTTAAAAAATGCTTCTCTTGTAATATAGTCTCAAACTTTATAGTATCACTTAAAAAAGACTGCTTATTAATTGTGTTCTTTTGAAAAGCTATAGCTATCTCTTTTTTAGGATTAATGAAAATTGTTTTATTCAACATAATGAACCCAATTAATAAAATGTATTACCTTAATAAACTACGCGCTAATCCCAAGTAAATCTGATTAAGCACCTGTAAAGACGTTGCAACAACAGTCCACTCCTGTTGCATTCCAGTCAAATGCATCTGGAGATTTAATTGATAGGTTTGTCCCATATCTGCGAAGGATTGTTGGTCCGACTGAATTTTAGCTTGTACATTAAACATTCCCCCAAAGCCTCCTTGACCAGGGAGCCCAGACACAACGGCCTCTTCGAGAGATTTTAAATTATCTTTCCAATTATTGGGGCCAGTCACTTTAAAAGTTCCAGCCTGTTCTTTAGAACTATCTTCTATCTTTATTTGATCTAAAAAATTTGAAATTGTAGTGAGATTGGAAGCTATAGTTCTTAGGCTGTTCTCATAGCTAGTCAATAGCCCTATTATGTAAGCCCTTTCTTCCTGCGTAATTTTTGGATCATTGTTAACAATAGCAACTTGTTCTGATAAAACTTTTAACCCTTGCTCAGTTTGTAAAGCAAACTTCTGCGCAGCCTCTTTTTCTGACTTTAACCGATTTTCTGCGCTTTCCTTAGTCCCAGGAAAAACATTAGTGTCTTTTATACCCACGACAGGTTGCTGACCAACGAAGCTAGCAAAATTAAAGAAGGTTCCTGAATTGATATAGCCCGATATAGCATTCAAAATCTCATTCCCAACAGTGGACCCTAGATTGCTATAATAAAGCTTCTTGTACAATCCTTCTAAAAAATCAACTTCTCTGGGCATGTAATGATCTATCAAAACAGAAGCGATAGAAGATGGAAGGGCTAACGATTTAAGCTCTCTAATTCTAATCCGGGAGTTTTCTTGATAACTAGATACTTCCAAGGTTTTCAAGGCTTGAGCCTCCAATACATCCGAGTCTATGTCTTCTTTACTTTGTTGCTCAGAAGTATTCGCTAAGGCGTTAAACGTTTGATACTTCTCTGTTATTGTGGTTTTTTGTTCCTCTGCAACACTTGCAAAACTGCCAAGAAAAGCTCCAGCATCTCTATTCATAAAATCAAAGTTAATTTCTACAGGATCACCCGGAGCTTTAGGAGCTATTTTTGATTTTTGCTCTCCGTATGTCTCATTAGTTTTTGGTTTATAAACAATAAAATGAGCTTCTCCAGACCTTAACTCTCTATTAGCATACAAATTACCGCTGTCTTTGGCTACCTGTCTGACCCACTCTTTAGCTTTTGAGATTAAAGAAACCCCTACATCTATTGTACTTGCTAAGCCTTTCTCAAGAGCTACTCCCATTTCCCCTTCAGTAATACCTGGCTTAGCCTTTGTAGCCGCTGATGCTAGAAAATAAGCCCAAACACCTCCTAGGTAAGGAGCTAAGGCCATCAAGCTATTTAACCCTTCATTAATAGATCTCTTCTGTTCATCAGACAAACTTTCAAACAAAGAATTTATCGATAGCAAGGTTTGTAAGGCAGAAGAGGCTTCCAGAGCAGAGAAAGTTTCTAGACTACTACTAAAATTCACCGGAGCAAAAATACTAACTAAAGACTCCACCTGCCTTACAGCTTCTTGGAAAACACTCAGCTGCTGATTTTTAAGCGCTAACTCATAATCTCCTAACTTTTGCCAAATTTTCAAAAGTTCTACCTGATATTCAAAAAGGTTCCCTAAACGCTGGTTGTATTTTATTTTATCGTTCTGGGACAGTTTTGAAGCATTTATTAGATCTGCTAATTCATAAGAACTGTCTAAAATTGCATCTATTTGCTCTTCTGTGTATTCCTGATCTACATCCATTTCTCCTAGTTTAGAAGCAAACTCCTCAAAAAATTGGAAATCTTCTTCTGAAAGAGCGTCTCTTAATTCTTCTACTATGGAGATCATTTCCTCTAGCCGTTCCTGAGCAAAAATTTTCCTCAAAGACTCTTGTTGATCGTAAGTTTTTAATTGTTCTATAAACCTTAGCGTCTCCGCAGCAGGCAAGCCCATTCGACAAATAGTATTTGCTGTTCTCAGGGAAAGATTCCAAATACTTAAAATATCTTGAGGAGAAAAATCTTCCTCTTTAGCTTCAAAAGCTTCCGCTTGAGTAGAAATTTCCTCTAATGTTTTTTTAAGTTCTTCGGAAGTTGTTTTTCCAGAGCAACCTGCTATAACAGTCTCAATTGCTGTTAAAGCCTCTTCTGCCTCACTTTGTCCAAGGGCTCCTCTTGCTTCTTTGTTCAAAAACTTCTTAATAACAGGATTAATTAGTTGACTACTTTTAATACGTGGCAAAAAAGAATTTTTACTTTTTAAAGAATAGTTGAAAACAAAAGCTTTTTGAAACTTTTCTGGCAACTTTATTGTTTCTGGAGAAAATTGTTTTGATGCAAACCCTTTTGTTTCAAACACGTTAGGGGTATTACTTTGATTAGAAAAACTACTAGCTAGATGTAAGATCTTAACTAAAGCTAATTTTTTCCCAGAAATAACTTCTAAAGAAGATACTTTACTAATTTTAGAAGACTCTTTGGAAATGTTTTTCCTCAGAACCCCTTCAAAATTATAATCTTTGTAATCAGAAGAAACTAAATTACTATTTATCATATATCGTTTTAGTCACTATCGATTTGCCAACTCCTTTATTTTAACATTAAAAACAAATAAAAATTAAAACAAAACCAACAAACCAAAACAAACAAACAAGCAAAACAATAAAGCTAAGAATATTGAGCTCGCAAAAATTTTTGTTGTTTATAAAAAACAAAAACAGAAACAAAATAAAATAAAAAGCTTTTTGTTTTTTATTATGAATTTTTCTAACATAAAACGATCTCCAACAGTCTCTGGCTCCTACATCTTTAATATTCAATTAGATCACAAATATTCTGGATTTAATCCAAAATCACGCCTGGCCATAAACATGGAAGAAGTAAGCTCCGGGATATTTGGATTAAAAAGAATCGCCAGCATAATAGAACATCTTGATGCAGAAACCGTTAAAAATTTTTATAAGAAAAACAAACCCATCTTTAAAAAAGATTCTTTCACAACATCTTCTACACAATCTTCTGTACCTACTCCCAAAACAGAGGAACCAGAAACAGATGATTCTCTTATAACCCAAACTCAAATAGCTGAAATACAAGCCAAATATGCTCCAGAACTATTGACCTTACTGAAGACAAATTTTCCTAAGTTTTTAGAAGAAACTAAAGACCTTGATCTTGAGCACATGCCCGAAATAGCGGCAGCTCGCATAAAAATTGAGACCCTAAGCAGCACAAAATCTTGGACAAAAGATCTGGTCCAAGAACTTTTAACCTTAACTTCTGTTCCGACAGAAGCTAACATGAAAGACTTCTTTGCGGAGCAAAAAGCTGAAGTCATTCAGCAATTGCAAGATGAGCTAAGGAAACAATTGGAGGAAGCAGGAATTTCAGAAGAAGAAATTTCTAAACAATTAGAACTATATAAAGATATCTTTCTTGAACAATACATACATTCACATGTGAGTCCAGCGCTTTCTACTTACAGAAAAAATATCAGTGATCCCTTAGCCAAAATATCTAAAGAAATAGCAGAAAAAACAAAAGAATACACACCACCAGATGTTATCGACCAGAATAATTTAGAAGAAGTTAATGCTAGAATCCTGCTTAACTCTATAGCTTCTGCCCTAGATACAGCCATTCAGAATTTTCCTGCATTAGCGACTGATCCAGAAATCCAAACATTCCAAAAAGAACTCTGGAATTTACAAGCTTCGTCCTCTCTAACAGAAAAGTATGAAGAAATTTATAAACTTTCTAACCAACCTTCGGAAGAACTTCTAAAGCAGTACCTACCGCCTGCAGCCGTCACCTCCTATAGAAATACTATCTCACAAACATATCAAGCTATGGTACTAAATATTAGTACTGCCAAAAGTAACGTAGAGGATCAAATAAAACTGTTAGAAAGCAGGGTTTCCATTTTCCAAACAACAAAAAGCTGCTTCAATAGCTTCATTAGCGGTCTAGTAGATTTGGTTGTTAATAGTAACCAAACTTCTAGAACTATAGCTTATGGAATGCAAGCTTATTCTGCTTTTAAGAATTTATCCCAAATACATCCCTACCTAGAAGAAGCAGAAAAAAAGATCCTAGATCCTTTTATAAAAGATGATGGATGGGATGCCAACTCAGCAAACGGCAAATCCGGAGTTCTTGGATTCTATTTAGGATCTAGCTCTGCGTCCCAAAACTGGCCACCAAAAACGATTCAATCGATGCTTTCCATCATGATCATTTACCAGGAAATGAGCGACTATTTACTACATGATGCGGTTCTGACCTCTAATATCGGAGCCTTACAAGAAACCATGAAAAAAAAGGCTCAAGAAGTCGCAACCCTTCCTTATTTTAAAGAAATTAACCAGCAATTGACAGAAATAACAACTACGGCTAATTATCTACAATCCATGTACCAGACAACCTCTGAAGGATTTTTACAGCCCAAATTCAACCTACTAGCGGACTACTTTACCACAATCTTTTCTCACCACAATGCGAATGATGAACTTAACAAGCGTTTAAAACAATTTAACGAAGAATCTGACACATATTTAAAAAAACTACAAACAGAAATATCAGACCTGCAAAAAAAACTAGCAGAACTCACTCCAGATAAAGCCAAATTCTTAGAAGAACGTTGCGAATCTATAGAAACTACCATAGAATCCTATGGAACTAATTTGGGCGCAGCCTTTTGGTCCATGGTCATGAACTCTCAACTACCTCGCCAAAAGATCCTCTTGGATCCATTAGTTAAAGAGATCAACTTTAATAATACAGCTTCTAATTCCTTAAACTCCCTATTACAAATAACTAGCGACTTCTCTACCTCTGCTGTTTACTACAATCTTTCTTCTTATCTAATACAGAGCAAAGAAGGAGAAGATCTTTTCGCAGGAAATTACTACGAAACAGTAATTGCCAGAGCGACAGAAAGAGAAAATATTTCTAGAGATGTTGCAAGGTGCAAGCAGGCCCTAAAATTGGCAGAAGAAGTTTTGTCAAAAATCGAAAAATTTCCTGGAGTTACCGAGGCTCAAAGAGATGAGATGACGGCAACCACAGCACAATATCTATTTATGTTATCGACAACTATTACTCAGCTTATTTTTCTGGACACATTGCTAACCAGTTTAAATATTACCCCAGAGCTCCAAAAGGATGATCAAAACAAACAAAGAGACGATTTATTTAAAATTACGGCTTCCAAAGATTGGATGCCCTCTTTAGCTTCGTTAGAAGGATTCGTAACTAATGGTTACAACGAAGTTGCTATAACTGGAGGTCTTGGCCCCATATTTACCCAAATACAGTCTGACCAACAAAATTACACAACACAAAGCCAAACCCAGCAATTGAATCTCCAAAATCAGATGACCGGTATCCAACAAGAATGGACGGTTGTTTCTTCTGCCCTTCAGGTTTGGAACGCTATTATTACAGCTCTTTGTGGCCAAATTTATGAATAGAGGCAAGTAAAGCCGCTTTACAACAAGAACCTGAAAGTAAAAAAAGACCTCTTAAAAGAGGTCTTTTTTCTTAGTCAGAAAGCCGCTAACAATAAACTCTTCCAGCCAATACTACTTTGGAACTATAAACGAAGCTACGTTAACTAAGAACTGCTGGACAAACATGGGTTGAGATTTGAATTGATTCATACTCTTTTCAAGATCTTGTTTTGTTCCTTCAACAAAGTCTTCAGTCAAACCTTGGATGAACTTCTGCGCTCCTTCTTTAGGTAGCTGCATATGAGGATACTCATACTTAGGTGCTTTGGAAACCTCTGCAGTTAGTTTTTGCTTTATCTCTTCTAAGTTCGCATTAGGATTCTCTTTAATCATTTGGGCCAAACTTTCATAAGCACTCAAAGCTCCAAATAATGTTCCCGCATTCTCGGTGTATGCCAGCATATCCCTTGTCATACGACTGTTCGAGTCTTCTGAACGACTCAAAGCTTGCTCAGCATTTCTCCTAGCGTTATCATCTAGAAGAGGTCTTTCAAGAGCTCTTGATGCCGCAGAATCTATCAACTGACGCGTTTCAGAAGACGTGCTAGCATAACTCTCATTCAACCTAGAAAAGGAATCATAGCCAGAAGATAGCGACGAGGGACTTGATGAAATGGCCGACACTCCAGCAACACCTGCTCCTATCTGAGCAGCTTGAACGGGAGAAACGCCTCCCATAGCAGCAGCAGCTTGAGCTATGGCACCCATAGCAGCAGCCTGAGCTTCTGCTGTTGCAGATTTCGCCACAGCCGCCTTCATTGCATCGATAGCGCCACTTTTATCCAACGCAGAAAAAGCAGGATCTTTCGTAGCTTTGTTTTCTGCCTCATTTAACTTATCTATAACACCGCGTAAAGTAGGCTGAACATCTGGATTATCTTCATGGAATAAGTCTATCATTTTTCTAAACCCGTCCATGATAATCGAGGCTGTTTGGCTATCTGCAGCGTCTAATAAAAACCCAACCCTTTTTTCTCCCACACTGCTGGCTTTATTTTGGGTGCTTCCAGCACCACCTCCAGAGCCGCCAGTGACAATTCCGGATGTGATCTCATCATATTGATTTTGAAGCTCTTCCAGGCTAGACAGCACTCCGTTTATTCTATTAAGAGCGTCCAGAACAGCAGGAGATTTATCCCCACCATCTATAATTGTTTGTACTTGGTCTTTTAACTTCTCCACAGCTTCTATGCTAGAACTTATCTTACTTGGAGAAGCATTCGCTTGCGTTTCTCTCAAAATAGTCTCTGCTTCCTCCACAGCATCAGCTGCTGCTTGTATATTTTTAGAAGACTCAACTACTCTAGATGCCGCGGAATCTACTCTGCTTTTATCCTGAGATAAGATAGGTGGTTGGTTTGAGCTAAAGTCTGCCATTGCTTCGGCTTTCTTCATAATCTCTGCAGCTGCTGCAGAATTTAATGAAGCATCTACTACAGCATTATTAGCCACATCTATAGTAGTTGCTGTTTGAACTTGTCCTATAAGTGCCTCTGTTTTGGTTGCAAGCTCATCCATTTTGGTGATGTAGCCCATCATTTCTTGTATTGTCGACTGTCTGGCTTCTAGCTCTTCTAACTTGTCATTCATGGACCCATCTGTAATTTGAGTGGCTAAATTTTTAGCCTCATCTACTAAAGCTTCTATGCTAGACGCTTTATTCTGAGCTTCTTCTAAGGTTGAGGCGTTTTTAAAACCATTAAAATCAGATATTGCTGCGTTGTATTTTTCTTCAAATTGAGCTTTAGCTTCTTCTTCCGTTAGCTCTCTAACACTTCCAGTCCCAGTAGTTTCCGCCAACACGCTAGGAGCTGTTTTCTGCGCTCCCCCAGAAGCAACGGACAACTTATCCAACAAAGAACTTAATGCTGATCGAGCTCCGGAAATACGGCTTAACGTATCAAAAGCTCCGGAAGTGACTTCTTCGGTGTTTCCTGATGGAGAAGATTTTCCTACTCCTGCAAGGCTTTGATTTTGAGCTTCAGAGAGATTGGATAAATCAGGGCCCAAGATAGGTTCTGGTTCATCGGAAGGACTAATAGGATTAACCATAGGAAAACACCAAAAAATAGTAATTCTTTTTCTCTATTTTATTACAAACAAAGAAAAAATTATCCTATTAATAAAACCGAATAAATTAAAAAAGAAAAGGCCCTTTTAAAGGGCCTTTATAAAGAAAAGAAATTAGAAGGCGGAAATTAAACCTACATCAAACTTCCTATACGTGAAATCTGTTCCCAGCTTATTGTTTTCCGGCCTGGAATAAGCGCCATAAGCTCTGAAAGATAAGGAGTTTGTGAGCCCAAAAGTAAACAAGCCTGAAACACCTTTGTAGTTAGTAAACCCATTAGCATCTTTAGGCTCATAGTTTCCTGCTATAGCTTGAGCAAACCAATACTTGAGACTGTTTCCTCTACCTATTCCAGACACGTCTATTTCCGGAACCGCCAAAGCTTCAACGACTTCGTAACGAACAGTAACAGACCAATCTCCTGCTTGACGCAAAGAACCTAAAGTTCCTCCGACAAACCAAGCAAAATTTTCTTTTTTATTTAGTGTTGTTTCAGTAGCTTTTGCTAAATAGTTTGTTAAGACTGCTCCATAAAGATATATAGACTTTCGCTTCTTTTTTCCCCAAGGCAACGAGGATCTATTTCCTAGGAGGAACTGACCGACAAGATACTCATATTTCTGAGGTAAAGCCGAAGGTTTCGCCGAACTCTTTGGAAAAGAATCACTAAACGTTTCAGGCTTAAAGGAATTCCAATCAATAATGCTATACTTCATCAAGAAATTTGCAGGAAGATTACTCAAAATACCTTCTGCTACCCAAGCATAATGCTTTGTAGCCATATTCACTACAAATGGTCCTCCATGAATAATAACATTCCATGGTAAAGCTTTTGCAATTCGTCTAGAGCAGTATACGTGCACTCCGTCAAATTGACTGGAAAATTGCACTTCGGATTCAAACATATCCCCCAATCCAGATCTTCCGATCTCAATGAAAAAATCCGACTTAGTTGCAGGATTTCTAAACAAACGATAACCAATAAAGGCCCTATCTATGTCGACACCTGCTGCCGTATTCTCTCCGCCAGCAACCGCTGCCCAACGCATTTTGGATGACATCCAATTATTTTCTGCTTGGTAGCTAACATACATGTTAAATTCGCTACGATAACGATTGATAGGTAAAGGCGTTTTTGTATCTACAAATGTGTCTTCCTCTTTTTTCAAATCTTCTCTAGCATATATCCAACGAGCTCGAACGTCGCCAGCTAATCTTAAGACACCTCCCCGACCTCTAGTTTCTACATAGCCTCGCTTGGTCATGTATTCCTGAACATCGCTCCAAGAAACCGCTGCACTATCTTTTGTTTTTCTTGAAGCTGTTGTAAACTGATCAGAAGCAAGGGCCGAAAAAGAACTTCCTAGAAGACTACTTCCAAGAAGAAAGCATAAAAAGTTTTTCCTCATAACTCTCCACAAATAGGTATTTATCTATCAAGACGCCGTAAGCGATACAGGACAGTCTTTTCGCAAAGAGGTTCTTGCAACAACCCAAAAGTCAATGGAGGAAAAGTCTTAAAAAATGACGAAAGAGCGGCTGACCAAGGAAAGAAAAGGATTTCCTAACTTTCCTGCTCTTCTACCAATTGCTCATTTCGCCGCAAAACCCCTCCCTGACCTCTCCAGTAATCGAAAGAAGTCAAATTGAGAAGATCCTCAGTCCCGAAGAGTTTGGCAAATATAAACAAAAAAGCCAAGAAAATGCCGCTTTCAGAACAAAAAGCAAAGCACTGAGAGTATACTGCGGAAATAGAAAAAGCTTCTTTGGACGTTAATGAGTGAACCCAAATCACATTTGTGGTATGGGTAAGGAAGTTTATTCCTACAGTCACTAAGGCTGCTACTAATGTAGTAAAAAGCACTTTAAGCGCTCTAGAGAACGTTGCAGAAAGTATCCCCTTGTATGCGTCAAGTCTTTTCCCGGAGTACGTCCATAAAAGATATAACTGCACCCAAGAAACTATGGAAGTAGCCAAGGACACCCCATACACATTGTGGAAGAAATTCCCAAAGAAAAAGCTTAAACAAATATTGGATAGAGCTGTAACCACACCTATAAGCAGCGGTACGGTATATTTCCTATCAGCGTAAAACAGCACAGAAACCAGCGCGCTTAATGCCATAGGAATAATGCTTCCTCCGTATCCCCAAAGAACTTTGACTATTGCCTGCACAGCATCTTTGGAAAACTGTCCGTGTTCATACAACATCCTAACCCCAGGCAAGGCTAATAAAAACAGCCCTGTAGTCATGATGATCATTACTGATATAGTCAAGTTAAGAGCAAAGGAAAGAAGCTCGGAGCCTTTTTCATCATCTTTTTTCTGCACACAGCGTGAAATTGCTGGTAACAAAACAGTAAACACGCCCAAACCAAAAAGATGGATAGGCAGTTGCTGTATACGTGCTGCATACCAAAGATATAAAGGACCTATAGGATTGATATATTTTGCAATGAACATATCGCTCATTGTGTTGATTTGAAAGACTGCGCTATTTAGTAGACCTAACGACAAAGGTGCTAGCACTTTCTTAATGCTATCGATTTTTTGTGGTCTTGTTTTCCATTGAGATAAAAACTTTTGCACTCCAGGAACCGTCACAAACCATTCTAAGACAAAGCCACAAGTGATGATTATAGCAATTCGAATGATCCCTACTCTAGGCGGCACATTACGATTAATGATTACAGAGGCGATCCAAAGTAAATTTACAAGGGAAGGAGCCAGCCCAACGCCAAGAAATTTTTTCTCACAATGAAGTAGGGCTGCGTTCACGGTATAGAACAAAAGGAATATCCCTGCAGGCAACATAATCATCGTTAGCAAAAGAACATCCGAAGAATAATTAAGTGCTCGATATCGGTGAAACAATCCAACTTCTATTAAAAGTGTGAAGGAAACAGAAAAACTGACAAAAAACTTGAAGAACCTTCGAAAGAAGAAGGCTGCTCTGTTGGGATCTTGAGACCTTAAATATTCGAAATATGGAATAAAAGCGGTTCCTAGGACGTTTCCTCCTAAAACTTTTCTGAGCATGAAAATCATTCGAAAAGAGATCCAGAAAGTGGCCACTAAGGGATCTGCTCCAAAATACGTTGCCATAACTATTTCTCTTGCCATTCCTGTAACTCTACTAAACAAAGTTCCGGAAAGGACATTAAAAACAGCTCCTGCTACAGACTTTTGCCCATCTTTCTTATTCATTAATATTTTTATCTCCTTATATACTTCGAATGAATCGCATTATTTTATTTAATCATGGAAGTACTCGCACACCCAGATGAAATTCTCTTAGGAGCTCATACGTCAACAGCGGGAGGGCTGCACAACGCTCTCATAGAAGGCCAAGAAATAGGCGCGTCCACTGTTCAGTTATTCACAGCGAATCAAAGGCAATGGCGAAGAAAGCCTTTAACAAAAGAAGCCATTGCAGAATTTTACCAAGTTAAGAAGCAATCAAACTTAACCTATCTTATGAGCCACGCCAGTTACCTAATCAACCCAGGCTCTCCAAATTGTGAGACTTTAGCAAAAAGTCGTGAATGTTTGTACCAGGAAATTCAGGACTGTGTTTCTTTAGGAATTAGTTTTGTCAATTTTCATCCGGGTGCAGCCTTAGATTCTTCTAAAGAGCAATGTCTTGACACTATTATCCAAAGTTTTCTTTTAACAGCACCTTTATTTGAGCAATCTCCTCCTTTAATGGTTTTACTGGAAACTACGGCAGGGCAAGGTTCTTTGGTCGGCAGTTCTTTCGAAGAACTAGCCTACCTTATAGATGGACTAAAAAGCGTCATCCCTGTAGGAATTTGTCTGGACACCTGTCATATTTTTGCTGCTGGGTACGATATATCAACCTTTGAGGGGTGGGATTCCGTACTAAACCATTTTGACTCCACCATAGGTCTTTCCTATCTCCGAGCATTCCATTTAAATGACTCTGTCTTCCCTTGCGGCAAAAACAAGGACCGCCACGCTCCTCTGGGAGAAGGGTGTATAGGGCTAAAATGCTTTGAATTTTTAATGAAAAACCCAAAGACTCGGTTTATTCCTAAATACTTAGAAACCCCTGGCGGGCCAGATCTTTGGGAGAAAGAGATCCGAGTACTCAAAGGGCTTGCTTGATAACACCAGGCAAGCCTTCTTCTCTCTTAAAAAGACATAGTTAATATCTTTTTAAGTTCTGTGAGACAAGAACTCACAGATTAACGGAACGTTGATGGGCAAAGGAAGCTGCCCCTCCACCTGATCAGCCTCAGGAGAAGACACTAACACCCCTTTACACTTGGACTTATCCAAGGATATGTACGAAGGCAGCGAAGACTCGTCTTTAGCTTCCAAAGCTTCGCATACCATCTTCATCCGCTTAGATTTTTCTCCCAAGGTGATCTCCATTCCGGGGCGCACAAAAAACGATCTCCTATCAACCCTCTTCCCGTTGACCAAAACATGTCCGTGAGAAACCAGCTGCTGTGCTGCAAAGATTGTCTTAGCAAATCCCATCCTGTAAACCAGGTTGTCCAACCGGCACTCGAACCTTTCTAGAAATAGCTGAGCAGTATTTCCGTTTTTCCTTTCAGCTTCTTTGAAAGCTTTGACCAACTGTCTCTCCATGACCATGCCGTAGCATGCCTTTAACTTTTGTTTTTCTTCCAGCTGAGCTCCATATTCAGACTTCTTTCTTCTTTGAGCTCCGTGCTGCCCAGGAGGGTTCGCTTTTCGCAAGAGAGGATTGCGGCTTCTACCAAAAATGTTCGCTCCGAAGCGACGAGCTATTCTGTTCTTAGGACCACAATATCGAGCCATTATCCACCTTAAAGTTCTTGCCGCTGGCCTGATTCGCCTGCGGCGTTCTATATCGAATGATCAAAAAATACGAGTTAGTGCATCATTCTATTACTCGAAGGGAATTTTCTACAATGGAATTATTTTCCTCTTTCTGGTAGGGTTTTCCCCATGAAAAAAGATTATTATGCTTTAGCTTATTATTTGTTTACTGAAGTAAGCGATCCTCATCTAGAAATAGCTTTACACAAGGAGCTTTTTCAGAAAATGGACGTTAGCTGTCGGATCTATATCTCGGAAGAGGGTATTAACGGCCAGTTTAGTGGGTTTTTGCCAGATGCAGAATCTTACATGGCTTGGCTCAGGGAACGCCCGGCTTTCTCGGCAATAAAATTTAAAATTCATCATATTAAAGAAAACATTTTCCCTCGGGTAACTGTTAAATACAGAAAAGAGTTGGTTGCTCTTGGGTGTCAGGTGGACCCCTCCAAAGGAGGTGGGCATGTTTCCCCTGCTAAATGGAAAGAAATGTTGGATGATCCGAGATTTCTGATCTTAGATGTTCGCAATAACTATGAAACTAAAATTGGGCACTTTGAGAACGCCGTTCTACCGGACATTACAACTTTTAGAGAGTTCCCTGAGTACGCAGACAGGCTTTCTAAAGAGTACGATCCGGCAACAACTCCTGTGATGATGTACTGCACTGGGGGCATTCGCTGTGAATTGTATTCCTCTTTGCTTAAAGACAAGGGTTTCAAGGAAGTGTATCAGCTGGATGGCGGAGTCATTGCTTATGGAAATCAAATTGGCGACGACAAGTGGAAAGGAAAGCTTTTTGTTTTTGATGACCGACTTGCCGTTCCCATTGACGAAAAAGCTCCTCCTAGAGAGCCCATCGTCCAATGTTCTTCCTGTAATAGGCCTAGCGACACCTATTATAACTGTGCAAACGTGGATTGTAATTTGCTGTTTCTAAGTTGCCCGGATTGCATTCAAAAATCCAAGGGATGTTGTAGCGAGTCTTGTCAGAAATCTCCAAGGATACGGAGCTTTGATGAAAGCAGAGGAAACAAGCCTTTTAGAAGAGCTCATCTAGAAAAAACGAGGGCTTCTAAAAACACTTCTTCCTCCATAGATTGCTGCGGGTGTTCTGTATAGCTTAGAAATCCCCTCCTTCCTAATTAGGTGATATCGCACTAGTAGACAAGAGGAGGGGCGCTTTAGGCCGCGTAACCCTCCACTCTGCCGATCTTTTAAAAAAGATGCTTTCTTTTAAATGTCTAGATCCAAAAAGAATTTGTTATGATCATTGGCTCTCAAAGCAAGATTTTGTGCAGTGAGATCATTCTCTTTCAACAAAGAATGCAGGGTTTCCAAAGTCTTTTCAGCCCTTCCAACACAAAGAATGCATACACTCTCGCCCCTTTCTAACCCCTCTCGAATAGAACTGATCGTTTGACACAAAGCCAAACTAAAAGAAGCCTTAGACTCTTCAGAGGATAAATTAGCTCTGATAACAGAGAAACAGAAAGAAAATATTCGCGAAGCTAGCTCTTCTTTAAAAATCACTGGCATGACTCGAGTTACTCTAGGAAGTAGCGCTAAAACTTTGTTTAACTCCCTTTCGTCATCAACTTGGCAAAGAAAACAAGATTTGGGAGCCACTTGTAAACGAAAGTGTTTTATAAAATGGCGCCGCAAGAAAACGTCACAAAACAGTCTGTATAAAATCTCTCTCCAAAAGAAGAGGTATCCCAAACTCAAAAGAGAAACAATCCAACCAATAAAAGCGAAGCTTTTTCCTGGGTCTAGTTGCAAAACATTCCCTAAAAACCACAAAACAAAGGAAGTCAACAAGACTCCAAAAAAGTCTAAGAAATTATTAGCAGCAAGAATCCTCCCTCGCTTATGTTCTGGACTGACGTACTGAACATAAGCGTGCAGGGGAACTTGATAAAAACCTCCGAAAACACCAAGGAGAAATAGACAACCTATCAAAGAAAAAAGCGTAGAAGAGAAATGCAGCCCCATTAGGAAAAATCCTATACCTACGCCAGCTAGAGGAGTGTAAGCCAACTCTATGTTTTTCCCGGAAACAACCCCAGCCAAGTATGAGCCTAAGCCAACACCTATAGCAACCATAGGAAACAGAAATCCCCCGTAATGTTCAGGCAAACCCAAATCGAACTGAACGAAGGGAACAATTTCCAATTGTACATAAGCTCCCATGAGGAGAAAGAAAGAACCTAAAAAGATCGCAGAAGTCAAGTAGCGAATGGATGTCGTAGCTCTCAGAGTTATCCAAATTTCCTTAAAATTAAACAGCTGAATTTTTTGATTTTTATTATCTACACGACTTCTAGCTATGTAGAAGGCTATGAGCGCTCCTACCAAAGAAAAAATCACACAAAAAGAGCTTATAAAAACATATTTTTCAACCCCACTTCCCCCAGTAATTCCACAAAACACAGAGGCCAAGCAAGAGCCCAAAATGCTAGCAGAATACGTTGCAGCGGCCATAATGCCATTGGCACGAGATAGTTGCTCTGTAGGCAAAATTTCTGGTAATATACCGAGCTTTGCTGGACCAAAAATGGCCGTGTGGGAAGCCATTAAAATCAATACTAAATACCCACCCCATTCGGACTGAATATAAAATAAGAAAGTCCCGAGGCAGGCGCAGAAAACCTCTACGGCTCGGGTAAACAAGATGATATTTCTTTTTTTAAACCTATCCGCTAAAGATCCCGCAAAAGGAGCTAATAAAAGAAACGGTAAAGCAAAACAGAAGCTGACTATGGACAGTATCTTCGTACTCTCTTGAGGAGTCTTGTCCTTCACAAGGAAAAAGACTAAAAGAAACTTGTACAGGTTATCGTTTAATACTGTAAGAAAATGAGTCGTAACTAAAGCTTTAAAAGATATCTCTCTGGATGTTTTCATGTCTCACAAAGAAAATAATGTTTTTTTTAGTAACTCTCTCCATCACCTGTTAGCGAAGCTTTCTATAGACTTATTCTCTACAAAGCAAACCCCATTTTCCAGAAGACGGATTCTCGTACCGACTATAGAAATCTGTAATTGGGTTCAAAACGAACTTCTTTCTGCATCCCCGAATCACACCGTTTTAGGCTCCAGATTTCTGACTTCTCCCGAAGCTTTTATCAAATTCCTGTACACGGAGTTCTGCCAAAAAAACTCCGAATTCCCTGATTTTCCCACACTCCCCCTATGGCTGCATGAGAAAATCAGAGAAAACACAGAAAACCCTATCTTTACAGACTTTTTTCAACAGCTAAAAAGCAAAATACCCTTTAACTTTACACTCTCTCTAGCCCAGGCCTTTAGAAAGTACTACTTAAACCACCAGCCCATAGGAGGCGCTAACAATTATTACCAATTGTTTTTTGAAAAAGTCTGCTCCCATTTTGTAAGCCCCACCAATATTATGCAAGAAATTCGGACGCAAGGCCGCCTGAAAGACAGCAACCTATCTCTTTTTGTTTTTACCCTTTCTGGCCTCCCTCTGCACATGCTTTCCTTTCTGTCAGAAATTTCTGCTCAAATCCCGGTATATTTCTACGTTTTGTTGCCCACTAAAGAATATTTTGGAGACATGATTTCTGATAACTTCATAGATAAATATTTAGAACGCCATATAGAAAAAGCCTCAACAAAGGCTCTTTCATCATGGGAAAACTATGTTTTCAGCAATAGAAATTCCCTTTTAGCCAACCTCTCCTTCTCCTGCAGATCTGCTTTAAATTTCTTCGTAGATAAAAATTTTTCATCAACAGAGCATTTTTTCCCGCCTAAGGAAGACTCTTCTTTTGAATTATTAAAAAGCGACATCTTTCAGCTAAAAGAAAGCTCTAAAAAAGAATTCTCTCAAAAAGCTTCTAGCATCACTATAAGCAAAGCCCCATCTCTAGTAAGAGAGGTACAAGCAGTTTTTTGTAAAATTTCTACTCTTATTCTTTCTGGAACCTCCTTAAAAGACATTCGAATTCTTTGTAAAAAGATCAAAGATTATGCTCCTATTATTCGCTCTATTTTTTCCCCGCACATTCCGTTGTCTATTAGAGGTGTAATTTCCTCCTCAGGGGAACGCTTGCAAAATAAAATTCGTATAATTTCTTCCCTGATCCTATCTAGAGGAAGTTTACCAAATCTACACAAGCTATTCTCCCATCCAGATATGCGGAGAGTTGACTATAAAGAAGATCTCGAAACTCAATTATCAACTATAGACAAGATTTTTTACCAAATCCCGATATCCGAAAGGAAAAAAGGATCTCATCTAAATTCTTTGGCAGATGCTATTATCGATAACTACCCCTTTTCAGAAACAACTGGTAAAGCTGTCTGTCCAGAACTTTTGGGAGAAATGGCTTTAACCTTGTACCGATTACATAGCCTTGTAGAAGAGAATCTTTTAGAGAAAGAAGCATCTATACAAGATTTTACTGAAAAGATTTTTTCTTTGATGGAAGATATCTTCCTTTTAGAAAATGAGGAACAATTCCTCGTTGACAAACTTAAAAAAAATTTAGCCTCCTACAAAGACCTTTCTTGTTCCTTGTTTTTCTTTTTTGACTTTTGTCTCCACTTTGTAGAATGTTTCCATCAAGAACCAGCCTTACATCAAGGAAAGCTTCTAGTCGGTCCCATCCAAACTTTAGCTTCCATTCCATCTACGCATACTTTTGTATTAGGAGCCTCCTCCTCACAAACTTCTAAAGAAGAGGATTCGTTTTCATTAGACCTAATAAAGTTAGACGAAGATAGCAACAATAACGACGATAAGAACAGCTTATTCTTAGAAATAATAACCTCAACAAAGGAAAGCTTACACATTAGTTTTTCCTCATCAGGAGAATGTCCCGAAGCACCTCTTCCGGCTGTTGAATGGATTGCGGAAGCTTCCCACACTCCTATGCAGACCATCCCAACCCAACCGTTTTCAAAAGAAAACTTTAAAGAGAGGCTCCCATTACACTCTTCCATGACCTATCATTTTGAGTTAGCAAAAGCCTTTTACTCTCCTAGAAAACAAGCCGATATTTTCATCAACTACGACCCACCAGTCTCTTATCCACAAGAAGAAAAAATCATTTCTCTATCTATTGCAGACATCGTTTCTACTCTTCAAAATCCTTTAAATGCGTTTTTAACAAAAAAAGCAAAGTTCTCCCCCTCTATTTTCTCTACCATCACTTCTCCCCTTTTATACACAACATCATACAAAGATCTTTTGAAAATATGGACAAACTACATTCGAGGAAACACAGAAAACGCTTCACTATCTCACAAGTATATTTCGGAACGGTTACGATCTGAGCTTACATCTCAGTCTAAACACTTAGTATCTTTCTTACAAAAATTACAAGCGGCCAAACAATCTGCATTATCTTCTGTTCGCTTTTCCTCTTCACTATTTCAAGAAAATTTTCAGGGAAGGAATGCGCCTGAATTCGAAATATTATGGAATGAGTATAAAATTAAACTTCGGGGAACCATTCATGGAGTTAGTGCTTCTGGCCTCAGCATTCTTTCTCCAGCCATGAGTTCTGGTTATAAGAAAGCTTTTCCTTTGTCTATTTTTTCCGAAAACCATCCATATCTCCATCATAGGATAGAAGCTAAGTTGTACATGGCTTTGCTTTCTTTAACAAAAATGATTTCACCTGACGCGAAGGTTATTCAAGAGGTTTTTTGTCTTCCAAACGAAATTTTTACAGAAAATCATTCCCAACAAAATCTTGATCCGGGAGAATATTTGCGCACAGTTTTAAAAACTTACTTTGCTGTCTTAGAAGTGCCCTTTCCTTTGTTTCGTACTTTGGATCAGGTTCACCAGATGAAATGGCTCAGTATGTCTAAAGGAGATTGGAATAAGTTTTGTTGTTCCACAAATCAACCCAAAGATTTTTCTCCTTCATTTTGGGTTACACAAAATAGGGCGCTTTCATCAGAGGAGTTTGAGGAGAGAACAAGAGACATTTTCGATTTATATACAAAATTACTTTGAAGAGAACATATGGCAGAAAACACTATTGGTTTCGATGTTACGAGTTTAGACTCCCCTGTTAAAGGAAAGTTTTTTTTAGACGCTTCGGCAGGAACAGGAAAAACTTTTGCTATAGAGAACATCGTTCTTAGATTAGTTCTCTCTGGAGATATTTCTTCCTTAGATAAGATCCTTGTGATGACCTTCACTAGAGCTGCAACAGAAGAATTGAAATCTAGAATTAAAGACACATTGCTCTCTGCAAAGAGCGCCTTAAAACTCTATCTGGATGACAGAGAGTCTTCTTTAGAATCTCTGCCCTATTATCTCTCTCCAGAGATGCATCCAGAAAAAGTAAAGCAGCTTTACATTCGAGTACGCCTAGCCATATCTACTTTAGAAAATGCTTCTATTTACACAATTCACGGCTTTTGTAGAAAGGTTTTAGATGAATACTCTCCAGGGTTTCAAATTCCTACTCCTCCCCCCGGAATGACCCGTTCTCAAAGTTTCCAAGAAGTTATTTCTCATTATCTATCACAGGATTTATGGAAGGACATCTTGTTTCCTCAACAGTTTCATTTCATAGCTTACCAACACAATCCCAATAAACCTGGAAGTATTGGATTGATAGAAAAACTCAAAAGTTCTCTGGAAACAAAAAATTTAGAACCTCTCTCTAAGGAGTACTTTTTTGAACGAGCTAAACACTATTCCTCTTCGCTGCAGCCCCTTATAAGATTGCCAAGGAAAGGGTTGCGAGCTCATTTAGAGCACGCACGACAAAATTTAAAAAAAGATATTCCTATAACAGAACATGATGTGGAAGCTTTTTTAGACAGCTTGTACAGCCTTCATCATCTCCAGGAGAGCTCGAATTATTCTTTAGAAGATTCCGCTCCCTCTATATTCCTTCATTATCGAGTAGCTCTAGCATTTTTGAATAATATAAAACAGTCCGCCCAGAAAATACTAAACTGTCCTGTGTTTTCTCTTTTGAGAACTTCCGGGTTGCTTTCCGATATAATACTTTTTTTCCATGAAGAAAGACTTCTTGCTACTCTAGCTATGGATATTAGAAAACATCTAGAATCTACTTTTGGTCCCTGTCTATCCTTTGATGACCTTGTCTCTACAGTGGAAAATATCCTATGCAGTAATACGGAAAAAGCTTCTCAAATTCGAAATACTATTCGAAATCAGTATGAGTTAGTATTGATAGATGAATCACAGGATACTGATAAGGCACAATGGAATATTTTTCAGTCTTTATTCCTTAGTGAAGAGTATTCTGGAAATCTTTTCATTATAGGAGATCCTAAGCAATCCATATATGAATGGAGAAAAGCCGACCTATCCTCTTACTTAAACATCAGAGATTCTTTCCCACCAAACAGTATTCTGCAAATGAATACGAACTATAGATCTACGCCAGATCTTATGCAGTCCATCAACCTTTTTTTCTCTTTAAGAAAACCTTTTTTAACAATCCTTTCAGAACAAAACTCTTCACCCAAGACACTTGATTATCACCATTGTCTATCGGGGAAAAATTCTCTTCTTCCGCCTCTGACACCAAGAAAACCCATCCATTTTTTTCTTTCAGAAACTCTTGAGGACGCAATTTCCAATATTTGTCAGGAAGCCCTCCGTCTCCATGAGGAGCATAAAGTTCCTTTTGGAGATATGGCTGTACTAGTATCCCAAAATGAGCACGCTTTCACATTTATTCGAACATCATCATTGCCAACTTCTCTATGTAAATCGAAATCTATTTTTTCTAAAACGCCTTCTCATACTTTATTACTCTTGCTTTTAGAAATTCTTAAGGACCCTTGCAATGCCAATAAAGTGGCAGCCATTCTTTCCAGTTGTTTATTTGGTTACACCTCTTCTGAAATCCAAAGAAAACTAGAAAGTGAAATTGAATTTTTTGTCGAACTATCCGAATACGTAAAAACAAGAAAACTACTTTCTACCTTCTACAAATTAATGAGTCGCTGTGGAGTTTCTCTTCTTTCCACTACTACCGAGGGTTCTTTAATTTATCAAGAAATGGAGCTTCTCTGTATTTACCTGGAAAAGCAAACGCCCAATCCAGCTCAGTATCTTATCTATTTAAAAGATCTTGAAGAATTAAAAGAACGAGAAGAAGAATTGCTAATAAATTTCTCTTCTGAGGACAAAGAAACATTAAAAGTCACTACTATCCACAGCTCTAAAGGATTAGAATACGAAGTGGTTTTCCTTTTGGGCCTCTTTTCATCAACAAAAAAATCTATAACGGAATCTATTCACGAAACTTATGTTGCTGTGACCCGAGCAAGAAGACAAGTATACATTCCCATCAATACAAAGACAAAATCTTCTCTATTTCACAATTATATAAAAGAAATCACCTCAGAATCAGCAGAAAGTTTTGCACAAAACCTATCCCAAAATCATTCTGAGTCTTTTTCTTTTTCTGAAAAAATGCAATATCAGACAAAAGAACGAAACCAACCCAAGGGAAACGACTCTTCACTAGCAGCCCCTCACCCATTTTCTCTTCCCCATATTGAAATTTCAGAAGTTTTATCTTTCTCGAAAGTATACGAAAATCTTTATCCCTACCCCGCCTCTACAAACAAAGATGAAAACATTCCAAGGGGACGCGCTTTTGGAATACTCGTTCATGAAATTTTAGAGAAACTAGACTTCTCTCTCTTTATCGACGCAAAAACTGAAGACAAAATACGTCTTGCCTTAGAACCTTTCATCAAAACTTTTACTAAAAATACTCCATTCCAAGAGCACAATACCTTTATAGCCCGAATCATTGCTAAAGCTTTTTCTACTCCTCTTAGTTTTAAAACTAATACGTTCCAACTAAGCGAGGTTGACCCACAAAAAATTTTTAGAGAAGAAGATTTTCTAACTAAAGATGACAATAACACTTGGAAAGGCGTTATAGACCTATTTTTTGAACACCAAGGTTCTTATTACCTCATAGATTGGAAGACAACAACTTTAGAAAGTTATTCTCAAGAGAACCTTTCTGAATACGTAAAACAAAACAACTTTGACAAACAAGCGGAGATCTATCTTACAGCTACAAAAAACTTTCTAAAACAATTTGACATCCAAACAAGCCCCGAGATAGCCTTTATTTTCCTCAAAGGACTTGATCAAGATGGTCAAGGAGTTTTTATTCCTTAATCCCACGGAGTTCCAAAAATATCTGGCCTATCATTGGGGTTAAATGACATTGGGGGTAAAATGCTTACCCAAGATAAGCGTTCTAACCCACTTATCAAAGACTTTGCTTCCAAAGAAAAAGTACAAGCGCCTTCTTTTAGGGGAAAAATCTTTGTCACTTCTGCCACAAGAAGTCCTGGAGGAAAGACTCCGTCCATACCAGTTGTTACCAAAACATCTCCAAGACTTAATCTTTCCTTATCGATATCACCAGAATAGCAGTAAAATCCATCTCCGTGTAAGACATCGACAGTGTTGCTCCATAGGGGATTTCCAGAACCAAAAAGAATTCCTCTGAAAACAGGACCGTCTTCTTCGCAACAAATAGAACGAGAAAACTCCGTTATCAAACGAATAAAATTTGCTTTTTCTTCATCTTCCAAACAACTTTGTGGAAGAGATTCTAGAGAAGCTACTAATCTATCTGCCAATATTTGGATACTTCCAGACTTCATAGAGCTTTTTGCAGAAGCTACAGAGGGCTTCATTCCCACATCAGAAACAACTCGAACTCTGGACTGTCTTTCTCCCACATAGTCTATTATTCCCAGAAGAACCTTACCGCAAACAACAGGGCTTTGTTTCTGGACAGAACAATTTTTTCCTACATTAATCCAAAGAGAACTCCCCCAACAAGTTGGATCTCTAAAAATTATCTTAGCTTCTATAGATTTATCATAGTATGGGCGCAAAAACTCTTCCATTACGGGAGAGGTTTTCTTTATACTATAAGAAGCTCGAAGTAGGTCTTTTGCTGATTCCAGCTCTTTTTTTAATAAAAAGTTTTCTGTTTCCAAAAAATGCGCTTCTGATTTCTTTTGTTCTTTGTTAGTTTCCCAGCTAAACAACGTCATGTAGGCGTCAACAAAAGCTATTCGAGCTCTTTCTTGTAAGGTCTTTGGTAGACATAAAGAACCAAAAACACCTAAAAAAATCAAAAGATAGATCCTAGCTCTTTTAAGAAATTCGATGTTGCGCATATGCCTCAGCAAAACCCTTGACAATCTTGGCTACATTCTTTTCTGTGATTCCATTTAGGTTAAATCTACCTCCAGGAGCCGTGTAAATAGCGTATTGCTCTCTTAAGAAGTCCACCTGCTCTTTAGAAAAAGCGGGATACCCGAAGAATCCTTTTTGGTTAAGGATATAGTCAAAAGCTCCTTTACATTCTGCAGACAGTTTTTCCACAAAAAACTTTCGTTTCTCATTCATAGCGGAGCGCATCTCTTCTAGTTCATCTCGCCACTCCTGTCTTAAGTATGGATTTTTCATGATAGTGTTAACTATCAAAGCACCGTGTCTTGGAGGATTAGAATATTCCCCACGAATTTTTTCTTTCATCAATGAAGACACTTTCTTTACACTATCCTCCGTCAAACAGTATATGGCGAACATGCCCACCCGTTCACCATACAAACAGAAATTCTTACTGGAACAAGCCGCCACAGCAACAGGAATTTCTCGATTAACGAAAAGCTCCACAGGAAACCTATCAGACTCTAGTCCGTCTCCAAACCCCTGATAAGCCATATCTATTATTGGAAATAAACTTTTAGTCTTAACGATCTGAGCTATTTCTTCCCATTGGCTTTTAGAAAAGTCTGTTCCAGTTGGATTGTGACAACAGCATTGAAATAAGATTACAGATTTTTCTGGAACACCTTTTAAGAATTGAAAGAATTCGTTTATTTTCAAACACTGCTGGTCGGGATCATAATAAGGATATTTAGAAACTCCTAATCCTAAATTGGAGAAAATTCTTTCATGATTTCCCCAACTTTGTTCTGAAATATAAACGTGTTTGTTTACCTCTGGTGCCGTTGCAAACAATATTGCAGCTAAATGCAGAGCTCCAGTCCCCCCCAGAGATTGACAAGAAAAGATGGATGTCATCCCATCGTTAGAGCCAAAGACCATCTTTCGCATCTCATCGATGTATCCCGAAAAACCTTCTATTGGTAGATACAATTTATTGGTTTCTTCTTCTGTTATCAAAGTCATCGCTTTTTTAATAGCTGAGCAACCCCCAAAACGCTTTGTAGGATGGACATACACTCCTATAAGAAGGTCTATTTTTTCTTCTCTAGGGTCTTCTTTAAAAGCTGAATCCAAGCCAAAAATAGCATCTGGTGGGAAAGACGGTAGCTCACTAAAAAAATTCATATATCCTCGTGTTTTAATGAAAGAGAGAGTTGATTCCAATACCCCTATCATGTTAGATTTACGTTCCTTTCCGGGGCATTAGCTCAGTTGGTAGAGCGCAACAATGGCATTGTTGAGGCCAGCGGTTCGACCCCGCTATGCTCCATAACTTCTTCTCAAACTTTTTCCAAGAAAGAATCTATTTTCAGTATAGAAAAAGTTTCTCCCCTAAAAGAGAATGTTTCGTTTAGCTTTAAGCCCTTCATTGCTTGAGCAAACTTTGATTGCATAGATAAAATACTCTTCTCTGGATCAGCGTCCCAGGCTCCAAGAAGTGTATACTCTATTTTCTTCCCAGATTCATTTTTTAAAGAAACAATACAACCAATACCGACACTGTCTGTAAAGATATCTTCTTTCGTCAAAATTCGGGCCTTATTTACTTGCTCAGAAAGCATTCTTATCCTTTCTTGAATACGGGATCTTCTTTCCAAGGCAAACTTATATTCAGAATTTTCTCTTAAATCTCCAAGGGCTCTAGCTTCTTCTATTTCTCGAGCATTATCTACCATTTCCCTGCCAACTAAAGAGCTCAACTCTTCCTTAGCTCTAGAAAAGCTTTCAGATGTACACCAGAAGATCTCTTCTTCTTCGTTTTTATCTTTTTTCAGCTCAGGACTAATTGCCTCTGAAATCCCCTGAAAAGCTCCTAAATCAGCGGAAGAAAACTGCGGACATTTTGTAGACAACAACAAGAACTCCTTCAGATAATTACTAGAAGCAGAGGAAAGGATCTCTCTTACAACCAAATATCTTTTGGCAACCAAAAATGCATGTACCTTTTTTCCTAAATCTTTGTGTTCTTGAGAGCTATAAACGCTATACATAAAATTCAATGCTGCTTCTAGAAAGGTTTGCCGTATCTGCTTGTCCCCTTGAAGAAAAATACCATCTTCTTTGCTACACAATTTCACAAAAAACCAAACAAAGACATCGGGAAACATTGTTGGTCTGTCTACTAAACTCAACAACCTCTCTTTCAATTCTTCTTTCCCTACGCTATCGCTCCTAAGTTCTTTAAAAAGGTATTCTCTAATAACCTGAGAAGATGTTGAAAACAACACATTAAAAAATATCTCAGACCATACTGCTGTTCCTGCTCTCAAATATGCTAAAAAGTTTTTTTGCAAACTAGCTATGCCCATGTTGTTGACCAATATGGACACATCAGAGTAAGAGCTCGCGATTTCGTTTATCTCTTCGCTTTTATTTTCTTCAAAGAAATCTGATATTAACAAAAGAGCCTGGATACAGATAGCAGGATCTACGTCATCTGCTAACTTGTTAAGTTCTTCTCGAATAAATTGTCGCCCAAGCTCTCTTTTAGCCTCTCCAGGGAAATCTCTCAGAAAATTATAAACGAGTGTGAGCTTTGAAAGCTTATCTAACGGATTTATTTTCGATATACTGTTCTTAAAAACATCTAGATGAGAAATTTCTTCTGTTGTTAAGAAAAAAGCGTCCCTCACATTCGAAGGAAATGCTATCCTGGTGTCTTTTTTTATCTTTAATTTAGCTCCCTGCCACCATCTATTCCAATCCTCTTGAGGAATAATAAGATCCAGAAATTCATCCTTGATCTCTTTTGCTGTTTTTGGCCCCAAATCTCTAAGCATCAAAATGATTGCTTCTACAGGACTCTCTTTAGCAAACCGTTCGAAAGCATCTGGATCTCCAAATCTCCTAGTCAAGAAATGCTCTTTAGATAGAGGAGAAAGGTTTTTTATAGCTGAATCAAAAGAAACGTCTTTAGCAGACATAACCCCTTCAAATTCAATACACACTTTTTTTTGTAAGAAGGAGCTTTCCATAACTTCTCCAACCCCCCATCCTCCGGAATGGAAGACAAAATTTCCCACCCTTAGATGTTGGATTAATTCAAACCTGCTAATAGCGTATTGAAAATCTCCTTTCTCCCTCAGGCCAACAAACCTCAAAGCATCACTAAAGTGATCATAATCAGAATATCTATCTGAAAGAAACTTAACGGCTAATTCAAAAAAAGTTTTAGAGTTTGTTGTTTGCAAATCAACAGCCAATCTAAAAACTTCGTCTTTTTCTTTGCCTTTTGGAAGCTTTTCCCAAAGGGGAAGCACGGTTTCTGCAATTCGACCAAAGATAGGAGCAACAGAAGAGCCTTTGATACTTTTCAGGATACCAACTAGCTCGTCTCCTCTGACAACATCATTGAAGCAAAATTCTTCCCAAAGAGACACAAATTCATTGGGTTGATCAGAGTCTATAAAGTACTGAAGTTTTTCTAGGTAATCCACGGCGATCTCTTAACTTTTTGAAGAAATATACGGAGACCACAAAAAAAGAGCAATAAAACATTACAATTAATAAAAGCTGCTTTAAAATAATAAAAAACACGGGGTTTTTATTATTATGAACAACAAATCCACACAACAAATATTAGATTCTATTAGACAAATACTACAAATATATAAAATAGATATAGATACCTCTTTTGAAAATGCTCTTTCTTCAGGAAATGAAGCGGACTACCAATACCTTATCGAAAAAACCCAAGAAAAAATCGAAGAACTCGATAAAAAAAGCAAAGAAATCTTAAAACAAACTGGAATGACCGAACAAGAGATGGAAGTGTTCGCTAGAAATCCAGACAACTTTTCTCCAGAAGAATGGCTTGCTCTAGAAAAAGTTAGAGCCTCTTGCGAAGCATACAAGCGAGAAACTGAAGCCATCATAGATGATATCTCGAAAGGTATCGGCTTTAACGCACCCTCTTCTAAAACACCTCAAAAGCCAACTTCTAAAAGTGGAGAGAAAAAAAATAAGAAAAAAAACTGGATTCCCTTATAGATTCTCTTATAATTCTCTTTCATGAGAATTTGTGTGAAAAAAGGCTTAGATCTGACTCTTGGTGGGTCTCCAAACCCATCCAAGAGGAAAGGGATGTTCCAATCGCAGCTTGTCGCCGTAGATTTGGAATCTTACTTTCCTGTCCCCTTGCGCCTCCTTGTTAAAGAAGGCCAAGAGATAAATAGAGGTGCTCCTGTTGCTGAATATAAGCATTTCACAAAAGTGAAAATCGTTTCGGTACATAGCGGTTCCGTCGTCAAAATTGTCCGAGGAGAGAAACGGCGCCCAAGATTCGTCGTGATTTCTGTGTCTCAAGAAACTAACAAAATCCTTGGGAAGCCTCCTGTCTCATTGACAAGCATAAGCAAAGAATCCCTAAAAGACCTTTTTGAAGAAAAAGGTTTGTTTGCTCTTCTCAGACAGAGACCTTTTGATATTCCAGCTCTTCCTATAACACAGCCTAGAGACATCTTTATCAACCTAGCTGACAACAGGCCCTTCTTCCCCCCGTTAAAAAAACAGTTAGAAGTTTTCTCTTCTATGGAAGAAGGATTAAAAGCCTTTTCTATAGCCATAGACGCTCTACATAAGATATTTGATGTAAAACCAAAAATAATACAAAGAGAACGTTTTACTTTACCCATAACAGATTTTCCAAACGCAGACTTTTTTGAAGTCTCAGGTCCTTATCCTTCTGGATCCCCGTCCATACACATTCAAGAGATATCTCCTATAAAAAGTGAAAAAGATTCTGTTCTGACTCTGGGATTTTATGAAGCTTTGTTCATAGGTAACTACCTTCTAAACGGCTCACTATTAGATTCTCGGGTTATATCTTTAGCTGGATCCTCTCTCAAAGAGCATTTAAGATCTTATATCAAAGTATCTAATGGATTTGATATATCCCAGCTGCTAACAAAGGATAACATAGAAGAGCCTTGTTCCATAATCTCTGGAGACCCTTTGAGCGGCAGATTGTGTAAAGATAAAAATGATCATTTTTTAGGCCTCTATCATCATGCAGTATCTGTACTACCTACACCCACACAAAGAGAGAGTTTTAGTTTCCTTCGCTTGGGAATGAAGAAATTTACCCTAACTAAGACGTACCTATATAGTTTCTTTAGACAGGGTAGACCTACGCCAGACACAAACCTTCATGGTGAAACAAGGCCTTTCATAGACTGCGATGTTTATGATAAAGTCATGCCCATGAAAATACCTGTAGTTCCCTTCATAAAAGCTCTTCTGACAAATAACTATGATTTGGCTACACAATTAGGTTTATTTAAGGTTAGTGCAGAGGATTTTTCTTTACCAACCTTAATAGATCCATCTAAAAATGAGATGGTTAAAATTGTTAGAGACAAATTAAATGAATACGTTATTGCTAATGGCATTCTCTGCAGTGATTCAGATTGACGTTCTCCAAAGAACAAAAAGTTCTCTACCATTCTAAAGGATTTTCTCCTAGCTTTATAAGCGTGGCGACGTCCTTAGAAGCGTACGAAACAATCATAGAAGCTCCTGCTCTTTTGATACAAATCATGGACTCATAGAAAGCCTTATTTTTGTCCAAAAACCCCTTCTGAGAAGCTATACTCAACATGGAATATTCTCCGCTAACTTGATAAGCAGCCAAAGGCAAAAGTGTTTTTTCTCTGACAGATTTAAGGATATCTAAATAATAACCAGCAGGTTTTATCATGAGTATATCAGCCCCTTCTTCTTCATCTAAAACGCATTCTAAAATAGCTTCTAAAGCATTTTTGGGATTCATTTGATACCCCATTTTACCTCCATAAGCTGGATGTGAACTCAAAGCATCCCTAAAGGGAGAATAAAAAGAAGAAGCATACTTAGCGCTATAAGACATTATTAAAACAGAAGTTAGTCCCGCTTGATCTAGCTTTGATCGTATATATCGAACTCTTCCATCCATCATATCGCTAGGAGCAACAATATCTGCTCCAGCCTCAGCCAACATGATAGCTTTCTGACCTAAGATGCAAACGGTCTCGTCATTTAAAACTTCACCAGAAACTGGATCTAAAATACCATCATGACCACTATCCGTATAAGGATCTAAAGCCAAATCGCCTATAACACAAATCTCTGGAAAAGTTTTTTTTATGCTTCTAATGCTTTTGTAAAGAAAGTTTCGGTGGTTTAAAGCATAGGTTCCGAAAGAATCTTTATTGGAGGAGTCTATTACAGGAAAGAGCATAATAGACTGAATACCAACTTCTAAAATATTTTCTAATTCAAATAAAAGAAGGTCTTCACTCCACCTGTATATGCTAGGCATGCTGGGGATAGATTCCTTTTTATTTGTTCCTTCGATTAAAAAAAAAGGAGCAATTAGATCTGAAGATGTTAAAGATGTTTCTTGGTTAAGGGCTCTTATAGCTAAAGATCTTCTGTTTCTTCGAGGTCTTTTCAGGATATTCAGAGACATTTCATCCTCCTATCAACAATTTCCACAACAGCATAATAGATATAGAAATACTATTAATAAAATTCTCTTATTCTTTAGGGGGTGTGGAAGTTGTTTAAAACAGTAAATTCTCGAGAGAAAATTTGTGGAAAACTTGTTTAAAACTTTGTTTAAATTGTGAAGATTTTGTTTAAAACTTTTAATCTCCAACAAAAAGATCGGAATATTCAACCACAGATAAACAAAAAATCCCCAAAAATTCGCTTTGATTTTTCCTTATAGATGTGGCAGGCTCTTGTTTTTTTGGGGTTTTGTTATGTCAGACAACAGCGAAGTTTTTTCAGATAAGCAAAAAAAAATTCTTTCCCAGTATGTTTCTAATTTGGAAGGTAATGTTTTTGTTTTGAAAAATCTTCCTGAGGTTATCAAGGGGGCCCTTTTCTCAAAGTATTCTCGATCTATTCTGGGAGTCAGAGCGGTTCTTCTTAAGGAGTTTTTAGAATCGGAGGAATCTGGTTTTATTGCTGAAGATGGGGTTCTTGCTGATAATGAAGAAGGGGTTCGTAGGGCTAGCGCTTTTTATGAAAGAGTTCTCGATGGGTTTGGAGATGACTCTATCGGAGAACTAGGAGGCGCCCATTTAGCCATAGAAAGAGTCTCTATGCTAGCGGCTAAGATTTTAGAAGATTCTCGTATAGGCGGGTCCCCTTTAGAAAAATCCACTAGATACGTCTATTTTGATCAAAAGGTCAATGGGGAGTATTCATACTTTAGAGATCCTATTTTGATGACCTCAGCCTTTAAAACAGCATTCCTGTCCACTTGCGATAATTTATTCAAGACTTATTCAGATCTTGTTCCAGAAGTCACCACTTTATTTGAAAAAATGTATCCAAGAGATCCGGAGGTCTCTAAATCTTCTTACAACGTTTCCATTAGGGCTAGAGTATTGGATTGTTTGAGAGGATTATTGCCTACGGCAACATTGACTAACGTGGGTTTCTTTGGAAATGGAAGATTTTGGCAAAATTTGATTCAGAGATTGCAATTGCATAATTTATCTGAAATCAAAGGAATAGGAAGCAATGTCTTGACAGAACTTAAATCTGTAATTCCTTCCTTCGTTAGTAGAGCAGAATGTCATCATAGACACCATAAGGGGTTAGCTAGATTTCAAGAAAGCATGGTTGAGAGAATTCTTGGAATTTCAAAGAAAATGAAAGCTCCTTTGGAACCTTTAGAGTCTGGAGTAAAGCTTGTTTACGGAGATCCGGAAGGTATTTACAAGGTGTGTGCAGGGATTCTATTTCCACACACTAACGTTTCTTTTTCTAGCTTAATAGATCAATGTAAAAAAATGCCTAAAGAGGAACTTAATAGCATTATAGAAGCTGTGACGTACCCCAGAGAGAATCGCAGACACAAATCTCCTAGGGGATTAGAATGTGCCGAGTTTGCTTTTGATATTGTCGCAGACTTTGGAGGTTATAGAGACTTGCAAAGACATAGAATGTTAACGCAAGAAAGACAATTATTAACTGCTTGTTTGGGCTATGATTTCCCAAAAGAATTACTAGATACTCCCATGGAGAAACCTTTTAGACAAGCTGTAGAGCAAGCCGGAGAAGTGTACAGGGCTATAGCAGAAGAATTTCCAGAGGAGGCCCAATACGTTGTCCCTATGGCATACCATATTCGATGGATGTTCCATATTAATGCTAGAGCCTTGCAGTGGCTTTGTGAGCTTAGATCCCAACCTCAAGGTCATATCAATTATAGAAGCTTAAGTGTAGCAATGGCTAGAGCTGTTTGCGATTTTGATTCAAGATATGAGCCCTTCTTTAAATTCGTAAATTATGATGATGTTGGCTTAGGTAGACTCGAGCAAGAGATTCGAAAAGAAGCAAAAGTTAATAGTTTTTCTTCTGAGGCTGAATAGCTTTTTTCTGAAAGTTTTCTTGTTTTATTTTTAACAGAATTCTTTCTTGAAAGGAACTTATAAAAACTGATAGTCTTTGTCCTCTGATTCTTTTTCCACGTTTTTGTATTTATGAAGAAATTCTTAGAAAACAATCTTGTCAGGTTTAAAAATATTTCAAAAAATAAACACGGCATGTTTGTTAACTTCAAGGTTAAGGGAGAACGAGGCGGAGCTTCTTTCACAGCCTCTATTACGGTAGATATATCTGCCGCGGAAGTAGATACGGGGGACTCTTTAGAGAAAATTATAGAGAGTTGTGCTAAGATTGGAGTTTCTGAGTTTCAACGTTGTGAATTTCAGTTTGAAGGCATTACCTGCCTATAATATTGCCTGGGTGTAGCGCAGCCTGGTAGCGCACTTGCATGGGGTGCAAGGGGGCGGAGGTTCAAATCCTCTCACCCAGATTTTTTTGTTGATTCGCTGTTATCCCGGCACTTCTTCTTCTACTCTTCCACTCGACGGAAGCCAGTATTGGCGCATAAATATCTTCTTGTTCACTTATAAAAAAGGCCTTTCTCTCTTCATCAGAAGGGGGAGAATTCAAAAATTTTATTTTTGGAGCTTCTGTTATAACTGCTAGAGGTGTTTGCTCGTTACCTTCTCCCATACAAAAGACTGCACTTACGGCTAAAGCATCTATAATATTCATTTCTGTAGTTTCTAAAGCCCTTCCATAGCAGTCTGGCTTACCAATGTAGCTGTAAATGGGGTCAAAACCACACCAAGAAAGAGCTAGACCCAAGACTCCTTTTCTCATAAGGGTTGTATGACTGTCTGTGAGGATAACTCCTAAATAATTAATCTTGTCTCTATGCTTAAGAAAAGACCAAATTTGAATCGCTGAAGAAAAAACATCTTCTGGATATAAGACGTATCCATTCAAAGAATTTGATTCATCTATTCCTGCGGAGGGTATAAGAATATTGTTTTTCTTTGTTAAAATAGGAGATGATGCGCAGGAAGGAAGCGGATCTAAGTACATATCTGCATGATTTCTAATTAATTCTTCTTTTGAAGGCACCTTGTTTTTGTCGACTACGCATCCTTCGCAGATACTCACAATTTTTGAAGAAATAGCGACGATGGAGCCTTCCTCTAGAGGGGGAAGGTAGGCGTCTAAGACTTGCTCTAAATCATCTGAAGTGGACACAGCATGGGTTTTATAGGCTCTAACAAACATAGAAATATCCTAGAAGAGTTTTTAAGTTTCTTGAAGAAAGAAGACGGCAGTAAAAATGCTTTAGTTTAGAGAAAACAAGCAAAGAGCTGCTCAAAATGGAACTATTTTTTATTGTGTTTTTTAAACAAGTTCGAGTTTGGGGACAAATCAAAAGAAAGCCTACGAAAAGACTGGTTAGAAAAACATCGATACTATTTTTTGTTAGATTAAGCTTCAAGGGTAAAAACCCTCAGAACACTTTTATCTGTTGCTGAGAGTTTTTAAAAAATCACTTAGATTTATTTGTCATGGGTTTTTCTTCTTCAAGAAGATCTAAGAAGGCTCTCAGTTGTTTAGATCTTATAGGATGACGCATCTTTCTTAATGCTTTAGCCTCGATTTGTCGGATACGCTCCCTAGTGACATTAAAGGCTGAACCCACTTCTTCTAGTGTTTTAGGTTTTCCGTCTAAGAGACCGAATCGGTGAATTAGAACAAATCGTTCTCTCTCTGTTAAAGTTTTTAGAACTTCTTTCATTTTATCTTTCAACATTGAGTAACCGGTGGCTTCTGCCGGGGATTCTACGCCCGTATCCTCGAGAAAATCCCCAAAAGAGCTCTCGCCACCTTCTCCGACTTCTGCCTGCAGAGATATGGGGTGTTGCGCTATTTTGTAAATTTCTCGCACGCGATCAGGTGTTAAGCCTAGTTCTTCAGCCAACTCTTCTGGAGTAGGTTCTTTTCCTGTTTCCATCATTAGTTTTTTTGCTCCACGAAGAACTTTGTTGATGGTCTCGATCATGTGAACGGGAATACGTATAGTCCTGGCCTGATCTGCTATGGCTCGAGTTACTGCTTGACGAATCCACCATGTGGCATAGGTGGAGAACTTGTAACCTCTACGATATTCAAACTTTTCAACAGCTTTCATTAGTCCCATATTTCCTTCTTGAATGAGGTCTAAGAAGGAAAGGCCTCTATTAGTGTATTTTTTTGCAATGGAAATAACTAGACGTAGATTGGATTCAACCATTTCCTTTTTTGCTTCCTGGCTTTTATCCATCCATCTCTGCAACATTCGAACATCTTTTTTAAATTCTTCTAAAGTTCTCCCCGCAGCAACTTCTCTGTTTCTTAATTTTCTCCGAGCAGCAGAAAGCTTCGCAGCAGCAAACTTATTTCGCTCTGCCCTTACCTTTAGATCATTTATTTCCTCTTCTAGACTTAGGAAAGAATCATATGCTTTAAAGACGACTTCACCAAAATCCTCTGTTACGTTATGCCTACAATGGAAACATCGTAAGTAAGCTTGCGTTCTAATACGACATTTTTCTAAGGCATCATTTAATTTAGCTGTTTCTGCCTTAGATTGTTGAGGTTCTCTCAGCTGTAGTAAGAGGTTTTCTAATATAGAGTCTTCTTCTTTTAGTAGAGAGATCAACTTGGGTAGTAGCTCCAAAAATCGAGCCTTATCCTCAACCTCTTTCTCAGAAATAATTTTATCGAAACGTTCTTTCCCACTTATCAGGTAGTTTGCTATCGAGATGGCCTCTTTTGTAGAATAGCGGAATCTCAAGATGATGCGTTCGATTTGTATTTGGGCTTTTTCTATTCTCTTAGAAATCTCAACTTCTTCTTCTCTGGTAAGCAAGGGAACAGTACCCATTTCCTTCAGGTACATTCTTACAGGATCATCCGGCGTTCCTTCCGAACGTCTGGCAAGACCTTCTAACTCTTTTGCTTCTTTTTTTCTTTCTTTCTGACGTTCTACATCGGCTTGATTAAGGACCTGAATATCCATCCCTGTGAGAAAGATCAAAACTTGATCTATCTGTTCCGGAGTATCAAAACTCATTGGCAGGATGTCGTTTATTTCTTCATAAGTAATAAAACCTTGATCCTTGGCTAGAGCAACTAATTCTTCGAGCTTTTTTTGAGGTTCTTCTTCTAGGGAGACGTCCGTATCAGTTTTTGTGTTCATGTTTGAAGTTGTGCCTCTTTGGGAATCTATAAAGCGTTATCTATAGTTTGGAACATAGTTTATCTCAACAAACATAGGAAAGCTAGGTATTTTTGAGTAGGCGAGACGGAGTGGGTGTAAATAAATTTTTTGTTCCAAACAAAACACGTCATTTCTAATAAAAGCCGGTTTTTTTCAAAAGTTAGGGTTTGTGTTGTAGGTGTTTCATAGAATTTGTTTCTCAATTATTTCTACATGTTTTACAATAGGCGCCCTTAAAGACCCTCACGTGGGTCGGTTTTTTCAATTTTTTTGACTGGAGTCTTATGGTCACCAAAAAAAACGCGAAGAATGCGAAGGTTAAACGTTCTAGTGCAGAGAAGAGGGTGATAACCTCTAAGAAGCGAAGCTTGATCAACCAAAGTTTTAAATCGAAAGTTAAAACTGTTGCCAAAAAGTTCGATGCTTCTTTGAAGACAAAAGATTCTGCTCTTATTTCTGACAGTTTAAACAAGCTATACAGCCTTATTGACAAAGGGGTGAAAAGAAAAATTTTCAAGCTTGGCAAAGGAGCCAGAATGAAGTCTAGAGCAATGGCTAAGATTGCTTAAGTTTTTAACCCTCAAAAATTAGGTGGTGTGTTGTGAGTGCTCTACCCTCTTTAAGTTCTATTTTTCGTCTCGGGACTCGACCTTTAGGCGGTTTCGATAATTTTTTAGCAGGTCTTGGCGGCAAAGCTAAGGTTTTAGGCGATTCTGCCGGCCTGTTGGGCGATCTTTGTAGTGCAGCTTCGCATTCGAGTGCGTTAGCAAAGCATATACTGTCAAAAGATGTTTCTCAGCGTCCCGGTCCTGGAGGGAAGGTCCCTTCTCCTTTAGGTGATAGGGAGCAAGTTTTTGCAAAGGTAGATTCCCTTCTTTCTAGTACGGCTCTATTGTCCGAGGGAGTAGAGGCTGTTGGTCTCTGGGGAAGATTCCTTACAGGACATTTGTTCTGGGAGACATCCTCTAACGGTAATTTTAGGTATGTTTCAAAGACTGCTTACGACGGAAGTGTTAGCACAGAAAGAAGCCGAAGGTCTTTCTTGAGTATAGCAGGAAAGACTGCTGCATTAGTTGGAAGGACCGCTGGCTTTGCTTCCGGACTACATGAAAAGAGTTTGATAAATCTCGGAGCGCATGCTCGAACTTTAGGTTATTCTGCCGGAGTAGCGTTCTTTGGTTCAGCGGTACAATACTCTGCTAGTTTATTGGAGGCTTCTTTAGACATCAAACACGCTAAGGATTACTATCAGGATCTTTCTGCTAAGGAAGGTTTCGACGGGGATGTTGCTAAAAACACTCAAAGAAGTGTCAGATGCTATCTGAGGGAGAAAGTTATTTGCCTCATAAGTAATATCTTGAATTTGATAGCTTTGCCTCTCAGCGTTGGTTTGATTTCTGGATTTGGCTTCGTCGGAACGACGGTGTCTATCGTAATTTGCCTTTTGGCTTCTATTCTCAATATTTTCCGAGATCTGACAGAATAGAGCCCTACGCTTTTGCGGCAGGAGCCAAAAACCTGCCGCGGCCCTTCTCTTTGTCCTTATTTCTGAAATAAAAGTTCCCAGCTCGTGGGGTCTGCCCATATCTCTACGGTGGATTTTGCTCTTGTTATGCCGGTATATATAAGGGATAGATCAAATTTTTCGCTTCCTTTAGGTATTAGTAAAAGAACCTGTTCAAATTCGCTGCCTTGACTTTTATGAATGGACAAAGCGTAGTTAAATGAGTATCTCGGAATAGATTTTATGTGAATAGGAGCCCTGTAAGAAAAAAATACTTTTTTGGAAACAGGATCTAACATTCCAACATCTCCGTTATACAGATCTAGCGAAGGGAAGCTATCCATAATCATAATAGGCACAGGTATAGAGGGATTGGCTAGTTTAATTTTTCTCGCTACTAAGGTGTTGAGATTCAAAGAGCCCCAAACGCCTTGTCTTAGAGGGGTTAGAACACAAAAAGAGCTGTCATTATTAAATAGAGCTTTGTTTGAAAGTTTTTCCAAAAAGAGATTGGAAATAATGTCTACAGCTTGCTCTAGGTTTGGAAGAGGTTGCGAAGGAATAAAAGTTTTTTTTAAAACAGAAGAGGACAGCTGTTGTATAAAAGAATTCTTGGTTCTTTTAATTTCTGTTAAATAAAAGGTGTTTTTTTTATATCTAGTAATCCATTCTTTCAAAGGTCTCCCAGACCCAATACCTATTGGTGGCAGCTGATTAGGATCTCCTAAGATAATGAGAGAAGAACAAAATTTTTGATTTGCGAAGTTACTATAGCCTTTAATGCCTTTTAAGAGGCTTAAAAGCATGCCAGTTGTTACCATAGATCCTTCATCAATAAGAATAAAATCTGGATGAGGGATGAGATCCTTTTTTATTTCATGAATCAATTTATGGATGGTTTTTACGGAAATTTTTTGGAATAAAGTTTGAGAAAGATTTTGTTTTAGTAGAGAGGCTGCTTTTCCCGTGGGGGTTCCAACGACTATATTTTTTACCAGATCTGTTGCTGCTAGAGTTTGTAGGATATGAGTCGCCAAAAAACTTTTTCCAGTCCCTGGGCCGCCACAAATAAATGTTAGACAAGAAGAAATAGATGTTTCAAGGATGGTTCTTTGCTCTTGGGTTAAAAGCTTAGTAGATGAATTTAATGGAATAGGGGATAGCATGGGCTTAGCATTTGCTAGGACGTCTAGTTTCTCGTAAAGCTGATGCTGTTCTTCAAAAGTTGGTTTAAAAAATAAAACATTCTCTTTTTGAATGAAGAGAACGTTCTTGATAGCTGTTGGAAAGGAACAAAAATATTGATAAAACTCTGTGGGGCAAAGATCTTTTGATGAGGGAGAGAGGGTTTTATTATCGGTATCTATGGTAAGGAAAGCGTGCCCCTCTCTGAGGACAGACGAAAGGGCGCATAAAAACAGGAGGTCCTGCTTCTTAGCATTAGGTTCTGCATGTCTTAGAGCAAAAGATATGTCTAAAGGGATGAAGGCTTTTCTATCTAATAAAAAAGAAATATCGAAATTTTTATATTTTTTCGTTTCAGTTAGAAATAAGTTCATTGCTGCTTTTTTGATTCAGACTTTTTTTGTAACCTAGAAGCAAATCGTGAGTCAAATGATTTTGGCATATTGTTAGCGCTTTAAGAACTTTAGTATCGTTGATTTTTTCTTTTGGAGGAAGGTGATTAAAGCATTCTAAAGCTTGTTGATACTCTTTTTGCTTGGTTAAACAAAGGCCTAAAAGGCGATAAAAGTGAGTGCTAGGAGAGACTCTTATTAGCCAGCGACAGTACAAAGCAGATTTTGCGTAAAGTCCGTGAGAGAACAAATACTCCGCGTCAGCGAAGAAATTAATAAGTTTTTCTTCAGAAAGGCTAGAACGAAAAGGAAGGTGTCCTTTCAAAACGAAATCCTCTAATTTCAAAAGCCTTTCTATTTCGTGGGAAGACTCTGCTTGCGCATAAGCTTTTTTTACAAATAACAATACTGCGCTTTCGCATTTTATATCATAGTGAGTAAATTTCAGAAGCTCACTAAGAAGTGTTAGAGCTTTTTCGTCATTATTTTGGTTCCAAAGGGTTTTTGCTAAAGACACAAGAGTGTTTACAAGTGCCTGATGGTCAATGTTGTGAGGTTGTATTTCTTCCCACAGGGACAAATAATTCTTTAGTTTAGTGTTTTGAGAATCATTCTCTAGAATTAATTGTTGAAGAGCTTCTTCTGAAAGAACTAGTTTACTACTCAAAGAAAGGTTCCCATCTAACTTATGAATGAGGGAAAGAGTTTTTTTTGCTTGTAGGATGGCTGAATTCTGAATGTTAAGAGATAGGTTGTTGGTAAGGTTGGAAATGAGTTCTGCTTTGCAGCTAGCGAAGGGTTCTGACTGCGAGAGGAGGGAAAGAAACACGCAAAGGTTAGAGATGTTTTCTTCTTCAAAGCTTTGTTCTATAAGAGAAACCAACAAATGAGAATCCGCTGATAAAGAATTTTGTTTCCAGACCTCTAAGAGTTTTATAAGTATGGTTAGTTTTTCCGGAGGGAAAGAAGGTAGATCTCCTAGAAGAAGGTTTAAAAGGAGTTCGGTCGGAATAAAAGTACTAAAGATAGGTTTTTGAAGAGAATTAAGTTTAGACAAATAGAAAAGGACGGTTTCATAATAATTTATTCTATTGCTTTTTGCTTTTGTGGCTTCGAGTAAGTAGCTTCGAGCCATTAAAAGCATGAGAGCGTCGTACTTTTCTGTACTCCACAAAGAATCGTTTTTTACAGTTTCTTGGATTTTTTTATTTAAGATGAGCCTTCCTATGGAATGAGAGTGCGTTTCTATATAACAACGAGCTTTTAAATAATCTTTGATATCATCGACTAGTTTTTCTGAGAGGATCTGTTCCTCTAGAAGTTCTTTTTGTTTGGGTTTGGCTTGCTCCCAAAGGAGGATTTGTTCTAGGGCTTCTTGGTAGAGAGTCTTTTGGGAAAGGACAAAGGCTGTAAAAAGGGGCTTAAAGCTTGATTGAGGGAAGTCTCTAGTAAAAATGTTTACTAGTTTTTCTAGGTCGCAAGTTTGATTGAGACAGAAAGTGTTTATAATTCTTCTTGCTAAAACTTCCTTTTGAAGAGAAAGAGCTGAAGGGAGCTTTTGTTTAGAAAATTCTTGATGAACTCGAGAGAAGCATTGCTCTGCTTCCTTATATTTTTGTTCATTTTGCAAGGTTACGCCTTGCATATAGGTAAACGAGAGAGTCTTAGAATCTGTCAACGGAGAGGCTGTATTTTGGTGTGTGCCTTTAGTAATAGATTCAGAATAGAACTTTTTTTTGTTAGGATAGAGTGTGAGAAGAAAGAACAGGCCGTTACCAGCAAAGAAGCAGGAAAAGATAAATATCAAGAGGGAGTAAAGGGTTTTAGGCGGCTTCATATCACACAGAGAGAGTTTTTTTAGAGGTTTTCTAATTGGTTGAGACGTAATAGTATAATTGTTTTTTGGTTAATGCAAATTGAATTTTTTAGTTTTCTAAAAACAAAAGGATATCACGCTTCTTTAAAAAATATTCTTATTATATTAACTTTCGATCATTCAATTGAGGTGAGACATATATGGCCTCTACGAAGACTGTTTTATTAGTATCAGAAAATTTACAGCTGCGTTCTCAATTAACGACTCTTTTTGAAGGAGTAGAGGGATATGAGTTTTTATCTACAGATTCCTTTCCTTCTAATCTCGTTGAAGGGGAACTAGTTTTGTGCGAGCAAGCGCTTCTTCCTTTGTCCTTTTTTTCTGAAGGAATAAAGTCTAAAACGAAATTCTACCTATGGGTCCTATTTCGTTCTTTTGATGAGGAGAAGATTATCCGAATAATGCATGCTGGAGCTAGCGACTATTTAGTTAGTCCTTACACAGCGTCTATTATAAAAACCAAAGTAGAGGCCTTTTTTTTAAGTATGCAGAAGATCTCTGGTGTGATACCGGAAGAGCTGTTCTTTGGAAACGCCTCTTTCGATGTCTTGCATCATACGGTGAGCTTCCCTGAGCAGAAACCTGTTTCTCTTACGCCTTCAGAATCTGGAATTTTGAAGCAATTATTAGTAAATAGGGGAGAGCTCTGTTTGCGAACAGACTTGCTTCAAGAAGTGAAAGGAAATTTAGATACGATCATTCCAAGAAATGTTGATGTACACATAGCTTCTTTGAGAAAAAAGTTGGGGAATTATGGTTCTTGGATTGTGACGATCAGAGGAATCGGGTATAAGTTTGTTGATGGAGAATCGACAACTTTTCTTGAGGATTCTCAGCTATAGATTTTTCTTTGGGGTGTTATAATTCTTTTACTTGTAAATCTATTAATAGAGGCAGATACTCTCTTTTTTTCTTTTTACTGCTAGCTTTATGTTCTTTTTGACAAAAAATGTTTTTCCAAAAAGGGACTTTCCCTTCTCTAATTTATTTGATGAAGCTGAAAATGTCTGGGATATTTTAGATAATTACAAAAGGCTGGCTCTTTCGTATCAGTTCAAAGGAATTCTAGGGACTGTAGAGCCTGGGGCTTTCTTTAAGAATGAAGATAAAATAGAGATAGAAGAGGGAGCTTATATAGAATCAGGAGCATACATCGTTGGCCCCTGTTTTCTTGGAGCAGGAACTGTTGTTAGACAAGGCGCGTATTTGAGAGGAGACGTATTTGTTGGAAGATCCTGTGTCATAGGGCATTGTACGGAGCTAAAAAACGTTTGCTTTGGCAGAGAAGTTAAAGCTGCTCATTTTGCGTATGTAGGAGATTCTGTATTAGCTTCTCGAGTGAATTTGGGTGCAGGAGTGAGGTGTGCAAACTTTCGTTTGGACGGAGGCGATGTTGTTTTGCGCGATGGGAAGACAAAAATTTCGACAGAGAAACGAAAGCTTGGAGCTTTTATAGGGGAAGCGGTTTCTGTCGGGTGCAATGTGGTTATTAATCCAGGAACTATCATAGCAGATAATGTGCAGATTTTACCTGGAGAAATAGTGTCAGGAACAATTAAAAGGTAGGACGTTTTATGAATGCTTCTGTAATGAACGAAATATTGTCCTCGTATTCATCAGATATAGAGAAGATAATGAGAGATTCAATACAGGATTTTGGACTAGAAGATTCTGGGTTGAGAAGTCCTATAGAATATGCATTGTTTTCTGGGGGGAAAAGGATACGCCCGTTAATCGTGTTGATGGTAGCAAAAAACCTTGGTAAGGGATATGACGTTTCGGACGCCGCTGTTGCTATAGAGTTTGTTCATACATCAACTTTAATAGCAGACGACCTTCCTTGTATGGATGACGATATTGAGCGAAGGAATCGGCCAACTGTACATATAGCATTTTCCGAGAGCAAGGCTTTGTTGGCTTCGTATGCATTAATTTCTGCTGCTTATGAGAGAATTCGTTTGAATGCGCACAAGCTGCGTGTTGTAGAAGATTTCGAGCGTGCAAACTTGGCATACGATAAAGTGCTGGAAAATGTCACCTATAACACTGGTGCTCACGGTGTTATAGGCGGACAATATGAAGATATGTTTTCTTCTGACCTTAGTGAAGACACTGTTCTTAGTATTTTGCATAAAAAGACCGGGGCTTTATTTGAGTTATCTTTTGTTATGGGATGGCTCTTTGGCGGCGGAAGTTTATCTGGAGTTGATCTGATTAAAGACTTGTCATATCAGTTTGGTTTGCTTTTTCAAATAGGGGATGATTTGTTAGATTTTGCTCAAGATAGCGCTAAAGATGAAGCGTGTTTAAATTACGCTATTCTCTTTGGGAAGGAGCGAGCAAAGAGCCGAATAGATACTAGTGTGAAGCAAATAAAAGCTTTGCTAGGAGAGCTTCGTGAGCGGCATGCTTTTCAAATTGAAGAGTTTGAGGCTTTAGTGGAGTTTCTTTCTTCTAGGCTGTATTGATCTAATATTTGTAAAGGAGAGGGAGGAGGGAAGCTGTTGTTTCTCTCCTCCGTTTTGAAAAGATTATTCTTACACTAAAGATTCCACGGGTTCGTGTTCTTTGTTTGAGATAATAGCAGCTGTTGAAGGAGATGTTTTATTAGGACTCTCTGCATTATCTGCATTAGAAGGAGTGTTCTCCGAGGAGCGTTTTTCTATAGCTACTAAGATTTTCTTCTCTAACTCGCTAAACAGGGAGGAGTTTTTCTTCAGTTCTTCTCTGACAGCCTCTCTCCCTTGCCCGAGTTTTCGTTCTTGGTAATTAAACCAGGAACCTTTTTTTTCAATGATGTTGTATTCAACAGCTAAATCTAAGATACAACCCGCAGAGGAGATTCCTTCATTGAAAAGTATATCAAATTCAGCTGAACGGAAAGGAGGTGCTAGTTTGTTTTTAGCAACCTTCACTTTGATTTTGTTTCCAATGTCAGAGTTATCGCTTCCTTTGATAGATCCTGTTCGGCGAATATCTAACCTAATAGAGGAGTAAAACTTTAACGCTCGGCCACCTGTAGTAGTCTCTGGATTTCCGAAACTGACTCCAATTTTTTCTCTGATTTGGTTAATAAAAACAGCACAGGTATTAGTACGAGCAAGCGTAGCTGTGAGTTTTCTTAAAGCTTGAGACATCATGCGAGCTTGTAATCCGACATGAATATCGCCGATATCGCCTTCTAACTCACTTTTAGGAACTAAAGCAGCAACAGAGTCGACAACGATAACATCTACAGCGCCAGAGCGAGCAAGAAGTTCTGCGATGCTTAAAGCATCTTCTCCACAGTCTGGCTGAGAGATCATTAACTCATCAATATTCACTCCTATCAAGGAAGCATAATTGGGATCCAAAGCATGTTCGGCATCGATGTAGGCAGCAACACCGCCATTTTTCTGAGCATTAGCCACGATGTGCGTTGCCAGAGTAGTCTTTCCAGAAGATTCAGGACCAAAAATTTCAATAATCCTACCTTTAGGTACTCCTCGGATTCCCAAGGCTAAATCTAAGGAGAGAGCACCTGTTTTTATTACGGAAATCTCGTTAATAGAAGAGTGTTTGCCTAAGCTCATAATTGAGCCAGAGCCGTATTGTTTTTCAATATAGGCAATAGCTGCTTCCAGAGCCTTCTTTCGATCTGGTAAGTTCATCCTGCTTGTCTCCTTGAAATGTTGTAGTTTCGTTTGTCTGATTTATTTTTCTGAGCTTTTAGCAAAGTCCTCTTTGAGAGACTATACATGATCATAGCGTGAATTCTGGAAAACAATTCATAATCCTTTCTAGAAGCTTAACAAAAGCTTGTGAAGAAGAGTGGGGGATTTATGATTTTCACAACTTCATTATTGGGAAAGAAGGGTTTTTCGTGAAATAGCAAAAAATCATTTTTATTTAGAAGAGTTTCTCTGTGGAGAAAGCAAGAGGGAGTTTTATGTTCGGTTGGCAATGGTCATTAGAAACAAAAAACCTCTTTGACAGGAACATCGTGAGCTTCTTTTGGAAGCTCCTGTTGGTACAGCTGTTCTTGAAAGCATATTCCCCATGAAACGATATTGGGGTGTTGCGAAAGAAATTTGTCGTAACAGCCTAATCCATAGCCTAATCTTGTTCCAAAAGAATCGAAGACTATCCCAGGAATGAGAGCGTGAGTAATTATGGTTCCAGAAAAAACGGGCTTGGAGGGGATTTTCTCTAGAGAAGAAATAGATGAGAGAGCTTTTTTTTCTGAAATTTTAACGACTAGCAAGTTGTGGTTTTCTGTATGTTTTGGGAAAAATAATTGTGCCCGCTCAAGCAAAAAGTTGTTCGCAAGGGAAGTGTCTATTTCTGAGCCTATGGAAGAAAAAGACAAAACTTTAGCTTCTTTAGGAATAGAGGAGACGAAAGCTAGAAGATTTTTAGAAGCTTGTTGTCTTCTGTTTTTAGATAACTCTTTCCGAATTTGTAAAAATTGTTTTCTTATAAGAGCTTTTGCCTCTGGAGCGCCGTTTCGGATACACATATTATTAGAGTAGAGAGTTTAGAGAAGGCCTTTATTGTTGCAGGGAGGGTTTCCCATCTTGGTACCAGATTTTTTTTAATTCGCTTCCTGAAGGAGAAAAAAATACTGCGGTGCCATAACCTTTTTCTACTTTCGAGCAAGGAGTTTTGTCTTCTGGACGGAAGTATTCTCCTTTAATTAAGAGGTCCTTGTCATACTCTTCAGTAGCCATGACTTTCCCATTTGGATAACGAAAAGTACACAATCCTGATTTTTTATTATTTACCAGTTCTTTGCTGCTTTCCAAAGAACCGTTTTGGTACCATGTTTTTACTGGTCCTTGTAAAACATTTTGATGCCAAGTCATTAATAGTTTGGGTGTCTTTGTGTTGGGGTAATAAATTATCTCTTCCCCCTCTTTCATATCGTTGATCAAGTTATAAGACCGAGTTAGTTGGGAGGTTTTGGGGTCTAAAATTTCCACTCGCCCTTGACAAACACCTTCGTGGTATTCTCTGACTTCTATAGGGGTTGTTTTTCCATAGAGGGTGCGAAGACCGTGACCTTCTGTGACAGAGGACAGGAGTTCTCCTTCGTCGTTGTAGTAGACTCCAGAAAGTAGTTTATCATTTTTAAACTCTTCTTGAGACAAAATTTTCTGAGAGTTTGAATCTGTGTAACGAATGAACACGCCCTCTTTTTTTCCGTTAACAAAGGAAGAGGTTTTGATGAGTGTTCCTGAGGGAGAAAAGATAGAGAACTCTCCTTCCGCTAATCCTTTATGATAGGAGCATTTTTTCCATACTGCGCCGTTGTCATGAAAATATGTGGACTCGCCTTCCAAAAAGCCTTTTTCATAAAGGATAGAGGCAATAAGAGAACCTTCATCGTTGTATGCTAGTGTGGAGCCATGGAACAACCATCCAGATTCTGCTGATGGGTGGAGGTCTGCTATGCCGCCAATGACTGTTGCTTTGATTTTTATTTTTCCATTAGAAAACCACTCTCGATAACGCCCATTGGCTCTATTATTTACGCACTCCAAGTATTGTTTTAATTGGCCATTTTCGTGGTAAGAGGTTAAACAAGAGACTAATTCGCCTTGTTTATTCCTATACATACGAGAAACTTGCTTGTAGGGCTGGGGTTGTAAGAAGTCTACTTTTGCATACTTTTTTAAGCGTTCTTTAGAACTAATTGTCTCGGACAACCCGTTGCGGTCGATAATATTGATGCTTACTAAAACGAGGTTTTCATAAGTTTTGGAAGATGTTGTAGAGTTTTTCTTGCTGGCGGCAAGCAGAGGTGCTGGTAAGGCAAAGCTAGAAATTATAAGAACCAAGGAAAGGGTTTTAGTGAACATCAGAAACCTCTCGTTTTATTATAGTTGCTTGCACCAACCAAACTTCATTTCCTAAAGGAGTTTTCTTTTTTTGCATTTCCCATTTTTTTAAAAAAGAGGGCTCTAAGGCTGCGTTGTTAATGGAGGCATCTAGTTTGAGAAGTAGATTTTCGACATCTTTTTCGTTGCATTGGATGGGGGATCTAAAAGAAATTTCAGTTGAAGAAGCATTTTCTTGTCGTTTTTGGAGGAATAGCACCCGATTTTGAGTGGTTAAAAATTGGTAATATTCAACTTCTTCTGGAGATGCAAAACGAGATTCATTATTGATGAAGGCCTTGAGTGATGCGCGCTCTTTTTCAAGAAAATTAGTTTCCTCAGAAACCCTTTGACAAAACACCTCTGTAGGCTCAGGGACGGCAGTGGAAACAAAACGAGCATTGTTTTTTTGAACCAAAATGCGCTTGTCGGAAGCTGTTTTAAGCTGCAAAACTTCTTCATTAACCTGAGCCCAGCGGGTCATGTCTCTTTTATGTTTAAGAAAAAAAAGCCCAGAAGGAAGGCTTGTCAGAGCAATCATTGTCAGGGGAAACATTTTCCGCCAAAAGCTAGGAAAGAACTTTATGTTACTCATGAAAAGCGCCCCTTGTTGATTTCTGGTGTAAAGGAAAGTTCAAAGGTCTCTCCCGATTCTTTCCATGCTAGATTGGAAGCCGAAAATGGTAGGGAAGGGGAGCGAAGAAGAGCTTTTAACTTTTGAAGAGCTTCCTTAGACCCAGAACCTTTCACCTGAACAGTTGAGGAGTAGGGGATGTGAGGAGTTTCTTCTGTGGGGAAGCTGTTCAAATCGTAAGAAAGGTGAGAAATTTTTATCGATGATCCGGAGGGCGTTTTAGCAAAATCGGAGAAGAAAGCTAAAACATGTTGTATACCAGGACCATTTGGTACATATGGATAGTCTTTGCATTGTTGTTGTTGTGTTTCTTTCCATTTTTTTATTTGATTTAGGGCTTCTTTAGAGGTTCGAGGAAGGATAAAATTTTCACCTAGGGAAAAGAGATTTTCTTGGATTTCTTTTCGTACAGACATTTTTTTGTAGGAAGCTGTAAGGCTGACAAGAATCAAAGAAGACAGAGCCAGCTTTGCCAGGGGGGAAGCGATTTTTCGTAATAAAAATTTACTTCTTTGTTTGGAGAGAAGCAGGGCTTCTTTGAATTGAATTTTTTGCGAAGAAAATCCGTGGTAAGCAGCGGCTATTGCGCTTCCGTATAATTTCCAAGAATCTGGTTGTAGCCCCTCAATACGTGTTAAAGGGACAACGTTTAGCACCAAACGTTGGGTTTGAGATTGAATAAGTTGAAGCAAGGTTTCGCTGCCTTCGGTCGAGTTATCGTTATCCATATCCCAGAGTTTTATCGTGAGTTCTTCTTCTTTTGGATAAGAATTCAACATGTGATTTAGGGTAGTAAGGCACTCATTGGCGTTTTCTTGCAAAGATCTTTTTTCAAAGCTTCTGGTAGCCAAAGGGTGTCGTCCTTTAAGAAGGGTGCAGGATATTTCTCCGTCTAGAGAGACTACAAGAAAGGATAGCCGTTCTTCTTCGGGTTCGAGCAGGTGGATGAATGCTTCTGGCTCACAGGAGATATCATCCGCGCGCAAAGAAATTTTTTTTAAGCGATCAAAATAGGAGGCAATTCGCTCTTTAGTGGTGATCCAAGAAGAAACTAGCGTTTGATCGGTTTTTTTTTGAAAGACCGTTGTTTCCGTGAAGATAGAGTCTGGAGGAAAGGGGAGAGTGTGTTCTAAAGAATTTTCCGCTAGTTGTTTTGCTTGTTTTTTGTTTTTGAGGGAAGAAAAGGTCGTGCGTAGGAGAAGCCCAGGACCTTTCAGAGAGAGGACTACAGGACAAGAGTAGAATTTCCCAGGCAAATAGATACGGGCACCGTCAGCAAAAAGTGCGGACCAAACAAGGACGTGACCTTTACAGGTTTTCCGTAAAACTGCTATTTTGGTTGTCATGTCTTCGCAAAAGACGATGCCAACTCGGTAATTGAGAAACCCAAAATGCATTTTATTTCATCATAAAAAACAAAAGAAGACATTTTAAAGAATAGAAAAGGTTTTTTCAAGAGAAACGCTTGTTAGTCTTTTATTTTAAACAAAGAGAGTTTCTAGATGATATCCTACTTTGTAAGAACATTTGTTAATGTCTACAGTTTTTTAATTTTAATTTACATTTTTGCTTCTTGGTTTCCTGAATGGCAGAGAACCAGGTGGTACACCGTGATATTTCGTTTGGTTTCGCCCTATCTTAAGATTTTTAAAAGATTTATTCCTACTATAGGATTCATAGATATTAGCCCTATGGTAGCCTTGGTATGTTTAGAAGTTCTTCCTATAGTGATTCTTAAGATCGTGTACTTTTTTGTGGAAAAATTTTTTCAGGCTCCGTGGATACTACAATACATTTAAAAAATCTCTTGCTGGATTCTCCGGTCGTTTACGCCCCTTTGGCGGGTTTTTCAGATTATCCATACCGTAGAATGGGAGTGCCATACGGTCCGGCCCTGATGTTTTGCGAAATGACAAAAGTAGAAGGCATTTTATGGTCCCCTAATCGTTCTTTAAAATTGCTTGAGTTTTCAGAGGATATGAGGCCCATAGGAGGGCAGATTTGTGGGAGCAATCCTTTGTTTGCAGCAGAAGCTGCTCGAGTTGTGGAGGGCTTGGGGTTTGATCTTATAGATCTAAACTGTGGGTGTCCTACGGATAAAATCACTAAGGATGGTAGCGGATCAGGAATGCTTAAAGACCCTATAGGGCTGGGTAAAGTTGTAGAAGCTATAGTTTATTCGACATCTCTCCCCGTGACGGTCAAAATCCGTTCTGGTTGGGACTATGAAAATATAAATGTTGAAGAAGTCGTTCGTATAATTCGAGAATCTGGAGCTGATGCTGTTTTTGTCCACGGCAGAACTCGTTCTCAGGGCTATGTGGGGCCTGCTAATAGGGATTTTATTAAAAGAGCCAAGGCTGTAGCGGGATCGATGAAAGTTTTTGGAAATGGGGATATTTTTTCTCCCGAGTCGGCGAAGGATATGTTAGAAACTACAGGGTGCGACGGTGTTTTAGTTGCTAGAGGGACTATGGGCGCTCCTTGGATTGCTCAGCAAATAAAGGAGTACTTGGCAACAGGTTCTTATCATACACCAACATTTGCAGAGAGAAAAGAAGCCTTTCTTTTGCATTTACAATACGTGGAGGAATATTATTCCAGCGAAGCCAAGCTTCTCACAGAGACAAGAAAATTATGCGGGCATTATCTTGTTTCTTCTGCCAACGTTCGTTTTTTACGCTCAGCTTTAGGGAAAGCAAAAACTAGAGAGGAGATATACTCAGCCGTGGAACGTTACTGTGAAGAGCATTGCAAGGATGAACGGTAGCGTTTATAGAAACTATTAGTCATTCTCCTGATCTTTGGAGAGATGCTGGGATAGAATCTTCGGCAGTCTGAGCATATCCAGAGCTTCGGGAGAGCCAAAAAGAGCTCCTAGAAGAGCATCTGGCCGAATTAGCTTCTTGTTACTGGGGTCTTGGAGAGAGTGGGTTTTAATATACTCCCAAAGCTTTTTGGTTGCCTCTGGTCTGGAAACTGGTTGTGAACCTATTAAGGCTGCAAGTTCTTTGGATGGCGTTAGCTGTGGTGCAGCTTTTGTTGTCTTGGAGACATTCTTTGTTTTGTCTGTTTGTTTTTTCCCAGATTTTCTCCCTGAAGTTTTTTTGCTGGAAACTTTCGTTTTTTCATAAGCAGTTTTAGGTCTGTTGACGTACTTGTCCATGACTTCATCAACAGAGTTTCCTATAACATCGCAGGAGGGGAACTCAGAACAAGAATAAAAGAATTTATTAAACCTGGATTTTTTTCGTAAGATTTTTCCGGAGCACCCTACAGCAGGGCACGGTACGGGGTCAAACTCTGGAGTAGGAGCTTCTCCTTTTTTTAACAGGGTTATAGTTCCTCGGCACTTTGGGTAGTTCTCGCAGCCTAGAAAGGCGCCGAATTTTCCGTGTCTAATTTTCATAGGGCCTTGGCAAATAGGACATGGGCTATCCCACGGATTGTCTTGGCTATAATCATCTTTATTGAACGAAAACTCTTCTTCAGAAATTTTGTATTCACATTCAGGATACTCTGAGCAGCCGAAGAAGTAATGATTTTTTGCCCATATTTTTGTTAGAGAGCCTTTTTTGCATGAGGGGCAAGGAATGTCTGTTGCTATGCGGGGTATGGTGGCCTCTTTTTCAGCGCTTGTTACTTCTGGAAGAAAATGGTCCCAAAACTCTCTGATAAGGGTTTTCCAAGACTTCTTATTATCAGCAATGAGTTCCAATTCATCTTCCATACGGGCAGTAAACCCGACATTCATAATTTGAGGAAAATTTGTTTCGAGAAAAGCAGAGATAACTTTACCCAAATCCGTAGGCTTTAACCTGGAATTTTCCTTCACAGTATATTCTCGTCTTTGAATTTTATCCATGATGGCAGCGTAGGTAGAGGGTCTACCTATGCCAGATTTTTCCAGTTCTTTAACCAGAGAAGCCTCAGTAAATCTTGGAAGAGGTTTTGTGAACGACTGTTCATGGAAGAGTTCTAAAAGGTTTAAAGTTTGTCCAACAGATAAGGGTGGGAGGGGAGAAAGCTCTTTGTCTTCTGCAGTATCATCATCTTCCTTTTCCTGGTATACAGCAAGGAATCCGTTGAATTTCAATACGGACCCAGAAGCTTTTAGTTCAACTTGAGAATCTGTTTGGATGCGTACAGAAAGTGTGTCATAAACAGAAGGCTGCATTTGAGAAGCTACGAAGCGTTTCCAGATAAGTTCGTATAAATTTAACTGATCTTTCGTTAGGTATTTTGCTAAAGTTTCTGGAGTAAGAGCGATATCTGTGGGTCGAATAGCTTCGTGAGCATCCTGGGTCATTTTTTTTGTTGAATATCCATTTGGAACTTTAGGAAGATACTCATTTCCGTAAGTTGTTTGGATGAAAGTTCTTGCCGCGTCTATAGCTTCGGGTGCTGAGCGAACAGAATCTGTTCTCATGTAAGTAATCAGTCCTGTTGCTTCTCCTTCTTTTAGTTCTACTCCTTCGTATAAAGTTTGCGCTATGTTCATAGTTCTGGAAGCTGAAAAACGAAAATGTCTGCTAGCTTCCTGCTGTAAAGTAGAGGTTGTAAAAGGAGGCATAGGATTACGCTTTTTTTCCTTTGCTTCTACTTTAGATACAGTGTAAGTAGCGCCTTGCAATTTTCGGATAACAGCTTCAGCTTTTTCTTGTGTATCTATTAGCAGAAACTCTGTTTCCGATTTGTTTTCAGGAGGTTCTTTTTCCCATCGTTTTCCATCCACAGCATGTAGAGAGGCGGAAAAAGATTTTTGGCTTTTAGGATCTAGAAGATCGGCAGAAATGTTCCAGAATTCTTTTGGAACAAAGGTTTCTATAGCGTGCTCCCTGTCTACGACGAGTTTAAGCGCTACGGATTGTACTCTTCCAGCAGATATTCCAGAGCGTTGTTGTAATTTTCTGCTTAGAATAGGAGAGATTTTATATCCCACGATGCGGTCAAGAAGGCGTCGTGCTTGTTGAGCATTGACCAAAGCCATGTCGATTTGTCTGGGAGTTTGTAGCGCTGCTGTTACCGCAGACTTTGTTATCGCGTTGAAGGATACTCTATGAATTTGAGTTGTTTTGGGTAAATATTTAGCTATATGCCAAGCGATAGCTTCTCCTTCCCTGTCGGGGTCTGGAGAGAGATAAACGGCTTCACAGGAAGAGGCTATTTTTTGAATATTACGGATAACATCTTTTTTATCGGGTAGAATTTCGTAGTGAGGTTCAAAATCATTTTCAATATCGATACCAAACTCTTTGCTTGGAAGGTCGGCAACATGCCCGATGGAAGACGCAAAAACAAAATTTTTACCTAGAAACTTTTGCAATGTTTTAATTTTGGCTGGGGACTCAACAATAATCAGGGATTTTTTCATATAAGCATTCCAAATCCAAAATTCCTCGTTCTTAAGAGTGAACACATGTCCTTAGAAAAGAAAAAGAACTTAGGAACGTCGACAATCTGAAGTTAGTTCCGATCTTTTAGCTAACGTTTTTCTGTTAACCGTAATTATTTATTTTAACAACGAAAATTATAGAGAACATGGTTCAAAATACTTTATAACGGATTTAGAGAAAAGCAGATCTTTTACGAAGAGCTTTTTAATATGAGTGAGATACCGTTTATAGCTAATTTCAAAGTTGATGAAGAAACTCTTTCTCAGGATTTAATTTCTTTAAATCGAGAGGGTTTTTTGGTGGGGCCCAACGAGGAAAAGCCAGCCTTTTTTGCTCGAGTAGATCGAGATGGGGAGAAAGGAGGCTATACTTTCCCTGAGGAGTTAGCGCAAATTTTTGATGTAAGACCTAATCATTTGGAAGTGATTTATTCTGATGAAGGTATAGGGGGCTGGGAAGGAGGGTGTACTTGGATAGAAAGTTCTGGTGTTTCTATTCAATTGCGAAAGAAGTTTTTAAAGTCTTCCAAATTATTTTTTCTTTATTCCAGAAAAGAAGTATTGATGCACGAAGCCGTTCATGCCGTAAGAATGAAGTTTCATGAGCCTTTGTTTGAAGAGATTCTTGCCTATAGAACTTCTCGTGGTTTGAGGCGATATTTGGGACCTTTATTTCGTCACCCAGGTGAAAGTTATTGGTCGATTTTTGGAGCTTTAGTAGGTCTAGGAATAAGTTCTTACGATTTAGTTGCCGGATTACTAGTTGCGATAGCTGTTCCTATATATTTTTTGAGTCGACTGATTTTTTATTTGAGAATTTTTGCTAAGGCGCAAAAAAAAATTCGCAAACTTTTAGGGATACCGCCTCTTTGGGTTCTTCTACGGTTAACGGATGCGGAGATAAAGTTTGTTGCTTCTCAGCCTCTTAGAATCATTGAGGAGTATGCTAAAAAGAAGAAGTTAAAAGATTTGCGTTGGCGACAAATTTACGCCTCTTATTTTATGTAAAGCCGTTTTACATCGATTATTTTTTGAACATTAAACGCTGTTTCCTCTTGCTGGCAGGGAGGATTTGCAGAAGTTTTCTGTATTTACTGACAGTTCTTCTGGCGCAAACTATACCCATCTTTAACAAATGTTCGGAAATAGCTTCATCTGATAACGGGATAGGTTCTTTGGCTATAATCTTTCTAATAGCGTCTTTGGCTTTCTCTGAATGGATAGAAGAGTTCTGTAGTGTGTGTAATCGGTTTTTGTTCGATGGGAAAAGATTTTTAAGAGGAATAATTCCTATGGGACAAGATACCGTTTTATTCTCTATAGCACGAAAAATTGTAGAAACATGGTAACCCGCTTCTTCCGCAATCTCCTTGGGGGGGCAAAGAGACGGATAGTCTTTTTTCCCCAAAAGAAAAGCTTCCTGTATAGGAAGAATTTTTTGCATGAGAATTATTAACGTTTGTTCCCGTTTTTTTATAGATTTTAAAAGATGCTTGGCTGCCGAGATTTCTTTAGAGCAACAACCAAAATTAGTCTCCCGGAATAACTTAAGTATCTCCATATCCAGTTTGAGTTCTGGAAGGCCTTTTTTATTAACATTTATTAACCATTGCCCTTCTTGTCTCTGCAAATAAATGTCTGGAGGAGGAAGTCTTAAAGAAGCTCGGGGGTGTTTTAAGTTAGAAAAGGGAGCCCAGGATATTTTGCGGAAAGCCTCCCTTAGAGAAAGAGAAAAATCTTCGATAGGGACAGAAAGTTTTTTTGCTATAGTTGCAAACTCACAATCAACTAGCAAAGGATAATAGTCTTTGACGGCTTGATATATTAAAGGAAACTCTAGATGTTTTAATTGCAGCAGCCAATGTTCTCTTAAGTTGAAGGATGCCACGCCTAAGGGAGAAAATTGTTTTATTTTATCCAAAACAGTTGAAACTTTTTGCTCCGACTGGTCTGTAAGAACAGCTAACTCCTCTATGGAAGAGGATAAAAATCCATGGTCGTCGAGACTGCCTACGATAAATTGTGCTATAAGACGTTCTGCTTCAGATGAAAAGGAGGCCTCTATTTGGCGATTCAAAAGGTGTAAAGGAGAGATTTCTTCAGAAAAAAAATGGTCTGGGAACAAGCCTAAATCTTTAGGCGAAGAATCGAAATCTTCCTCCAGATCCAAAGAGGTTAGATCAAATACAGGATTTGCAATTATTTGTTGTATAACTAATTGTGACAGCTCGTCTATTGGTGCTTCCAAGACTTTCAAGCTCTGCTGTAACTCTTGCGAAAGAGCATGCGTAGCAGAAACTTGTAAATCTTGGTGTAACATGGTCAGCGCATTTGCACGAGATAATCTATAGGGATCTCTCGGAGAAATCTACTTGGCTTCATAGCTCGTATGGATCCCCAAAGGAATCGTGTCTGTGCCGCTGTGAGGTAGAGTAGGTCCTGAGCCCTAGTAATTCCTACGTAACATAGCCGACGTTCTTCTTCAAGGTTTTCGTAATTGCCCTTGGAATTTGCATGGGGAAACAGGTTCTCTTCGAGTCCCACAAGAAAAGCGATTTTAAATTCCAATCCTTTACCATTGTGAATCGTCATTAAATTTAGTCGATCTCCTGAGAGGCTTGTCTCGTCAGTAGAGCTTTTCAGTGCTAGGTCATCAAGGAAAGCCTCTAGTCCTCCCGAAGGATTTTGTTCTGCCCATTCATAAGTTTTGGAAATTAATTCTTCTATATTGCTTTTTCTATCTTCGAAAGTGTCAGGATCTTCTTTTAAGACATCAAAATATTTTGAAAGCCTAACCGTTTCGACAAGCAACTCATGTAATGGAAGCTTCTTGATGCGTTCTCGTAGAGAGTCTATGAGAGAAATGAAAGATTGTAGACCTTCTTTTTGTTTTTTCCCTAGTTTAAGAGATTTCTCTTCTAAGATTTTTTTGCAGGCAGACAAAACGGGGAGATTCTCCTTAGAAGAGAACTCTATAATACTGGAAACGGAAGATGGCCCCAGTCCCCTCTTGGGTAAGTTGATGGTTCTTTCAAAAGCAACATAATCTCTATCCGACGTGATCAAACGTAAAAAAGCTATAATGTCATTGATTTCTTTCCGCTTATAGAAGGAGATTCCGCCAATAATTTCATAAGGGACCCGTCTGCGTAGTAAAGCATCTTCAAAAGTTCTGGATTGGAAGTTGGTTCGATAAAAGATGCAAAAATCTCTGAGGGGGATGCCATGGTTTTTATGTAGACTCCAGATTTCGTCTGCAACGAAATCGGCTTCGTCTTTATCTGTTCTCCCAATGAACAAGCGGATTTTTTCTCCAGGTCCTTTTACGCTGCGTAGTATTTTTTTAAATCTTGATTCGTTGTTTGCTATCAAGGCGTTAGCTGCTTCCAGTATGTTCCCATGGCTTCGGTAGTTATCCTCTAGACGTACGAGAAGAGCTTCTGGATAATCTTTTTCGAAATTAAGGATATTGTGAATATTAGCTCCGCGCCAGGAGTATATAGATTGATCAGGATCTCCTACGGCAAAAATATTATGATGCCTCTTTGCTATAGCTCCGGCAATAACGTATTGAGCATGGTTAGTGTCTTGGTACTCGTCGATTAGTAAAGCGTCCCATAAGTGTTGATACTCCTCTAAGGTTTCTGGAGATTCTTGGAATAAGCGCACAGGAAGGAATAGTAGGTCGTCGAAATCTAAGGCGTTGGCTTCTAAGAGTTTTTTTTGATAATTTTGATATATAGGGACGATGGGTTCCTCATATTCTCTAGGGTCCATGTCTTCTGGATAGAGGAGAGCGTTTTTTGCTCGAGAAATATAATACTGGACAGTGCCAGAGAGATTTTTTTTCAGATTAAGTTCTTGCAAGCACTGCTTAATTAACTTTTCTGAGTCGTTTTGATCATAGATGATAAAGTTGGGGCTTCTGTTGAGTTTGTGGATAGAGCGTCTGAGGATGAATACGCCGAGACTATGGAAGGTGCAAATCATGGGGCGGTGTTCAATGGAAAGGCTCTGGGACATCATATGAAAAATCCTTTCATCAAGCTCTCTGGCTGCTTTGTTTGTAAAGGTCATTACAAGGATTTTGTTGGGAGAGATTCCTTGCTGGATGAGTCTGAGTATTCTGTAACTTACTACACGAGTTTTTCCTGCTCCAGCACCCGCAAGGACGAGGACAGGACAAAACGGAGCCGTTGCCGCGGCATACTGCGCTTCATTTAATTCTGAAAATAACAAGGTCACGAGGAGGCTCCTTTTTTACTTGTTCTTTCGCTTTTACCAAAGAATTTATGGAGATGAAATCTTGTGGCAGAGTATTATATCTTGCAGTTTAAGAAAATGGTATTTTTGTGAATGTCTTCTTAGACTTTGATAAGTTAGATCATTCTTGGCGAGAAAGGTTGCAGCCCGTGCGAAACTCTCCAATAGTTGGAAGGCTGGAGGCTTTCCTTGCTTTGGAGTATGAAAAACAACAAATTTTCCCTAAGAGAGAAGACATCTTTCGCGCGTTAAAGCTAACGCCCTTTGATAAGGTGCAAGTTGTTATTTTAGGCCAAGACCCGTACCATGGCGAAGGGCAGGCTCATGGGTTGTCTTTTAGCGTTCCTGATGGCGTGCCCTTGCCAGCATCATTGGTGAATATTTTTCGCGAACTTAAAGAGGATATTGGAGTAGTCAACACCAAAGGATGTTTGCAGTCCTGGGCTGCTCAAGGAGTTTTGCTATTAAATTCAGTCCTCACAGTAAGAAAAGGGCAACCTCGATCTCACGCCGGTAGAGGTTGGGAGTTCGTAACAGACGCCATCATTTCAGAATTAGTTAACAGAGAGGATCGATTAATCTTTGTTTTGTGGGGCAGTGATGCTAAAAGAAAATGCGACATATTGTTTCGGTCTCCACAGCGTCACGCCATTTTGAGTGCTCCGCATCCTTCCCCGCTTTCTGCTTATCGAGGATTTTTTGGTTCTTCCCCCTTTTCAAAAATTAATTATCTGCTTAGAAAGCAAAATAAACCAATGATCAATTGGAAGCTTCCATGAGCGAAAATATTTGTTTTATTAAGCTTGGGCAGATAAAGAAGATTGTTTCTCGACCGGCTGCTAGCTTGGAGATGACCGCTTTAACTGAAGGAATCAGAAAAAGTGAAGGGGTTATTTCTTCAGAAAAAATACAAAACGACTCCATAAGAATGGAAAGCATTCTTTCTGAGATGCGAGACCTACGTGTGGAAGTCGAACAATCTTTGCAGAAGAGTTTACTCCCTGAGGGTTAGTGCCTCTTGGGATAGAGTAGATAAAACTTCGGATAGCTTTTTCAGAGCTTTAGCTCTATGAGAAACTCTGTTTTTTATATCTTCTGTCAGTTCAGCAAAGGTTAAATTGTAATCATATTTAAAAAACAGGGGGTCATAACCAAAGCCTCCAGATCCTTTTTCCGTATCAGCAATGTATCCTTCACAACAACCGTTAGCTTTATGTATTTCTCCTGTAGGGGAAACTAAGATTATACTGCATTCAAAGTAAGCAGATCGTGCTACGGGTCCTGAAAGATGGGCCATTTGTCGCAGGAGCTCCTGTCGATTATCTTTGTCAGAAGAATTAGGCCCAGCGAAGCAGCTAGAGTTTTTCCCCGGAAGACCATCCAGAGCAGGAACAACAAGGAAAGAGGTTTCTGCTATAGCCCACATGCCCAGAGCTAGGGATGCTTGATGTGCTTTTTTGAAAGCTATCTCTTCAGGAGAGTTTCCTTCTACAGGGTGTGGGTGGTAAGAAGGAAAGTCGAGCAAAGAAAAGACGTCAAAACTCCCTGTGTCTTTCAAAAAAGTCTTTGTGGCGCGAATTTTGTACCCGTTGGTGCTTACTATAACAATATCCATGGGAACCATCGGAAAGCAATTTTGGAAGTTTCGTGCGCAGGGGGTAATAGCCCTGAGAGCACCTTAGCTCCAAAAATAACATTCGCAGGATTAAAGAACAATGGTCCTGAAAGCTTCTGCAAGGCTTGTTTTGCTTTAAATTTTTTTCACAGATAGTATGAGGGCATGAACAGGTTTTTTTTTATTGTCGCCTTTATCTATTCAAGTTTTCTTCTCCCTCAGCTCTCTTCTGGGGTTGAAGTTGGCTTAGATCGAATTTTTACTGAGGATAATTATCGTAAAGTTATTCAAGGAAAGAGAGTAGGGCTGATATCACATCATGCAGCAATCAATAAGGAATGGAAAGATGCTCTGCAAGTGTTTGAAGAGCAAAAAGCGTGTACTGTTAAAGTGTTGATGTCCCCCGAGCATGGATTCTATGGCGCTTTTTTTGCTGAAACACTAGGAAAAGATCAAAGTGAGGTTGTCAAAAAATATACGCACATATCCTTGTACGGAAAGCCAGAAATTCCTTCTGCTGTTGCAGAGTTGTGCGATGTTTTGGTTTTTGACATTCAAGATATCGGCGTCCGTTCGTATTCCTTTATTAATGTGTTGCTTAAGGCGGTGCGTGCTTCAGAAAAATATCAGATGCCACTGATAGTTTTGGACAGACCGAATCCTCTGGGAGGTAACCTTATTGATGGCCCTTTGCCAACAAAAGGTTTTGTTCCAGATATTCCTTATTGTCATGGGATGACCTCTGGTGAATTGGCAAAGTTTTTCAAGTCAAAATATGCTCCAGGGAGCAATGTGATAGTGGTCCCTATGAAAGGGTGGAGTCGGTCTATGAGTTTTCAAGACACGGGATTATCCTGGATACCTACTAGTCCGCAGATTCCTGGGGATAAAACGCCTTTTTTTTATGCCGCTACGGGGATTTTAGGGCACCTGTCTCTAACGAGTATCGGAGTGGGATATACATTGCCTTTTCAGGTTGTGGGAGCTCCGTGGATAGAGGAGGAGCTTCTTGCTCGAACTTTGAATTCTCTGAAACTACCAGGGGTTTTCTTTTTTCCTTACCAATACGAGCCTTTCTTTGGAAAATTTAAGATGGAGCTTTGCAGAGGGGTTCTCCTTGTGGTTACTGACAAGGAAAAGTTTTTACCATTGGAAACTCAATGCGCTATATTGGGGATTTTAAAACGACTTTATCCTAAAGAATTTGCCGAAGCCATCGCTATTTTCAATAAAATTCCTTATAGGAAGACTGCTTTATCGAATCTTTTGGGTAGGGAAGATTTTTTTGAAATCTTAGAAAAAGAGACATACGTAATGTGGCCGTTGCGAAAGTTATGTGCTAGTGGAAGAAAGCAGTTCTTAACTCTTAGAGAACCATTTTTGATCTCAGAATATTCGGATTAGCATTGACGTTTGTTGTGTGCTAAAAAGCCTTCTGAATGGTTTGACAGGAATGTTTTTTGTTTTTAAGATGTCGATCTTTATTGTTCACTCAAGACTTGGGTTAGCTTCATCCCAAGGTTGAGGGACTTATCGCTAGCGTCTCGTCGATGTTAGTTTAAAGCGTTTTTCTAAGAATTGTGTGGTAGGGATTATCAATGACTAAAGTTTTTAATGATCGATTTGAAGGATTAAAAGCCGTTTCCAAAGGTGTACAGGCTTTAGCTAGGGCGGTCTCTGCCACTTTGGGTCCTAAAGGAAGAAATGTTATTCTAAAGAAACCTGCTTCCGGCCCCGTTTCAACTAAAGATGGAGCCACAGTTACAAAAGAGGTGGAACTAGAAGACCCTTTTGAAAATATGGGCGTCAAATTACTGAGAGAAGCCTCTATTAAAACTGCTGATGAAGTCGGAGATGGCTCTTCGACCTCTGTTGTCCTTGCTGCTAAGATTTTTCAGGAGGGTATGAAAGGGATTGCTTCTGGGATGGATGTAAGGAAAATTATTCAAGGGATATCTCTAGGAGCAAAAAAGATCGACGAAGCTTTAACAGCTATGGCTACTCCTATAAAAAAAGATGAGGAAGTGTTACAAATTGCCTCGGTGTCTGCCAGTAATGATCCCGCTATAGGAAATATTATTGCTGAGGCAATGAAAAGAGTCGGTAATGATGGAATGATCACTATCGCAGAAGGTAGAGGTGTCGACACTGTTTTAGAAGTTGTTGAAGGTATGAGTTTTGATCAGGGATACGCGTCTCCTTATTTCGTTACCTCTCCAGAGACTATGACGGTAGAGTTGGAGTACGCTTACGTGGGCATTCTCGATCATAAGCTATCTTCTGTGAGCAAACCGTTGATTTCTTTTCTTGAGAAAGTGGTTGCTGAAAGTAAGTCTCCTTTAGTTTTGATAGCAGAGGATTTTGATGATCAAGTGTTGACCACTTTGGTTGTGAATAAGTTAAAGGGAGGGTTTCCCGTCTGTGCTGTTAAGGCTCCAAATTTTGGAGATCGGAGGAAAGCTGTTCTCTCAGACATAGCGTTGTTGTCTGGAGCTACGGTTATATCCAGTGAAGTAGGGCTATCTCTAGATAAGGTAGGAACAGAAGTTCTTGGTAAGGTAAAAAAGATTTCTGTAGCAAAAGACAAAACTGTTCTTATCGGGGGATGTGGATCTCCCGCGCTTATTGATGAAAGGGTGCGCCTGTTAAAAGGAGAGATAAGGGCTTGTGAATCCGATTATGAAAGGTCGTTTTTGGAGGAGCGGCTAGCAAAGTTGAGCGGAGGTGTAGCAGTAATTAAGTTAGGTGCTATTACTGAGGCGGAGCTTAAGGAAAAGAAATATCGAGTAGAAGATGCTCTGCACGCTACAAAGGCAGCGGTTTCTGAAGGTATAGTTCCTGGCGGCGGGGTAGCTTTAGCCAAGAGTTCCCTTGTATTGGAGGGGATTAATGGGAAGTGTTGCGACGAGAATTTTGGTTTAGCAACGATGTGTAAAGCAGCAAAGGCTCCGTTATTGGCGATAGCTTCCAATTGCGGCCGGGAGGGAGAAGTTGTTCTAGAGCAAGTATTGGCTCAAAAAGATAAAAACTTCGGATACAACGGACTAACGGATGCTGTAGAGGATTTAGTCGCTTCCGGAGTTTTGGATCCTGTATTAGTTACTCGATCTGCGTTAAAGAATGCAGTTTCTATGGCGTCGATGCTGTTATCTAGCGCGTACTTCATAGCAGATAAGCCTTCGAAAAAGAATTCTTCAGGAACAACCTTTTCTGGTGGAAGCGGTTTCCCGGGGATGTAATTAGATTTTTGATTGCTTGGCTTTTCAGAAATCGTTTTGTATTGTCTCAGAGGAAACAGCTTGATCATATGTGTTTTCTCGGATACACTGCTCTCGTCGATTATGCACTGGTAGCTCAGCTGGATAGAGTACCTGGCTACGAACCAGGCGGTCAGAGGTTCGAATCCTCTCCAGTGCGTAGATAAGGAGGTATAGAAATGAAGTCTTTAGTAGGAAATGAGGCCCCCTCTTTCATAGCCAAGGCTGTGGTTGATGGAGAGGTTAAAACTATTTCTTTAGAGTCTTACAGAGGGAAGAACGTCGTTCTTTTTTTCTACCCCAAAGACTTTACCTTCGTTTGCCCCACAGAATTACACGCTTTTCAGGATGCTCTTCCTGCGTTTGAAGAGAGAAATTCTGTAGTCTTGGGGTGCTCCGTAGATGATGAAGAAACGCACAAACGCTGGCTTGCTACTCCCAAAAAAGAAGGTGGAATCATAGGAATTTCTTATCCCTTAATTTCTGATGTCAGCAGAGAGATTTCTCAGAAGTATGGCGTTCTTCACGAACAGGAAAACTTGTCTTATCGAGGACTGTTCTTGATTGATAAGGCTGGAGTTATTCGACACGCAGTCATTAATGACCTTCCTTTGGGACGTTCTGTTGACGAAGAGCTTCGTGTGTTAGATGCATTGCTTTTCTTCGAACAAAACGGAATGGTTTGCCCAGCCAACTGGAAGCAAGGAAGTAAGGCAATGGTTCCCAATGATGAGGGGCTTAAAGAATACTTCAGCACTATTGATTAGAAGGTGAAAAGATCATAGAGGTCTTTTTCTGAAAATAAAAGCAAACTGCTATATCTTTTACACGTTGAGCAGAGAGCCTCTATGATATTGTCATCCCCAACTCCCGGAAGAGCTATAGCGATTATGTTTTTTATTGAGTTTTGCGTATTTAGGAAGTGTATTCCGTAAAAGTAGTGCTCTATGGAGTAGCCTTCCTCTTTCACTCGAAAATATACAACGCTATAGTTGTACATCAAAGTTTTGATAGCCAAAGAAATCCCACAACTATTAGAATGCCCCAGGTGGGTACAGAGATCCATGGGTGTGTGGCACAGGTACGCAGCATCAAAGCATCCCTTTCCTGCTTCGCCAAACAACGCTACAGTTGGTCGCATCTGGAGTTTAGTTGGTGATTTTTCCTCTAATTTCGGATCTTACAAGAGCGTTTTATTATTAGCCATCGAATAATAGTTCGATGTAGTGGGACTATTTGTCTTTTTTTTCAGAAGTTAAACAAAGTCTTTGGCCCGCATAGATATCATCGGAATTAAGTTTATTGATTTTTTTTAGTTCTTTAGGAGAAATCTGAAATTTTTTTGATATGGTCCATAGGCTGTCCCCTTTTTGGACGGTGTAAAATTTCTTGGAACTCTCGCAAATAATTTCAGGATATTCTCCCGGTTGAGATCCATCTATCAAAGACGCTAGTGAGCGTCGAAGTAGCTTCATATCCTTCAGTAAAAGTTCATGATTCTCGCCTAAAGCTTTGAGTTTTTCGTAAAGACAGGTTTGAGTTTCTTTTAAAGAGGAAGCTAATGCTGTTAGAGAAGTTTTTATTTTCTTTTGCTCTGATTCTAAACTTGCAATTTTGGGTTGCAAAGCATTCTTATCCTTCAGTAAGGCGGAAGAGATTTTGGTTTCCATTTCATCTAAGCGATCGGAAAGAAGAGCTAATTCAGCCTCATGGTGAGAAAACTTAAGCTCTAGCTCTTCTAGTTCAGCTTCCAGCAATTGAGAGATGGGAATCTTTTTCTGCTCTTTCGCAAAAGCAGACTCTAAAGACCCTATGACAAGGCAGACCATTATGGTCTTCAGGATGTTATTAACCCACATGGATTTTGAACTCCGCACGACGGTTTTGTTGCCAGGCCAACTCGTTATGTCCGGGATGGACGGGATGCTCTTTGCCGTAAGAAACTGTCAATAAACGATTGGCTGGAACCCCTTGTTTAATAAGGTATTCCTTTACAGCATTAGCTCTTCGAGAGCCTAAGGATAAGTTGTAGGCAGCAGCTCCGCGCTCGTCAGTATGACCTTCTATGAATAGCGTTGTTTTAGAATTTTTCTTCAGGTATTGAACTAAGCTTTGCAAAATAGCTAAATTATTTTCTCCTTTAATTGTGTAACTATCTGTCGCGAAAGTGACGTTTCTAAAAGCATTTGTAGTTTTGGGCGCTTGTTTGTAGAGCTGTTCTTCCTTAACATCATAATCGCCAACTTTTCCTTGAGTGAGGTCCTCTTCTTCGTAAAAAGGAACAAAAGCAAATTGGGATTGATGTCCCTTACGTAAGAGCCCGTGACATCCTCCGCAACAGTTGTCTTGCCACACGGGCATTCCACAAGAGGAGAGAAAAAGACTGGTAATTAGTAAGCTAAAAAATAAGCGGTATATTTTCATAATAATCTCTTTGGTTGACTCGCAAAAGCTCCCCAGGAAGGAAAGCGCTTCTCCCCTGGACCCGAAGTAATTTTAGTTGTTTTTTTAGTAAAAATGCTAAGTAAATAGATATCAGATTTATCTGAGGATCCGGAACTGAAGACCAAATGCCAATCATCCTTGGCCCAAGAAGGATTTTCTTTGTTCTCCGGGGAAAAAGTGAGCTGTAGATCTTCTTTTGTCGCCAGATCATGAACAAATATTTGACGAAAGCCCTTGACTACAGCACAAAAGGCTACAAACCGCCCATTATTGGACCACGAAGGACAACTACAGTTGCGATAACGTTTAGTGAGTAAATAGGGGGCCCCAATTTCCGGTTCTATAGGCATGATATAAATTCTAGGAGAGCCGTCCTTATTGGAAACAAATAATATCTTTGTTCCATCTGGACTAAAGGTAGGATTTCCTTGTGTTCCAAAAGATGCATTCAATAAGGGAAAAGGTTTGCCTAAAGTTCCAGATGCTAGAGAAAAAGGCTGTAAAAAGATGTCCGGATTGCCATTGATGTCTGAGACAAAAACTAGTTTGTTTTTATGACAAGAAATATCAGGCATTAACTGATTCCCCCGCAGAGATATTACGCGTTGTCCTTGGAGTTTATCAAAGGTGTTGATGAAAATCTTTGGAACGCCAGTCTTATAGGAAACATAGAGGTAGGGATAAAATTTTGAGGTAGAACGGATAAATCTGGGAGTTACAGAAAGGGACTTTTCCTCCGTCCTTTGGGCCAAGTTAGCCCCATCATAATCTATTGTCCATAACTCGCCCTGTTTCAAAGATTCTTCATTTTGTTGATGAGAGGTGCTTAATGTGAAAAGGATAACTCCAGAACAAATGCCAGGAACGCCCGTGAGAGCTTCGTGAACATTATCCGCCAAGAGATGAATTTTTTTTCGATCTTCAGCAAGAATTCCAGAAAGTAATTGAGGAGGCAGTTTGAGATTTTCTCTACCTTCCCCAGAAAAGCAACAAGATGCTGAGAGCTCTGGATAACGAATCTTTAATGATACGCGTAGAGGGGTTGTCGCTGCATCAGTCTTAGTAGAAATGGGCGTCAGCCGGTCTCCTGCGGCGAGATCTTTTTTAAAGATTTCGAATAATTGATCGGAATAATTACGTTTTTCTTGCGCCTGAAGTTGAGACGCCGAAAAGTCTAAAGAAACGCTCACAGGAACAGAGCGAGCCTCGGTTCTTACCGAAACTTCCAGCTCTTTGGCGAGGGAAGGCTGGGAAGAAAGGATTGGCAGCAGGCAGGTGATTATGAAAGAAAATCGACTTCTCATACACACTGGATAGCAAAAAGCCTCAGAATAATCAAGGCTCTCCCACGAGTTTAATATGGAGAGAGATATTTTTCGAGTTTTTGTGTTTTTTTACAAAGTCCTCAAAAGAAATTTCATGGATTTTTGACAAAACGTATTGTTTGTTAAGTTCTGTTTCAGATTCATATACGGAGCAATTTAATAATTCGCCCTTTGGCGAAATAGAGAGCTGCATGCGCAATATTCCAGGTAAAGGCAATACTAAGTGCTTGCGTAAAAGTTGAGTCAATGTTTCAGGATTCAGTTCGCCAAATTCTTCCGAAGGATCGCCAGAAGAAACGAAAATAGCTGTTTTTCTTAGTACCGGGTCATGGAGGCGTTTGTTATCAGCTTCCAATCTCCTTGTCATTTCATTGGCCATTTTTGCTAGTTCTCGAAGCTTTTCATTTCTTTGGTTGTCTAGGAGAGCTTTTTTGTTCTGTTGTGGTAAAGGAACCTCTTTTGTGTTTGAGGCTGTCTTTGTTGATGAAGGAAGAGGCTTATCTTTTACATTTTTGGTTTCCTTAGGGAGGGTTGAAGGGGTTTTTGATGGGAGGGCTTTATCTGGCGAATTTTTCTCTTGAAGGAGCGGTTTAGTGTCGGAGAAAGTTTTTGGGGAGGTCGGCTCTTTAAAAGTAGTCTTTTCTTGGGCGTGAGGAGTTTTTTGTATAGGATGTTTTTCTTCAAGGGGGGTGGATTGTGTCGCTGATTTCGGTAGAGCAGAAGGAGAGACAGAATTGTTTTTCCGTAGCTCTGAGGGAGAGCTCCTTTCTGTAAAGGTTCCTACAAAATGCTCTCGTAGTTTTATAGGCGGACGTTTGGGTTCCGTGACGTTCATAGACAATAATGCGATGAAGATAAGATGGAGCCCTAACGAAAGAAATGCTTTGCCGAAAGGAATTTTTTTGTTCACGAGTTCCTCAAAGCTACGTGGAGATCTTTAAATCCGACAGCCTCTACCTGATCTTTGATTTTTCTGTAGGTTCCAAAGGAGGCTTTCTCATCATGTAAAAGAAGAGGAATAGCGAGAGGGTGTTGTTGCTTTAAGCTCTTTAATTTCAATGACAGAGAATGTATGTCCGCTGGTTGATCATTTACGGTGACGGCTCCTTCTGCAGAGACTCGTAAGATGATCTCCGGGAGCTTTTGCTCTGGAGTTGAAGTGTTCTTTGTTGTCGAAGGGCTCAGAGCTATGGAGTCCAGTCGGATAAAAGGGACAGAAACCATAAAAGTCATTAAAATCACAAAGACGACATCTATCAATGGCGTAAGGTCGACAGAAGGTTCTTTGTCCTCTTTAGAAGTGAATAGGAACCGTTTCATAAGCTTTTTACAAAGTGTTTTGCCTGTATTTCACTGAGATGGCGTTTAGGAGCAGATAAGCAGTCTGCTCTATTTCTAGAGTTAGAGCGTTTTCCTGTGCTTTCAAGTAATTGTAAGTCACTAGAGATGGTGCGGCGACAAGCAGACCAGCCACTGTCGTTCCCAAAGCAGTAGCTATTCCAGCCATTAGCGTTTCTCCTCCAGAGCTTCCTATGCTGGAAAAGGCCTCTAGAATGCCCCAAACCGTTCCCAAAAGGCCCAGGAAAGGAGCAACGCTAATAGCTGTTGCCGGGATGAAGTTGTTTTTCCCCAGTAAGGAGCGATATTTAGGCATGACTACGCCAAAGAGATTTTCTAAGGAGAGGATATCTTCGCTAGAAAGAACAGGCCCTTTGTCAGGAGATACTGCCCGATTTTTATCTAGTAATTCCAGGGTCCCCCTTTTCAAAGTATAGTAAAGATCAGCAAAAGGGCTAACTTCTGGATGAATATCTAGAGAAAGGGGCGTATTCCTGTTTTTTATTAAAAATTCTTTAAGGCTTTTTCCTGAGCGACGAAAATTTTGCTGCACGGTGATCTTTTGTTGTAGAATTATCCAGGTGAAGATGGAGATTAACAGCAGTAGTAAAAATATAGCTTTCCCGAAGAAGCCAGCCTCTTTATAAGCGTAAAAAACGGGGTTTTGGGCCAAAAGTATCATGGTGGGATCAAAAATCAGTGTTCTTTTTAAGTTCGGGTTGTAGTAGATAGGAGAATTTTAAACTCTAGACGATGATCCTAGCAGATTTTTATTATAGATCCAAGGTTGTTTTGTTAAAAATTTTTAACAAACTAAATCTAGAAGTGGCTTTTATTATAAAATCAAACAATAATAGATGGTTCTGTCCTTATTTAAATAGTAAATTATGTCTAAAATAAAACCTTTTTTAGCAGTGTTCTGGGGCCTCCTCTTCGCTCTTCCTCAGGGATCTCAAGGGAAAGAGGGGCTTATTACGCAAACAAAAGCCTCTAGGGCAGCCCTGATTTCAGAATCAGCTCATATTTCTGAAACGCAGCCCTTCCATTTGGCCGTGAAGTTGAAAGTGCCCGAAGGGGGACATATTTACTGGAAAAATCCTGGGGAAATAGGGCAACCTCTGGAAATTTCTTGGAACGTTCCCCCAGAGTTCCGTATTGCCGAAGAGTTTTGGCCTTGCCCAGAAATTTTTAAAGAGGCAGATATAACTAGTTATGGGTATACAGGCTCTATTCTAGTTATAGCAAAAGTCGTCCCTACACAAAAACTAATAGAAGGTAAACACTACTCTTTTAAAGCAAAAGCTAACTGGCTGGCTTGCATCGATAGTTGTGAGCCCGAAGAAGCCGAAATGCAGCTATTCTTACAGGCATCCTCCTTAGCTCCTAAGCTCAACAATGAGAGTGCGGCTGATTTTGCTCAGACACTTTTATCCTTACCTCGAGCAATCGACGAAGAAAAAGAGTCTCTAGTAGCTTTTAGAGAAGAAGAAAAAATCACTATTCTTTTGCAGAGTTCGATAGCTTCTAAAATCTGTGGAGCAGAATTTATTCCAGAAACAAAAGATCTAGCTGTAGATTATTCTAGTGAGCAACAGTTTTCTTCTAAAGGAGAAGAAAAGTTTTCTTTGATCGTGAAAACAACCCCTGGAGTTGAGCAGATTCCTTTCATTAAAGGGGTTTTGTTATTAAAAGATGAAAGCGGCAATGTTGCTCAAGCGCTAGCTGTGAATACAAGTTTTGATGAAAAAATTCCTGGACTGTCTGATACGACTGATCTGGTTTCTTCTTCTTTTCTACTTGTTCTAATTTCCGCTTTCCTAGGCGGCCTTTTGTTAAACATAATGCCCTGCGTTTTACCTTTGATAACACTCAAAGTATATGGGTTAGTGAAGTCATCAGGAGAGCATCATCGTTCTGTAGTAAAAAATAGCTTAGCGTTTGTTTTTGGAGTTGTCGGGTGCTTCTGGGTTTTAGGCCTAGTGGCGGCCTCGCTGAAATTTCTCGGGCATAATGTTGGATGGGGATTCCAGTTGCAAGAGCCTACCTTTCTGATGATTCTCATTTTGTCTGTGTTTTTATTTGCTTTGAGCTCTCTAGGATTATTTGAATTGGGAACTATTTTTGTTAACCTAGGAAGTCATTATGAGTCTTCTCACAGGCGCTCCGGTTATGCCGGCGCCTTTTTCAATGGGGTGCTTGCTACACTAATAACGACTCCTTGTACGGGCCCCTTCCTTGGATCTGTTCTTGGGTTAGTAATGTCTCTATCAGTCTTCAAACAAATGAGTATTTTTACCTGTATGGGACTAGGGATGTCTTCTCCGTACCTCCTATTGGCTTTATTCCCCAAATTATTATCGTTCCTGCCTAAACCCGGGGCTTGGATGGGAACATTTAAACAAATTACCGGGTTTTTACTGATGGCCACCGCCGTCTGGTTGATATGGGTTTTTGGTTTGGAGACAAGCATAGAAGCTGTCAATTTGCTGCTAGCAGCTCTTCTCATTGCTGCTTTTGCTGTGTGGGTTTTAGGTAGATGGGGCACTCCAGTAACTCCAAAGAAGAAAAGACTCTTAGCAATCAGTACTGCTCTTGTGATATTGGGGCTTTCTTTGTTCTTAGGGGTAAGGGCTTCTTGGTCTACGGGAAACGACGCCGTCGCGCCAATTTTTTCTATCAATGGTTGGGAAAAGTTCTCGAGAGAAAAGGTGGATAAATATCAAAATCAGGGTCGTGGAGTTTTTGTTCATTTTACTGCTAAGTGGTGTATCACCTGTCAGGTAAACAAACCTATATTGCACGCTCCTGGAGTGCAGCAATTCTTCAAAAGTCGTAATATTGCAACCCTGGAAGCCGACTGGACAAAGAAAGATCCCGCCGTTACGGAGGAATTAGCTCGATTGGGTCGGGCCAGTGTTCCTACGTATGTCTACTATCCCCCAGGAAAAAATTCGAAGCCGATTCTTTTGCCTCAAAATATTTCTCAAAAAATTATCGAGACCTCTATAGATTCTGTGTCTTAAGGGAAGGTTTTAGTAGTTTTATTTATTGGAAATAAGGTAGCTTGAAGGGCCTTTTCTGGCGCTTCGTAGGAAAAACAAGGCCGGAGTAACAACGGAAGGATTATATGTCTCTCATAGATGCCCACCTTCATTTGGCTGATGAATCTTTTCAAAATGATATTCGAGAGGTGTTGTCTCGAGCAGAAGAAGGCGGGATAGCAACGCTTCTCAACGTCTCCACCACGCAGCAGGAATTGTGCAACGCTTTTCACTATGCGGAAACAACTCCAAATATAACCTTTCTTCACGCAGCGGGGACTCCTCCTCAAGATGCTTTAGGTGATATAGAGGCAGACTTTGATTTTTTTGCTAAAGCCGCAAAGGAAGGTAAGCTGGTAGCTGTTGGAGAGGTCGGGTTAGACTATGGCTTCGTCCAAAATGATCAAGAAAAAGCACGTCAGCAAGAAGTTTTTAAAAGATATTTGTCTTTAGCTATAGAATGTGCTTTGCCACCGGTAATTCATTGCAGAAATGCTTTTGAAGATTTTTTCTCCATACTAGATTCTGATTATAGAAACGGCCGACCGGGAATGTTGCACTGTTTCACAGGGTCTTCTGAAGAGGCTGCGGAGCTAGTTAAGAGAGGATGGTACATATCTATCAGCGGTATAGTCACTTTTAAAAATGCAGAGTCTTTACGGGAGGTTTTGCGTACACTGCCTTTGGAGCAGCTCTTGATAGAAACAGATGCTCCCTACCTCGCTCCTGTCCCTTTTCGTGGGAAAAAAAATGAACCTTCGTTTATTCGTCATACCTTTGAAAAAATTTCCTCTTTGAAGGGCGTTCCAGTTTCTGAATTGGCCAACATAGTAAAAGCCAACATGCATCAGATGCTTTCTTCTTGAAAAGCTAAAATTTTTTTGAGCAAAAGAACCTTTTATTAAATTTTTCTTACAAATTTTTCTATTTTCAGCTTATCTTGAAGAAATAATTTGATGCAGGAGATTTTGATGTATGAAAAAAGTAAGAAACCTAGCTTAACCAGCGGCCGGTTTTCTTTTTTCTTAAGAGTCCTTCACTCAATTTCTGGAATAGCGTTTACTTTTTTTCTTTGTGAACACCTTCTTACAAATTTTTTAGCCTCCTCTTTAGGGGGCGGAGGCAAATTTTTTGTTGCTCTTGTTGATAGGTTCCATTCTATTCCCGGGTTGAAGTTCATAGAAATTTGCTGCTTGGCATTACCTTTCGGAATACACGCTGTTATCGGCATAGTCTACGCCATTAATGGGAAATTTAATATTTATAGCAGAGATGGAAGCTCTCCTGCTTGTAACTTTGCTAGAAATCACGCTTACGTATGGCAACGCATCACAGCATGGGTGCTTCTATTGTCTGTAGGGCTTCATGTAATTCATATGCGGTTTGTTTTATATCCATCTAAAGTAGAATGGAGCGGGAAGACTTATTATGCTGTCAAAGCTCTTGGAAGACAGGTTGTTCCAACTGTGGGAAGGGGGGCAGAGTATCATGTATTGGTTCAAAAACAAAGATTAGCGCTTCCGCACGAGTTAGAGGAAAATCTGGCTAATGAAACCGTGTTAATCTTGACTTCTAGTGCAGGAAAGGCTTTCCACTATATTGTTAAAAAGGCCCTATCGTCGCTGTGGGTGGCCATACTTTATACTGTGCTTGTTTTAGCCTCAGTTTTCCATGGGTTTAATGGCTTGTGGACGTTCTGCTCACGCTGGGGAATAGTTGAGACAGATAAGCAACAGAAAATTTTGCGTCTGGGCATTTATGGTTTGATCATTCCTTTGTTTTCTTTTCTTGGTGTATACACCGTTTGGAATTTGTATTTTTCATTCTAAGTAAAAAGGCTTGTTATGGGAAGAAGTGGTAGAGTTATCGTTGTCGGAGGAGGTCTAGCAGGGCTGTCTGCAGCGATAAAGTTAGCAGATGCCGGATTGCTGGTAGAAATCATTTCTTTAACTAAAGTCAAAAGGTCGCACTCTGTCTGTGCTCAAGGTGGTATTAATGCCGCTGTTAATCTCAAAGAAGGAGAGGAAGATTCCCCTTATAGGCATGCTTATGACACGATAAAAGGCGGAGACTTTCTTGCTGACCAACCTCCTGTTTTGGAAATGTGCTTGGCGGCACCCAGAATCATTAAAATGCTAGATAACTGGGGATGTCCTTTCAACAGAAACGCTAAAGGAGAATTGGATGTTCGACGCTTCGGCGGCACTCTTTATAGTCGAACGGTTTTTTGTGGAGCCTCCACAGGCCAACAGTTGATGTACACTCTGGATGAACAGGTAAGGCGAAGGGAAGTCGCTGGAAGTGTCACTAAAAGAGAAAATCATGAATTCGTCAGATTGGTAATGGATGATTCTGGACGAGCTTGTGGCGTTGTCCTCATGAATTTATTCAATAATCGATTGGAAGTATTACCCGCAGACGCTGTTGTTATAGCCACTGGAGGGCCTGGTGTAATATTTCGTCTGTCAACGAATTCTGTTTTTTGTACAGGATCTGCAAATGGAAAGTTATTTATGCAGGGAATGCACTATGCTAATCCCGAATTTATTCAAATTCATCCCTCAGCTATTCCTGGAAAGGATAAGCTGCGTCTAATATCTGAGTCTGTTCGAGGGGAAGGAGGAAGAGTTTGGGTCCCTGGAGATGCTTCGAAAACTTTATTGTTCCCTGATGGATCACAAAGAGCTTGTGGTCAAACGGGACAGCCGTGGTATTTCTTGGAAGAAATGTATCCCGCCTACGGAAATTTAGTTAGCAGGGACGTAGGAGCCAGAGCTATTTTGCAAGTATGCGAAGCAGGAATGGGTATTGGCGGCGGGCAAGAAGTATTCTTAGATGTTACACATCTTCCAGAAGCAAACAGGAAAAAGCTGGAAGCCGTTTTGGAGATTTATAGGAAATTTACAGGAGAAGATCCCAACAAGACTCCAATGCGTATATTCCCTGCGGTGCACTACTCTATGGGGGGAGCTTGGGTAGACTGGCCTGCTGCAGACGATCCTGATAGGAACTCTCGCTACCGGCATATGACAAATTTGGTAGGATGTTTTAACTGTGGGGAATCGGACTTTTTATATCATGGTGCTAACCGGTTGGGAGCCAATTCGTTGCTGTCCTGTATTTATGCAGGATTATTAGCAGGAGACGAAGTAGCAACTTTCATCAAAGATAAAGGCTGTCAAGACAAAGTCTCTTCTACAGTTTTTGAAAAAGCTCTTATGGAAGAAAGAGAGCACAATGAGCAGTTATTGAGAAATCAAGGAAAAGAAAATGTCTTCAAACTGCACGAAGAGATAGCAGACCTCATGGTAAGAAATGTTACTGTGAAAAGAAATAACAAAGACTTAAAGGAAACTCTCGAGAAACTTAAAGAGTTTCGTGAGAGATTCAATAATATAAGAATTCAAGATTCTTCAAAATTTGCCAATAAAACATTTCATTTTGCCAAGAGGCTAAAGCCTATGCTCGAACTGGCTTTAGCTATTACCAAAGGCGCTTTACTAAGAAATGAGTTTAGAGGCTCTCATTTTAAACCAGAATTTCCTGAGCGCGACGATAAAAATTGGTTGAAAACAACAGTAGCCAGTTATTCTCCCGACGAGCCATCTATTTCCTATGTTGCCGTAGACATAAGACATGTTGCCCCAGCTCTTAGAGATTATACGAAAGGGAATAAAGGAGAAAAAATAGAATTAATGAACGTGCCCCAAAACATAAAGCTGCCTGTGTAGGAGGATCTTTTGAGTAACGGAAGTTTTTCACGAATGTTTATATTAAAAGTTTTTCGAGGAACACCAGGGCATCAATTTTGGGAAAAGTTTTCTCTACCGTTACGGCCTGGGGAAAATGTTATCAGCGCATTAATGGAAATAGAAAAAAATCCTATCAATATTGATGGGAAGCCCGTGGACCCCATCGTATGGGAACAGGGATGCTTAGAAGATGTCTGTGGCTCCTGCTCGATGCTTATCAACGGAAAACCTTCTCAAGGATGCACAGCCCTGATCGCCAACTTATTAGAGGAAACTGGAACAGATACTGTTACGTTAGCACCCTTCACAAAGTTTCCGCTAATTCGAGATCTAATGGTCGATAGATCTGTCATGTTCGAAAACCTCAAGAAAGTTCAAGGATGGGTGGAAAATGCTGTCGAAGGAGACAATTATGGTGTTTCCGTATCCCAAGAGCAACAGGATCTAATGTACACGTTATCCACTTGTATGACTTGCGGCTGTTGTGCCGAAGCTTGTCCGCAGGTGCACGATGATTCAGATTTTATAGGGCCCGCACCAATCTCCCAAGCAAGGCTGTTTAACACCTATCCAGGAGACAGAAAAGCTAAAAAGCGTTTGAAAATTTTGGCTGGGAAAGGAGGGCTAGAGGGGTGTGGGCAAGCACAAAATTGTGTGCGTGTCTGTCCAAAAAAGCTGCCTTTAACAGAAAGTATTTCTGCTATGGGAAAAGCCGTTTTGAAACACGAATTTTTTTCTTTCTTCGCCTCTTTCTTTAGAAAGAAGAAAAAGTAAATCCTGTCCAGTAGACTTTAATTTATTCAAGGTGACGGATACTTGAGTTAAGACATCATCGTTTGCTGCAGGAGTTTGTCCTACTCCTAGTAAAGTGGGGTTCCAAGTCATTAAGTCTAACTTGTCTTTGTCAGCATCTAGTTGTGGTTGAGTTACGTAGGCTCCGTCGAAGTCTATTTTAGCTTTCGACCATTTAATGCCGACGTAGGGAGAGATAAAGTTAAGCCTATAAGTTAGAGCGAGTCCTACTTGCCATTCGCTGTAATTAGCAAAAATAGATTTAGCTTTGCTCATTTCTGGTGATTTTTCTGTTTGCAGATAAGGGAGAGGCAGCTTAGCTAATTCGCCAACAAATCCTTTAGGATGAGTAATGGAGAATTGAGCGACGTTGGAGACGACGTTGAGTTGGGAGACCTGGGGTTTAGCTTGAGCATATTGGAATTCTGCTCCTAGAGTAGCACACCCACACTCCCAAAGAGCCCCTCTAGCACCGATACTCCAAGAGAATTCTGTGTCTGTATAGAGCTCTACGAAAGCGTTGGTAATATTGGCATTAGGGCGGGTTTTAGTTCCTCCTGGATCTGTTTCTTCTCCAATCAATCCAATAAGATTAAAAGCAGCAGAAGAGCCTTTGATGTAGGTGTTAGTAGTGCCTAGGGTACAGAAGACATCGAAGCGATCCCAGATATTGAGAGCGAGGTAGCCTGCATTGGTATAGAGCTCGGATTGAGTCATGTTTTTATGAAGAGCCACATTTGTTCTTGGTTCGGCGTTGGAAACAGTTCCGACTGTGTTATCTTCAACAACCGCAGCCATTCCTTGGAACATAGGGGGAACGTTAGTTTTAAGGAGTCTATTGAAGACGTAGTCGCCGAAGAAGCCCGCGCGTAAAGAGAGAGCGTGGGCTTAAGAGGAAGGCTTTTCTTACAGAAAAGCCCATAGTAAGAAGCTTCTCTATTTTTAATAGAGAAGCTCATCCTCTAGACTTTAATTTATTCAAGGTGACGGATACCTTTTTAAGTACGTCCTGACTTTTGTTGTCAGCGGTGGCTGTTAGATTATCTCCGGCAACAGTAGGATTCCAAGTAAGTAGATCTAGTTTCTGTGTTTCTAATTGAGGTTGGGCAACATAGGCATTATCAAAATCAATTTTCGCTCTAGCCCACTTGATACCGATGTAGGGGGAGATAAAGTTGAGCCTATATGCTAAAGCTAGTCCTACCTGCCATTCATTGTAGTTTGCAGAAACAGACTTTGCTTTTGTTAAATCTGGAGTGGTAGAAGTATTTTTAGTGGGTAATGGCAGAGTTCTATCATCACCAACAAAACCTTTAGGGTGAGTGATGGAGAATTGAGCGACGTTAGAGACGACATTAAGTTGAGAGACTTGAGGTTTTGCTTGGGCATATTGGAATTCAGTTCCAAGGGTAGCACAGCCACATTCCCAGAGGGCGCCTCTAGCGCCGATGCTCCAAGAAAATTCCGCATCAGTGTAGAGTTCTACAAAGGCATTGCCTACGGATACATTTGGGACAGCAGCAGTTGCTGCGGCATCCGTATCTGTATTCCCGTATAACCCCACAAGATTAAATGCAGCCGAAGATCCTTTGATATAGGCGTTGGTAGTGCCCAGGGTGCAGAAGATATCGAAGCGATCCCAGATATTGAGAGCAAAGTATCCAGCGTTAGTATAGAGCTCGGATTGGGTCATATTTTTGTGGAGGGCTATATTAGGCCGCTCTTTTGCTGTAAAGCTGCCAGAAGTTGTGTCAGAATCTTCATCTGACATAGAGAATGTGGGGGGAACATTAGTTTTAAGGAGTCTATTGAAGACGTAGTCGCCGAAGAAGCCCGCGCGTAAAGAGAGAGCGCGGGCTTAAGAGGAAAGGCTTTTCTTACAGAAAAGCCTATATATAAGAAGTTTCTCTATTTTTAATAGAGAAGCTAATTCCTTAGACTTTAATTTATTCAAGGTAACGGATACTTTGGTTAAGATATCTTTGTGATCAGCTGCTTCTACATTGGTTCCAGCAACAGTGGGATTCCATGTTGTTAAATCAAAGATAGCAGCACTAAGTTCTGGTTGGGCTATGTATGCGTTGTTGAAATCTATTTTAGCTTTTGACCATTTAATGCCGACGTAAGGAGAGATAAAGTTAAGCCTATAAGCCAGAGCAAGTCCTACTTGCCATTCCGTATAGTCTGTTGTTATAGATTTTGTTTTAGACTTATCCTCAGGCAAAGGAAGTTTTGTTTCTTTTCCGATAAATCCTTTAGGATGAGTGATAGAGAATTGAGCGACGTTAGAGACGACATTGATTTGGGAGACTTGAGGTTTTGCCTGGGCATATTGGAATTCAGCTCCTAGGGTAGCACATCCACATTCCCAGAGAGCCCCCCTAGTGCCAATACTCCAAGAAAACTCAGCATCTGTATAAAGTTCTACAAAAGCGTTTCCCACTGAGGCGTTTGGAGCAGCAGTAGCCCCAGCTCCTGTTATGGCATCAGTATTTCCGAAGAACCCGACAAGATTAAAAGCAGTGGAAGATCCTTTGATGTAGGCGTTAGTAGTGCCTAGGGCGCAGAAGACATCGAAACGATCCCAGATATTGAGAGCGAGGTAGCCCGAGTTGGTATAGAGCTGAGATTGGGTCATATCTTTATGTAAAGCAACATTAGGTCTTTCTTTTCCTATAAAATGTGTGTTAGCCACAGTGCCTTCTGTTGTTTGTTCAGACATAAAGAAAGTAGGGGGGACGTTAGTTTTAAGGAGTCTATTGAAGACGTAGTCGCCGAAGAAGCCCGCGCGTAAAGAGAGAGCGCGGGCTTAAGAGGAAGGCTTTTCTTACAGAAAGGCCCATATGTAAGAAGCTTCTCTATTAAAAATAGAGAAGCTGATCCTTTAGACTTTAATTTATTCAAGGTGACGGATACTTTGGTTAGAAAATCTGCTTGATGATCTCCTCCAGTTTGTGTCGCTCCTCTTAATGTTGGGTTCCAAGTAACGAGATCCAATTTTTCTTCTGACAGCTGGGGCTGAGCAACATAAGCTCCGTCGAAGTCGATTTTTGCTCTCGCCCACTTGATGCCGACATAAGGGGAGATAAAGTTAAGTCTGTAAGCCAGAGCGAATCCTACCTGCCATTCACTATAATTTGTGAAACAGCTTTAACCTTACCCATATCTACAGTGAAAACTTCTCCGTTAGAATTTACTGTGTGCAGAGGTAGTTTAGCATTCTCTCCAACGAACCCTTTAGGATGGTCGATAGAGAATTGGGCAACATTAGAGACGACATTGATTTGGGAGACTTGAGGTTTAGCCTGAGCGTACTGGAATTCTGCTCCCAGAGTGGCACACCCACATTCCCAGAGGGAGCCTCTAGCGCCGATACTCCAAGAAAATTCAGCATCTGTATAAAGTTCTACAAAAGCATTTCCAATATTGACATTAGGAATATCGTGAGCTTCTATAGCTCCACCGCTTTTCCCAATAAGCCCGATAAGATTAAAGGCTTTGGAAGATCCTTTGATGTAAGCGTTGGTAGTGCCTAGGGTACAAAAGATGTCGAAACGATCCCAGATATTGAGAGCAAGGTATCCCGCATTAGTATAGAACTCAGATTGCGTCATATTTTGGTGTAAAGCCACGTTGTTCCTATCCGTTAGAGAATCAGCCGTGTCTGCATCAGATGTTCCAGGAGCAGCAGCCATTCTGAAGGTTGGGGGGACATTAGTTTTAAGGAGTCTATTGAAGACGTAGTCGCCGAAGAAGCCCGCGCGTAAAGAGAGAGCGCGGGCTTAATAGGAAGGCTTTTCTGTAAGAAAAGCCCTTATGTAAGAGAGCTTCTCTATTTTTAATAGAGAAGCTCATCCTCTAGACTTTAATTTATTCAAGGTGACGGATACTTGGGTTAGAACATCATTATTTGCCGTAACACCTGTATCTCCATCTCCAGCTAAGGTCGGGTTCCAGGTGATCATGTCTAATTTTTCACCAGCTTCTGTTAATTGAGGTTGGGTGATGTAAGCTCCATCGAAATCGATTTTCGCTCTCGACCACTTGATTCCGACGTAAGGGGAGATAAAATTGAGTCTATAACTCAAAGCCAGCCCTACCTGCCATTCATTATAGTTAGCAAAAACAGATTTAGCTTTGCTCATTTCTGGTGATTTTTCTGTTTGCAGATAAGGGAGAGGCAGCTTAGCTAACTCTCCAACAAATCCTTTTGGGTGAGTGATAGAGAATTGAGCGACGTTAGAGACGACATTGATTTGAGAGAGTTGAGGTTTAGCTTGAGCGTATTGAAATTCTGCGCCTAAGGTAGCACATCCACATTCCCAGAGGGCGCCTCTAGTACCGATGCTCCAAGAGAATTCCGCATCTGTGTAGAGTTCCACAAAAGCATTCGTAATATCAGCATTTGGACGTGTTCTACTTCCAGGAGTTGCGTGACCAGGATCAGCTGCTCCGCCAATAAGCCCAATAAGATTAAAGGCTGCAGAAGATCCTTTGATGTAAGCGTTAGTAGTGCCTAGGGTGCAGAAGAGATCGAAGCGATCCCAGATATTGAGAGTGAGGTATCCCGCGTTGGTGTAAAGTTCGGTTTGAGTTATGTTTTTGTGAAGAGCTACGTTAGGCCTGGGAACTGGGCTTGTTAGAGCTGAAGCTGTTCCTGAAGGAGCCACGGCCATTCCCTCGAAAGTAGGGGGAACGTTAGTTTTAAGGAGTCTATTGAAGACGTAGTCGCCGAAGAAGCCCGCGCGTAAAGAGAGAGCGCGGGCTTAAGAGGAAGGCTTTTCTTACAGAAAAGCCCATAGTAAGAAGCTTCTCTATTTTTAATAGAGAAGCTCATCCTCTAGACTTTAATTTATTCAAGGTGACGGATACTTTTGTTAGCACGTCTGCTTGTTCAGTCCCAGTCGCGGCAGCAGATCCTCTAAGAGTGGGATTCCAAGTGACAAGGTCCAATTGCTCAGAAGAAAGTTGAGGTTGCGCGACATAAGCTCCATCGAAGTCTATTTTGGCTCTCGCCCACTTAATACCGACGTAAGGAGAGATGAAGTTAAGTCTGTAAGCCAAAGCAAGCCCTACTTGCCACTCATTATAGTTTACAGAAACAGCTTTAGCTTTGCTCATATCAGGGACAAAAGGAGCTGTTCCAGAGTTGTGTAGGGGGAGTTTAGCGTCTTCTCCGATGAATCCTTTGGGATGAGTGATAGAGAATTGAGCGACGTTAGATACGACGTTGATTTGAGAGACTTGAGGTTTTGCCTGGGCATACTGGAACTCTGCTCCCAGGGTAGCGCACCCACATTCCCATAGGGCGCCTCTAGCACCGATACTCCAAGAGAATTCAGCATCTGAATAAAGTTCTACAAAAGCATTGTTAATGTTGACATTGGGTCGATCTTCTTTTTCTACAGCGGCTGTTTTCCCAATAAGTCCAATGAGGTTGAAGGCTGCTGAAGATCCTTTGATGTAGGCGTTAGTAGTACCTAGGGTGCAGAAGATATCGAAACGATCCCAGATATTGAGAGCAAGGTATCCTGCGTTGGTATAGAACTCGGATTGAGTCATATTTTTGTGTAGTGCTGCATTGATTCGAGGGCTTGATTCTAAATTTTCTGGATTTTCTGTCGCTGTGTTCCCAGAAGGAGCCGCGCTCATGCCTTGGAAAGTAGGTTGGACGTTAGTTTTAAGGAGTCTATTGAAGACGTAGTCGCCGAAGAAGCCCGCGCGTAAAGAGAGAGCGCGGGCTTAAGAGGAAAGGCTTTTCTTACAGAAAAGCCTATATATAAGAAGTTTCTCTATTTTTAATAGAGAAGCTAATTCCTTAGACTTTAATTTATTCAAGGTAACGGATACTTGAGTTAGTACATCTACAGCATCTGTATTAGCGCTGCCGGGATCTTCTGTTCCAACTAGGGTCGGATTCCAGGTTTGCATGTCTAATTTTTCGCCAGTTTCAGCTAGCTGTGGTTGTGTGATGTAAGCTCCGTCGAAGTCTACTTTAGCCCTAGCCCATTTGATGCCGATGTAAGGGGAGATAAAGTTAAGTCTATAGGCTAGAGCCAGTCCTACCTGCCACTCATTATAATTTGCAGAAACAGTCTTAGCTTTAGTGAGGTCAGGAGCTTTTGTTGTTTGTCCGTAAGGTAAAGGAAGTTTAGCCAGATCTCCAACAAACCCCTTAGGATGATCTATAGAGAATTGAGCGACGTTAGAGACGACATTGATTTGGGAGACTTGAGGTTTAGCTTGAGCGTACTGGAATTCAGTGCCAAGGGTAGCACATCCGCATTCCCAGAGAGCTCCTCTAGAGCCAATGCTCCAAGAGAACTCAGCATCTGTATAAAGTTCCACGAAAGCATTGGTAATGTTTGCATTTGGCCGTGTTTTACTAGTAGGGGTAGAATTTCCTGGATCTGAAGCTAATCCAATTAACCCGATAAGGTTAAAGGCGCTAGAAGATCCTTTGATGTAGGCGTTGGTAGTGCCTAGGGTGCAGAAGACATCGAAGCGGTCCCAGATATTGAGAGCAAGGTATCCAGCATTGGTATAGAGTTCCGATTGAATCATATTTTTATGTAAGGCCACATTATTTCTTTCAACAGCGTTAGTGGCATTAGAAACAGTTTGTGCTGCATCAGCTACCGCCACGCTCATGCCTTGGAAAGTAGGTTGGACGTTAGTTTTAAGGAGTCTATTGAAGACGTAGTCGCCGAAGAAGCCCGCGCGTAAAGAGAGAGCGTCGCACCAAGTGGAGCATGGGTCGCATGGATCTCTGCTAAGATACTTTGGTAAGTTAGGGATTGTTTAAAGGGTTTAGAAAAACCCTTTAGGCAATCCAGATCGATATCCGGGGGGAGGAGGCATGCCGTATTGGACGGGATCAGAGAAGAGGAGCCATTCTTGGGTAGTACTTAGATATTGTTCCCATTCCACCATGGGAAATCCGTTAGCGCCAGCATAATTAAAACCCCAGAGTTCTACTAGAGCGTTGCCTGGATTCACTGTGAATCCGAGGTAAGTATTATTCCAGTTAGAGTCAGCAAAAAGTAGAGGAGCGGGGTAGGCGAGTTTATGATGCCTCATAGCTGATAATGTTCGGAAGTATAGGTCTTCGTCGAAATGTGTTTTCTGTAGAGCTTGAAGGAGCATGCAGGAAAATAGATGGAGGAACTCTTTAGAAGATAAGAAAGAAAATTTGTTGAAATGATTTTCTAAAATTTCCTGGAGATTAATTTTTTTTATTTTTGAAGAAACTCCTACGTAAGAAGCAACTTTTTCGATAGCAGAGGGAACTAATTGTTCAGGAATTAAGGGGATAAGACGAAAAAGAGATCTACACAGAAGTTTTTTTATCTGTAAGTTAGGATGTTGAGTGTTTTGTTCGAAAAACTTTAGGGTTTTAGCGTAAAACTCAGGCAGAGTTAGGGAGAAATCTTCGAAGAAAGAAAGCATTTCTTCTGCTAAGGAGGAGAAGTGTAGGTCTTCCGTAAGCTTCAAGATTAGTGAATGAATTTCTTGTTTTGAGAGTGTGTATGAGGCTAAAAATAGCTCGTGTTGCTTGACCCATACATCACGAATCCAGGTATAGCTGTACCAATCATTATTCCATGCATCCATAAACAGTGGATGAGATGGGATTATGGAGAAAGCATGACTAGGAGATGATGTTATTAGACTATGACCATCCTCCAAATAGTTTTTTGTTTTTAGTGGTAAGTCTTTTAAAGCGTCTGCATAAAAAGCTATGAGTTCATGAGCATTTTCTGGATGTTTTTTTATATTCGTTAGCGAGACGTTCTCTTCAAAATAGCAGGAAGTGAAGGTGGATAAAGAGCCTCCAGAAATGTATGTCCACGGAGTGAATGGGAGAAAGTCCGGTACTTTTTGTTGTTGTTTTTGCTTGGGATATTGGTAGTGGGAAAGGATTCGATCAAAAGCTCCAGAAAGGAAATTATCAGAATGTACGAATGCGGTAATGCTTTGAATGATAGAGCTCACTTCTTCCTTGATAGTAGACACTGAGCGTTTATCCTGGATCTCCTGCTCCATGAAAGAAAAGAAGCTAGATAAGAATTGTACATACTCTGTCGAAGATTGTATAGGAGACCAAGCATAATTGTTTGCTCTTCCATGGGTAAAGAACAAACGGAACCCAGCAGCAGAGTCGGTGTATGGCGAACTAGCCGTTGGTAATAAATCTACGTCATATGCACTTTTGAAGTATTGAGGAAGTAGGGTGGTCAGAGATTTGAGAAAAAATTGAGGGAAGGAGAGTAGGTGCTTGGTTTTTTCTTTTATTTGTTCCCAGGCATATAGAGCAGCATTTAATTCTTGTTGGAATCGATGATGATCATAAGACAAAATTTGGTTGTCTTGAGAGTTTATAGGGTTTTGTAAGCGACTATTTACATAGTCTAGCTGTGATTGAGCTTCGTAGTATCTGGATTCACAGTCTTTGGCTTCAGCATTTAGCTTTTGCAGTAGATGATGGATAGTTTCTTCTAGGATGCTTCCTATACACGAAGGGTCTTCATTACGAATACCAAGACCTGCTAATAAGTGAGGCGTTGTTTTATCTGTAGGTTTCTCTGCCAACGTCGCTAAAGAGAGCTCCCAAACTTTTAATAAAGCGTTTTGAGACATATCTACAAAGGCATTCCTGGCTTGCTCATAGGCTTGAAGATATTGATGTGTTTCTGAAAAAAGGTGTTGTAAACCACTTTTCTCTTTGATCCCTTGCGTAAGGAGAGTTTGTTTTACTTGGTCTTGAGTAATACCAAAGGCGTGAAGCAGTGTAGATTGAATAATTTCATGAGCAGAGATGGAGGCTAAAGGATCTGAGAGTTTTTGGGTTAAATACTCATTGGCTAATAATGCTTGCAGTTGCTCTTCTGGTTGTTGCTCTGGAGAAAAAATTCCTGCTGAGGAAAATGCGTGTAATAGTTCTGGAGAGGATGCTATAGCAGCAAAAGGATCGGGATATAAGGAAGAAATTTCTACAGGGTTGTATAAATCTCCTAATGATGCGGATAAATTGATGGGAGCAAGGTATTCTTTGTCTCCAACCATTCTTGATAGTCGGCCGCTACTTAGTAGCTTATCAATATCTGTTATGAATTTTTCTGGATATTCTTTTTGAATAACGATAGCTAAAGCTGAGGCGAAGCATGTACCGACATCTTGCCGAAGGTAGGAGAGAAGTGCTGATACAGCGGCTCTACGAGCATGAGCAACAGTCAACTCTTCTTCTGGAGGTAAAGCTAATGAACGTCTAATAATGTTTTGTAAGGCTTTTTGTGTGGGTAGGAACAATCTTTTCAAAGTGTCTCTGATTTCCACCTTATTTTTGATTGCCTTCAACATGTTTAGTGTATGCTCGCGAAAAGGCGCTTCTTCTTGTCGAAAAGGTCCTAAGGGATAAATCCCCTTTGATAAAATTTCTATGGAGGAGACAACGATAGAAATATCTAATTCTCCAGAATCTGAAATGATTCTTTGGGATAATGCTCTGGCAAGTTTTAGATTTCTGAAAGCTAGGGGATTTAGGAACCTTTTGAAAGAGAATATGTAAGAGCTTTCTGCATCTTCTTCGAAAAAGATACTTTCTTCATCAGAAAGGTTTCTGGCATCGATGACGTCTTGAAAAACAGAAAGATGAAAATTTTTCATCACTCTAGAAAGTTTCGTTAATTTAAACTTTCTTTAGCATTTCTTTCATCTTTCTTCCAGTAAACTCTCTTTATTTTTATATGCTGTGTTCACTCATTTGATAAATGGAAATTTTTTTCTCTGCTAGATTTCTGATGCTTGCAGCATCTTCAAATAATTCCATAAGAGACTCTCCTTGTATGGGATGTAGGGAGTCTGATAAGAAAGGATTTATCTCTTCCGAGATGTCTAAAGAGATATTTTCATTGGCGTTAAGGACAATAAGAGAATCTCCAGGGGAAAGGAAATGTTTGGAAGGCAAAGAAACTTCTTCACAAGAAGCTTTTTTTCTCACAAATACTTTGGGTTGAGTTTCTCCAAAGAAAGACAACGTCACAGAGTTTTCTTTGAAACAGAAGTCTATGATGAGGAAGTTGACAGAATGATGAGGAGATAGGTTATCTTGGAGATTAGAAAAAACTTTGCTTCCAATATCTTCTAGTTTGGGAGTAGTGTCTGCTTGTGCAAGGAAAAGACTCTTAGCTGACAGAGCATAGAGGTACGAAGGAAGACCTTTATCTGTAGAGTAGCCTAAGGCGCCTATGAGATGCGTCTCAGTTTTAGAGTTTTTGCGTTCTACCCAGCCTTCAAAATATCCTCTTTGAGAAAGTTGAGATGTCTTATTGGTAAATTTTTGAATATTGCTTCCAAAAGGGTAATGGGGTTCTAAAAGGGTTGTTTTTAAAGTCTGTAGGAGTGCTAGTTCATTTCGTAAGGACTGGTTTGCTTGCCGCTCTTTGTCAGCTTTTTCCATAGATATGAGCAATCGTAGTAGGGTACAGTTAAATACGTTGCCTAGATCATTAACTTCATACCCATATCTATCGGGTTCGAAACGAACGTTATAATTTCCTTTCCAAGCAGCTTCCATGCAGGTCGTCAGTTCTTGTAAGGGCTTGCTTACTTTTCTGTTTAGTCGCGTCAGGACAAAAGCCATCAGAGAGAAAGTAATGATGTAGAAAAAGAGAATGATTAACGGCAAACGGAATGTTGTTAAGAGAAAATGAGATAGAGGTAGGAGAGATAGTGTATAAGTGTTTTCTATAGGTAATTTATCTAGAAGAAATCCTAGGTAGTATTTTCCTTCAATCTTTGCGCTTACTAAGTTGCTGTGTCTCATCAGCTTCGGTGTATAGATGGGAATGGCTGAGGAGGGCGTCTTAGATGTAATTTTTGGTCCATCAGGGACTAAACTTTCGAAAGTGTATGTGGATGAATCTAACAAAAGTTCTTTAGGCAGAAATTCTGAAGAACTTAAGAGTATCTCGCCTCTATGGTTTACGAGTAAAATATCGCCATGAGACAGCGTAATATTCTGAAAAAGTTCTTTTTGGAGAGTTTTTAGTTTTTGAAAAGCAATAAGAAAACCCGAGAGAGAGCTTGTTGTAAATCCATTCTTTGGTGTGTCTATTTCTTCAACGATAGCGATATAAGGAATTTTTTCTTGGGTTTGAGGATCTGAGACTTTTGTAATGAACGTCATCCCGGAATATCTAAACAGTTTACTTCTCAACGAGTTTTTTTGTGAGAGATTAAAGACAAAAGGATCGTTAGAATTTTTAGCCCATACTTTGCCTGTTTTGCTATCTAGCAAGCATAAATCGAAAGAATCTGAAACTTCTGATAATTCTGAAGAAACTATGGGAAAAAATGTTTGATCCTGCGTAGGTACAGTAAGTTCTTTTAGGGATATAGTGTTAGCAACTCTTTCTAAGAACAATTTTTTAAAAGACAAAACTTTCTTGATTTCTAAACTTAGGTTGGTTGCGTGAGCGCGGAAACATTGCTCCGTGGAATCTAAGGCTTCAGAAAAAGAGAAAAATGTAAAAATCCCTAAGTTTAAAAATAGAGGGATGGGAATGATAATGAAAAGAAACAACAAAATTCGAGTAGTAAAGGTTTGCTTAGGCATATTCTTTAGAGAAATTTAAAGATGAATAAAGTTATGTCATCATGTTGAGGTTGATCTTCGGCAAAATTTTTGACTTCTGTAAGAATCGCAGAAGAAAGCTCCTTTGCTGAAAGTTTATAATATTGCTTCAGACATTGTTGCAGTCTTTGTTCTCCGAACAAATGTTCTTTGTTGTTATGAGCTTCTGTAACTCCATCAGAATACAAAGCGATAACAGAGCCTTTTTGAGGTTTTAATGTTGATACAGGAAATATGGGAACGTTGGGAACAAAGCCCAAAGCCATCCCTGGATGAGAAAGTGTTGTTATTTTGCCCTCTGGGGATGCGTAGTATCCTGGGTTGTGTCCACAAGAGTAATAATCTATAGTACCTGAAGCATATGAGTATCGGTAAATGCAGAGGGTGACAAACATTCCTGTTTCTTGAGTGAAAGGGAAAAATCCTTCAGCGGTTTTTTTGACAGCATCTTCTATGGAAGAGAGTTCCATAAGAAATGTTTTCAGCATATTTTTGAGGAATAAAGAATGTCCACAAGCATTAACTCCTTTGCCCGAAGCATCTGCTATTACGACGAAAAATTGCGCTAGATCTCCTTCCCCCTTCACGAACACATCAAAAAAATCTCCTCCTACAGTAATCGCCGGAGAGAAGTTATATGCTGTAGTTATTCCTGGGTAGGAAGGGACTTTTGTTGGTAGAAGACTTCTCTGGGCTTGCTCTCCCAGTTGTAGTTCTTGTTGAGCAGATTCTTTCTTTCTAAAATTTTTTTCTGCCAGTTTTTGTTGGGTAGAGAGGTTGTGAAGGAGATCATTGAAGATAGCTCCTAACCGGTTGATTTCAAATCCGAATTTTACTTCCTTATAGGGAAGGGTATCCTCTACATGACGAGTTCGTGTCATTACCGTTGCCAATTTGCGAATGGGATAGGATAAAATTTTAGCTACACCGTAAGCAAAGAAGCTGCCTAGAAAAATAAATAGCAGGTAAGCGCAATACAAAAGTATTTTAAGTTTCAAGGGCTTTAAAAGTTGAGATTTGGGGCTATAGGATAGTAAGGCTATATCGAGCTCAGGGACTTCCTCTATAAATCCCCACATTTCTTGATCATTGTGATAAAATTTTATGAAAGAAGATCCTATTTTTAAGGTGTCTATGGTCAAATGTTTGCGGTCGATTTTTTCTGGCGTAGATGTTTTTAGTTGCTGCAAAAATAGTTTAGGATCAGAAGCTTTGATAATGAGGCCATCATGGGTAATGACGGCTGTCTGAATGATAAAGTTTTCTTGTTGGCTTACTAGAAGATCTTGGAAGAACTTTTCTGCGCTGTAAGTCGTTAATAGAGCGCCTTCTAATTTTTTAGATATTTTGTTGTAAACGTTAGATGCAGAGGAAATGATAATGGCTTTATCAGCTTCGGAATATTTTATGGAAATTTGAAAAGGTTCTTTTAGGGAAGTTTTTAATGTTTGTCTTTTTCCAATTTTCTCTGTTTGTGTTGACGCTATGATAGAACCAGACAATAGGTTTGGTGTTTCATTGTCAATTTTAACTAAAGATAGTTCACTATATACTTCTTGGAATAAGTATCGCATTTCCTGACTTAAAGAAAGGTCTGGAGAGGAAGGGAATTGCTCGTCAAGATCCAAAGCATCAGACAGAAAGGATAAAGCATTTTTTGATAGAGGGATAACTTTGGCTATAGTTGAAACTTTAAATGCGGAATCTTCTTCCAGGATTGTTGCTGCTGCAGCTACTGTTTTCTGGTATCGGGATTTTGCTAATAAGAAGATGTTTACTCCCAACGGGGTAATAATTGCCGCGCTGCAAGCGAGCCAAAGGCGGAAACCTATCGTTTTTATGAAGGGAATCATATTCGCATGATAGGAAAAGATAAAAAAAATAGTTAGCGGAAAAAATTCGGAGCTTTTAAAAGCTCCGAATGAAGAGGGGTGCTAGAAGAAAAGTTGTACTAGCAAGCAAAGATGTTGGAATCTCTAAACAGCGCTTGGCTCCCGAGTTCTGCTTCTATGGCCAAAAGACGGTTGTATTTGGCAATACGTTCGGATCGGGAGATAGACCCAGTTTTAATTTGTCCTGCGCTTAGAGCAACAGCCAGATCGGCTATAGTGGTGTCCTCTGTTTCTCCTGAGCGATGAGAAATGATCGTGGCGTATCCGTTACTTTGAGCGAGAGAAATGGCTTCTATAGTTTCCGATAGGGTGCCTATCTGATTAAATTTTATAAGCACGGCATTAGCAATACCTTGGGAAATGCTTTCAGAAATGATTTTGGGGTTAGTCACAAAAATGTCGTCTCCAACGATTTGAATTCTATCTCCGAGGCTATCCGAAAGGTGCTTCCATCCTTCAATATCATCTTCAGCCAAACCATCTTCTATCGAATCTATAGGGAATTGGTCACATAGTTTAGACAAGAGAGCTATTTGCTCCTTGCTAGTTCTTGAGCCAGCATAAAGACCAGCGGTGGGATCATAGAACGAAGAGGCAGCACAGTCGAGAGCTAACGAAATATCTTTGCCTGGAGTGAAACCGGCTTTTTCTATAGCTTCTAAAAGTAGAGTCAAAGCCTCTTCATTGGAAGCTAGGTTCGGGGCAAAGCCGCCCTCATCACCAACGCCTGTTGCCAAATTTTTTGTGTTGAGAAGTTTTTTTAGCGCATGAAAAACTTCTGCTCCCATACGTAAAGCTTCTGCAAACGTGGGGGCTCCTACAGGGCGAACCATAAATTCCTGGAATTCTAGTCCATTATCTGCATGCATTCCGCCGTTGATGAGGTTCATCATAGGACAGGGGAGAACAGAAGCGAAGGCGCCGCCTAAATAGCGGTAGAGGGGAATGTCTAGGGAGGCAGCAGCAGCTTTAGCCACGGCTAGGGAAACGCCTAAAATGGCATTGGCTCCCAAGTTTGATTTATTAGGAGTGCCATCAGCCTCACACATCATAGTGTCAATAAGGATCTGGTTGAAAACATTTTGTCCCACAAGAAGTTTGCGTAAAGTCGTATTTACATTATGGACAGCGTTCAAAACGCCTTTGCCAGAATAACGTGAGGGGTCGCTATCCCGTAGTTCCAAAGCTTCTTTGGTGCCTGTAGATGCTCCTGAAGGAACAAAGGCTTCTGCTTCGATGCCTAAATCGGTAAAGACCTTTACAGATACCGTGGGGAACCCTCTAGAATCTAAGATCTCTCGAGATTGAATATCAACTATAGTTACTTCTTGCATAAAGTTTTCCCTTTATCTTTGTTTGTACAACAAGAATTCCTTGTATTTTTGGATTAAATCTCTGTAGTAGGCAGCTTCTTCAAAAAGAAATTTTTGTGCTGCTTCTTTCATTTTCTTTTCGTATTTTTTTATGAATTTTTCTATTTCATGCTCTGAAAAATTGGAGATATCCTCCTCCAGTTCTCGATTCTTTGTTGATTCTTTCTTAGGAAGCAGGGAAGAGGAGATTTCTTTAATAATAGGTTTAGGAATGATCCCATGTTTTTTATTATAAGATTGTTGAAGTTTTCTTCGTCTTTGCGTTTCTGCTAAAGTTTGTGATATAGAGTCTGTTATTATATCTGCATAAAGAATAGCTTTTCCTGAAATATTCCTTGCTGCTCGGCCACAAAATTGCATAAGAGAAGAAAAACTTCTCAAAAATCCTTCTTTATCAGCATCTAGAATGGCTATCAGAGATACTTCTGGTAGGTCTATCCCTTCTCTCAGTAAGTTAACACCTATTAAAACATCGATATATCCTTTCCTTAAGTTTGCAAGAATCTCAGATCGTTCGGCAGTCTCTATTCCTGAATGTAGGTAAGCTGCTCGTATATTTAAATTGGATAAATAAGAGGAAATATCTTCGGCAAGTTTTTTCGTTAAAGAGACCACGATGATCTTCTCATTGGGATTTGCCTCTAATCGAGAACGAATTTCTTCTAAGAGATCATCGATTTGTCCCGATGCTGAACGCACTTCGATTTCTGGGTCTGGAATCCCTGTTGGACGGATTATTTGTTCAACAATATTGCCGAGGCTTTTTTCTATTTCTTCCTCTCCTGGAGTAGCAGATACATAGATCACTTTGCGAAAATATCTATAAGCTTCATCAAAGGTTAGGGGCCTGTTATCGTATGCTGAGGGTAGTCGGAATCCAAATTCTATTAGAGATTGTTTCCGAGATCGATCTCCATGATACATTGCCCGAATTTGAGGAAGGGTTCTGTGGGACTCATCGACGATCAATAGGAAGTCTTTAGGAAAATAGTCCAACAAGCAGTAAGGGGGAGCGCCTGCTGGTGCATTTGTAAAGTGAGCAGAATAATTTTCTATGCCTTTACAAAAGCCGATTTCTTTAATCATTTCCATATCGTATTTCGTTCGATTAAAGAGCCGCTCTCGTTCCACTGGGCGATCTTCGAAAAAACAAAGTCGATCTTCTAATTCTGTTGCGATGGAGCGCAAAGCTTTTTCTCGCACCTCTTCCGGAGTAACGTAATGAGATCCAGGAAATAGAGTGAATTCTTCTAAGGTTTTGATAAGGGAAAAATTGGTGGGGTGTAAAAGATTAATAGCTTCTAGCTCGTCGTCAAAAAATTCTAGTCGTAAGGAGAATAAAGTATCATAAGCAGGAACAATGTCTATAATGCTTCCGGTTTCTCTAAAGAGTCCTCTATCAGGGACATTTTCTGTGGCTTGGTAGTGCATTTCCGCAAGCCGGGATAACAAAAAGTCTCTGGGGTATCGTTCTCCTACTTTGAGAGACAGACTCATTGCTAGGTAGTGTTCTGGGGATCCTATGCCATAAATGCAAGAAACTGAGGCAACTATAATAGTGTCTTTCCTAGAAAGTAGGGAGCGTGTTGCAGAAAGCCTCAACTTATCTATCTCATCATTTATCAATAAGCTTTTTTCAATATAAGTATCGCTTCTTGCTATATATGCTTCTGGTTGATAGTAATCGTAATAGGAAACAAAGTACTCCACAGCATTAGTAGGAAAAAATTCTTTAAATTCTAAATATAGCTGTGCTGCTAACGTTTTATTATGAGCAAGAATAAGAGTAGGAAGACCTGTTTGTTCTATAACATTAGCAATAGTAAAGGTTTTTCCAGAGCCTGTGACTCCTTTAAGAACTTGTGCAGATTTACCCGTTCGTATTCCTTCTACTAAGGCTTTTATTGCTTCTGGTTGATCTCCACAGGGGGAATACGAACTGTTGAGAGAAAAACCCATGTAGTTTTTTACCGATTGAGAAGTAGTTGATGCCAGTGTCTACTGAAGCCTATAGCTTCACGCACTTCACCCATTGTTTCTTTAGCTATTTTAGACATTATCTCCGTCCCTTTAGCAACGGCTTCCTTAATAAGGGCTGGATTGGCTAGCAGGGCCTCTCGCTTTTCTCTAAAAGGAGACAAAAACTTAATGATCTCTTCTGCTAGACGATCTTTTACTTCTACGTCCTTGATGCACCCTCTTCGATAGCGTTCTTTAAATTCACTAACTTCATCGGGGTTGGAGTTAAACAAATCATGATAGATGAATACAGGATTTCCCTCTACTCGACCAGGGGTATTTGCATGGATACGATTGGGGTCGGTGTACATGCTACGTACTTTTTTTCGTATAGCAGCATCATCGTCGCTCAAAAATATAGCGTTGTTAGCGGATTTACTCATCTTTCCTTGGCCGTCAGTCCCTATTAGAGAAGATAATTCCCCTTGTAAAACTTGAGGCTCAGGAAAAGTAGATCCGTATAGTCGATTGAACTTCCTTGCTATATCCCGAGTAAGCTCCACGTGAGATTCATTATCTTTACCGACAGGCACGACCTGAGCTTTAGCTAGTAAAATATCTGCGCTTTGTAGAACAGGGTACCCTACTAAACCGAAAGGGATGCTGGCTTCGTCTATAGAAGCATTAGCAGCCATTTCTTTAATGCTTGGAATCACTACCAAACGATTCAGTGATACCAGCATAGAGAGTAGTAACTGCAGCTCAAAAATTTCTGGGATAGCAGACTGTAGGTAGAGGACTGTTTTATCTGGATCTATACCGACAGCCAGCCAGTCGGCAACGACGTCATGAATATGCTGATCTATTAAAGCAAGCTCTTCCTTTCGATGTTTCGTTGTCAGGCAGTGTAAGTCTGCTATTAGCAAAAAACAAGAATAGCGGTCATCTTCTTGTAGAGCCAGGCGATTTTTTAATGATCCCACCCAGTGTCCAAGGTGAAGTTTTCCTGTAGGCCTGTCGCCTGTCAATACACGAATTTTTTTCATTTAAAAATTATTTGAGGCTTTTCGACAATTCTTCCAAGTAGTTTTTCAAAGACAACACATCTTCGCTGATCTCTGCGAGATTTTTTTCGCCGACAGGGTTCTTTTGAGCTTCCATGAGACGAGCAATAAAGTGACGAATAAGGTGACATGTATTCTGTACATCTGTCATGAGCAAAAACTCCTGACCGTCTACTCTAGCTAACCTATTCAAGAAGACGCATCGATCTTGCTGGGCGATCATATCAGAAGTGACAAAATTAATGAACTCTCCACGTTCATGAACGTCTTTAGCTACTCTGATGGGCATCATGAATTCACTAATGAGTGCGTGTGCTGCGGTTTGCTGCTTGGCTGGCAGTTCCTTAGTTAATTTCCCGTTGATGAGGAGCTCAAAGAAAAAGTTTGCCTTTTCTTGATCGTTTTCTGAACAGTTGAAAACAACGTTCTGAACTTCCCGAAATGTCGTATAGCCGACAGGGGTGGCGAAGATCCGCTTCAGATTCCCTTCAATAAGAAGAAAAACATTGTCTTCTAAAACAATTTGGTTTGCGGTCTTTTGTGCCATATCTATCTCCTAGTCGTCTGAAGTAAGCCCATTTGTAATTGTTTCGAGTTTTTTTAGCAATTTATTAAGCTTAGAGAATTTTTGTTTTGAAACTTTTTGAGGGGCTTCCTTTAATAGTGTAGAGGCTTTTTCCAGGTGCTTTATTGCTGCAGAAAGGAAGCATGCTCTTCGTTCGTCAGAATCCTCCAAAGGAAACTCTTTTCGAATCAGAGATAAGATTTGGTCTTTGGTTTCTCCACAATAGTTGCGGATAATTTCTTCCTTTTTCTCTTTTGAGCCGTTTCTAGACGCTAGCGTATAAAGTGCTTGCTTGGGCATTTTTTCAGCCTCCCTTTTTAATGGGTCCGGAAGGGAGGTATAAAGTTCGTAGTAGACCAAGAAGTTGTAGGGAGTTTGTCTGTTCCCGTAGGTGAACAGCAGCCAAGCAGAAAAGGCCCCTTCGCGGTATTTTTTCAGAATTTCGCGAGCCTTGCTGATGCGTTCTCCATGTAATAAAATAGCCTGTCTGTGAATTTCCTTAATTTCTGCTGATAAGGAGATCAATTTAGGCAGGTCTAGGGCTTCTTCGGCGCTATCTTGTGTTAAAGAGTATTTTTGAAGAATTTGTCGTAAATGGTCATGATCCTCTTGAGAGGGCTGCTTAGTTTGAAAAATTCCAGAAAAAGGTGATAGCTCTCCCTCTATGCGCTTGTGAACAAGGTCGCGCATCTTTTGGGAGCCCTGATCGTTGGGCTTTTTCTTAAACCTGTTCTCTAGAATAGTCTTTAATTTTGTCATGGTAGTCGCTAGTCCTTCAGAAGAGCTAATAATTCATCAGTTAGTTCTAGGTAATCAGCGGAGGCTCTTCCTGTAGGAGCTGTTACAAATACTGGCTTTCCTCGTATAGCAGCTTCGGATACCGTAATGTCTCTGCGTACTTTTGCATTTAGAAGCTTTCCAGGGAAAGTTTTCTGAATCAACTGAGTGAACGCTTCATTATTTTTCCCTCTGTGATTCCAAAAAGAGAGGGCGACTCCTAGTACCGACAGGGGATGTCGGGAGGCGATACCGCTAATAAAGTCTGCTAGTCTTTCCAGGCCTTTCACGCTATAAAATTCAGGGGTAGCGCATATGAGAGCGTAATTAGCAGCAATTAAAGCAGACTCTGTTAGCCAACAAAGGGAAGGTGGAGTATCAATAATGACATAATCATAAGAAGATTCTAACTTAAGCAGGACATGCTTAAGTCTTTCATGAGAGTATCTATCCGCAGCCAAATTTCCAGAAACCTCTATGCGTTCTAGCCAAGTGTCGGCAGGGATTAGATCCATGTTCGAGTCTTCTATAGGTCTGATGACTTCTGAGACGTCTTTTTCTCCCTGTAGGACAACGGCTAAACTGTCATGACAGTCTGGGTCAAGCCCTAAACCTGCTGTGAGATTTGCTTGAGCATCAAAATCTATAAGTAATACACGAGCTTTGTGGTAAGCAGCTAAGGCTGCTCCCAAGTGTAAAGCTGTTGATGTCTTCGCTGTTCCGCCTTTAAAGCTATTTACGGCGATAGTTTTCATAGATCTCCTTGTCTAGATCAAAGCATGAAGGCTTCTGTTATCTTTCTCTAGGCTAACGATAGAAATGAATTCTTCAAGATTTTTTTCTCCAACGACACGGTTGTCTCTGGTTCGAATAGACACTGTTTGATTTTCACATTCCTTATCCCCAAGTGTCAGCATATAGTTAACTTGCATATTTTGTGCGTTACGAATCTTTTTGCTTACAGATTCGTTGGAGTCATCTAAGGAGGCAATGATGTTTTGTTGTTGTAGTTTTTGTAATACCATCCTGCCAAAGTCTGCATGTCTATCTGCGACGGTAACAACACGTACTTGCTCAGGGCTCAACCAAAGAGGGAAGCGACCTTTAAAATGTTCTATAAGTATTCCAAAGAACCTCTCGATAGAGCCAAACAAAGCTCTGTGAAGCATGATGGGAATCTGTTTCTTGCCTTCAGCGTCCGTATACGTCAAATCGAAGCGCTCAGGAAGGAACATATCAAGTTGAATAGTTCCACATTGCCATGTACGCCCGATAGCATCTTTGACATGGATATCTATTTTTGGACCGTAAAAAGCGCCTTCCCCAGGGCTGATTTTAAACTCTTTGCCGCTAGTTTCAAGAGCTCGATTTAGAGCTTGTGTAGCTAGATCCCAAAGTTCATCGCTGCCTATAGTGCTTTTTTCTGGTTTAGTTGACAGTTCTAAGTGGTAGTCTAGTCCAAAGGTTCCGTATAATTTTTCTAATAGCTTTAGAATGGCTTGTGTTTCGCTCTCAACTTGTTCTGGGGTTAAGAATATGTGAGCATCGTCTTGATGAAAGCTTCGCACGCGCATTAGTCCAGATAGGGCGCCAGAAGCCTCTTGACGATGGACATGGCCTATTTCGGCTACACGCAAAGGGAATTCTCTGTAGCTGTGTAAGGAGGTCTTGTAGTACAGCATACACCCTGGACAGTTCATGGGTTTGATGGCAAAATCATCCTCATCGATGGAGAGGGTATACATATTTTCAGCGTAATTCTCCCAGTGTCCAGAAATCTCCCAGAGTTTTCTATTCAGTAGTTGAGGTGTTTTTATCTGTTGGTATCCAGCTTCCTTATGAAGATCTTTCCAGAATTGAATCAGAGCGTCCCACACGATCATCCCTCTGGGATGGAAGAAGGGCATCCCGGGAGAAAATTCTTGCTGAGAAAACAGATCTAGGCGAGATCCTAGGACTCTATGATCTCGTTTTTTAGCTTCTTCCAAAAATTGTAGGTGAGAGCGCAGTTCTTTTGTTGTAGGGAAGGAAATGCCGTATACGCGCACTAATGAAGTTTTTGAAGAGTCTCCACGCCAGTAAGCTGCGGAAGTCTTTAAAAGTTTAAAAGCTTTGATGACGCGAGTAGAAGGGAGGTGAGGGCCTCTACAAAGGTCGAAAAACTCTCCTTGACGGTACCCTGTAATTGAAGATTCCTCTGGAAGTTCAGAGATAAGCTCTTGTTTAAAGGGATTGTTAGGAAAGGCTTGTAGAGCTTCTTCTTTGGTTTGGAAGACCTCTCTTTTTATGGGAAGAGCTTCGGCCACAATTTCTGCCATAACAGCTTCTATTTTTGGAAAATCTAGTTCACTTATAGAAACGTTTGCGAAATCGTAATAAAAGCCTTGTTCTATCACGGGACCAATCGTAGGCTGAGCGTGAGGCCATAGTCTGAGAACGGCTTGAGCTAAAAGGTGGGCTGAAGAATGAAGAAATATTTCCCGCCCTTCAGGGTCACTGAGAAGTATGAAGCGGACATTGTCGTTGGGAGCTAAAGTTGTAGAAAGGTCTTTTAGCACCCCATTGACAGACACTCCCACAATTTGGGAGAGGTCTGAAGGAAGAACGGTTTTTGCAAAGTCTGCAGCTGTCGCATTTTCTGCCAAGTGATAAATTTGCTCTTTGTGAAGAACCGTTGTCATAACAAACACCCGCTATCTTAAAAACATAAAACTTAAACGGAAGCTATTCTCTTTAAAGCGGGGAGTCATTGTAAAGAAGAAAATTTCAAAATAAAAGTACTAAGACAAGGAGTAAGGTTTTTGATTTTGTTTTATATTTTTTTGTTTAATTTTTAGAAAGAGCTTCTTTCCTGTCCTAAAAACCATTTTTTCGATAAAATGGCTGTTTTTTTTTGATTTTAGAGACTTCTTCTGTGGGTGTTGTCGCGATATTTTTTACTTTGTTTGTCTGGTCTTCGTCTTTCGCCCTTTCTAAAGTGGCACTAGAGGCTTCGGCGCCTCTCTTCGCTACAGGCAGTAGAATGTTGGTGGCAGGCTTGGTGTTGAGCTTGTACACCTTCCTAAAATCGCCTTTTAAAATACGGAGCTCCTTGCGGACTTGGGTAGGAGTTCTAACTTTGTCTTTTACAGGTTTTTACCTGGCTAACGTGTTTGAGTTCTTGGGGCTTCAGCATATAAGTGCTGCTAAAGCCAGTTTTATTTACGGATTGTCTCCGTTTTTAGCCGCGCTATTTTCTTATCTCCAGTTGAAGGAGAAGATAACTCCTAAAAAAATTCTTGGTCTTGCTCTAGGTATTGCCGGCTATATAACTTACTTGATTTTTGGCGGAGAGGGAACATACAACGCCCTCTTTGGAGACTTTCGGTTGGGAACTCCAGAGCTATTTTTACTGTCTGCAACTTGTGTGTCCTCTTTCGGATGGACTTTGATGCGAAAAATAGAGAAAAGATCTCCTGAGATCCCAGTTGCAGGGCTTAACGCCATTTGTATGGTTTTTGCCGGAATTTTATCTTTAGTACACTCCTACTTTTCGGAGAATTGGACGCCTCTGCCTGTCTCGGATGCTTCTTCTTTAGTTAAGTCTTTAATCTCATTGATAATTTTATCAAATTTTCTTTGTTATAATCTTTATGGTCGATTGCTTAGAAAATATTCTTCGACTTTCTTATCTTTCTGTGGCTTAGTCATGCCTATTTTTTCAGGGTTTTATGGATTTATTCTTTTGGGGGAAAAGATATCTTTGGGATTGTTTTTGGCAGTATGTATGACTTTAGTTGGGTGCCGCATGGTTTATAGCGAGGAATTCAGGCAAGGATACCTGGCTTCTTGAGACTGTAAAGCGGATTTACAGAAAATAAAAAGGCTCCGATTTTTCGAAGCCTTTGCTGCACAAAATATTTTAAAGTTAGTTGAAAATAGCACTAGTAGTTTGAGTCTGAGAATCGGCGATGCTTTGTAATGTTTGTAAGGCGCTGGTAAAAGACTCGCTCGCCTTGTCTGCAAGACTACCGGCTTGTGAGGCGTATTTGTCTTGAACGGAGGCGTATTGTTGCAGCATTGCAGATTCAGCTTCCGCCATTCCCGCTGCCTTTTGATGGAAAGCCACTTGTGTTTGGTAAACATAACCAGCAATCCCATCCACACCGGCGGTCACAACGTGAATCATTTGAGATGCCTGAGCAGCTTTCATAAAAGCTTCTCCAGCCATTTTGGCCGCTCTTCCTCCTTGAGTTTTTGCTACATTCATTCCACGAACAAATTTATCTTTCCACCCTGGATTATTAAGAGCTTCACTAAAAGCAGAACTTCCTTTTGAAGTTGCTGAAGCTGCAGCTTTGGATGTGGAGGCCGCTACGTCATCTAGAGCTCCTACAGCAGCTTTTGATGCAGCAGACCCGGCAGCCGTAGCTCCTTTTGTTGCAGACCCGACGGCTTTACCCGCGTTTTCAACGGTTTTCATTGCAGCAGAAGACAAGGAGGTTGAAGTAGCTTTCATGGCAGAGGAGGAGGCTGTAGAAGCTGCTGTTGAGGCTCCTTTCGCTGAGGCAGTCTCAGATTTAAACGCTGCACTTTTTAAACCTCCTAGTTTACTAGAAACAGACATAATCCCAATACCTGCTGATAGAGCAAAACCAGCAATATTTGTGATACCAGAAATCAATGACTGTGTAGCCTGAGCTTGTGTGGCCGCAGCCTGGTGGGCAGCCTGTGTTCGAATAGCATCTCCAATTTGTGGAGCCATAGCAACTTGGTTTTGAATGGCTTGGTTTTGTTGTTGGAAGCTTGACTGCCAAGATTTTGCACTAGCTTGCGCCAGCATGGTCATAATGAGGCCTAAAAGAGCTAAAGTCCCCATGCCTTTTTTGATTTGAACGCCGTCGACAGCAGTATTTTCGGGCATAGGAAGCTTTGGTAGTTCATAATTATTTTGTCCGGGCCCTTTTGGTGCTTTTACAGCTTGAGCTGTTGCTGTTTTAGAGGCGCTGGAAACAGAACTGCTTCCGGAAGCTGTTTCTCCAGCCTTCTCATTTTTTGAGCTTTTTTTAGTTTGCGTGGTTCCTTCTTGCTTGCTGGCTTTCCCGGTTTCTGTGGAGCTGCTGATCAAATCTTCAAATCCTGCTGCGGCTTCAGTGTCTCCAGCTCCTGAATTTCCTGCAGTTTTTTTTGCATCGCCGCTTTTGGCCGCTCCTGTTGCCTGATTGTTTTGAGCTAACTGGGCTTGTAAAGCTGGATCAAAATTATTTCCACTGCTTCCACTGATTCCAGATGTCATAATAAAATCTCCCGAAGAAAATAATGGGTTTCTTATCTATTTTTACACAGCACCTGCTAAGCCCTGGCTTATAGCTGCAAAGGCTTTAGTAATACTGGCTGCTAATTTTGTTGCTTGTTCACTCATCTCATTGGCGTCGCCCGTTTGTTTGGAGGCTATTTTGCTTGCTTGTTGCCAGAATTGAGTGAACATCGCGATCATTTCAGACTGGGCAGAAAGTTTTCCTGTTTCTTTCTGCATCTTGGCTAACTCTTCTTGCATCTTGGAAAGTTCTACACTTCCAACCCCTTGTATTAGAGAGGGAACGGCTGTAGCAATGCCTATTCCTGCTGTAACCCAGTGATTGCCCAAAGTATTCATTACCTTGGAAAGGTTGGGGTATGATTTGGATATAACGTTTTTCCCTTGGCTAAAAATCTTTCCGACGTTTTTAGCCAAAGTTTTGACTCCTGTTTTGATCGCAGCTTTAAGACCTTGTTGGACCATAGCTTTGACCCCCTGTTGTATGGCTGTTTTTACAGCCTGAACAACAGCGGTTTTTACCGCTTGCATGACAGCCTGAGTAGCTACTTGAGTAGCAACAGATGTTGCTACAGAGGTTCCTGCAGCAGCTCCAGCAGTAGCTCCTGCCGCGGCTGCTGAGGCACCAATAGCTCCCGCTGAAGCCAGCAAACCTGCTCCACAAGTAGCTAAAGCCACGACGACAGAGATAACTGTGATGGCTATAGTAACTCCCATCATTACCTTGTTGACGGTGTCAAGGTTTTTCATGCCTTTCGTTTTGCTCTCTATTTCCTTCATTTTTTGGAATTCAGCACGCTCGGAATCGATTTTTACAGCTTGTTTTTCAAGCCCTATTTTACTCATGGTAGAAGCCATGCTTTGAGTTTCTTGGAAATTAGATAGAGCCTCTCGAGTGGTTTCTCCAAGAGCTGTTATGGATTTAGCCAAAGCTAATCCGATTTCCATGACGTCCTGTCTTGGAGTAATGTTTGGTTTGGGTAAAGATGGAGTATCGACGCCTTTAGTAGACATTTCCCCAGAAATGGCTTGGTTGACTATATCCTGGATTTCCTGCAATTGCATGGCCGAAACTTCTGACAAGGAAGAAACTGAGGAGGTAGCCAAAGTTTGGCTAGCTTCTTTTATCTGTGATACACTGCCTGAAGCACTAGCTGCGGAAGCCGCAGCAGCAGCATCCACACTTTTGGCTGCTTTGCCTGAAACGGCTTCTGTAGTTTCCGTGCTTTCAAATAATTTTGCTGCAGAAGTTTTTACACCATCGTCCTTCTGCTTGCCAGAAACTGCAGCGTCACTTTCCATTTGAGTGTCGTTACCACTTCGTGTGTGCGTGACCTGCTTATTTTCTTTTCCATTTTTGTCTGCATCGGGGACTCCCTGTGGAGTTGATGCCAACACTTGTTGGATAATGGAATTATTATTGTTATCGGCTCCTGATGATGAAGAAAGACTCATGGTGTTCCTAAAAAATTGTGAGTTGCCTTTTGTTTATTAGATCTCTTTTTGCAAGGAGCTGGAGAGTTTTTTGATTTCGGACAAAACACTATTCAATTGTTTAGAAAAGTTTTCGCTGGCATCTGGTTGATCAAATAGATCTTCTGCTAACTCTTCCACGGGGAGAGAAGACAAGCTTCTTGTGAGAGTGGTCATTAGTTTGTTCAACTCTTTCTCAGAGTTTTCTAGAGTGATGGATTGAAGTGCGGGCAGCTCGCTGTAGATAGAAGATACTATAGCTTCTAACTGTTGAGGGTAGAGATCCTTTTTTACAGCAGTTTTTTTGGTGTTTTTAGAAGCTTTTTTTACAGAATTTTTTTTGGTTTTATTGGCTTTGCTTTTCCCCATGGTAATGCTTCCTGTCTGTGTTTAGGTTAAAAATTCTCTTAAGCAGATTTTTTAGATTTCTTGCCTTTGGCGCCCTTTCCTTTTGAGGGAGAAGTTTTTGCTTTTCCTTTAGGTTCTTCTTTTCCAAGCATTTTGCTGAGAGAGTCTTTCATGATGTAGCAACGTTCTTTCAGAATTTTGAACTCTGGCTTATCTCCGCAGATATCCATGGTTATCTCTAAGAAATTATTAGATTCTTCTGGCATATCAGCTTTCATCAAACTATCAGCAATATAGTAGGGAGGGATAGGGTTATCTGGCTGGGAATCAAATGCTAAGAAAAATCCAAAAGCAGCTTCGTTATACATTTTCAGTTGGTGATAGCAAGAGCTGAGTCCAAGAGTGTATTTGTAGCAGGCTGGTTTAGAAGCTGTGAGTAATTGGAACAGCCCTACGGCTTCCATGTATTTCCCTTGGGAGTAGAAGCTGTAGGCGATAGTATAAATTTCTTCCAGGAGGAAATCAGACAGTCCCAAGATGTCTTGAAGGGTGCGACCTTCTCCAACGCCCTGTAGGATGTTCATTAGTGCTTGTTTCGTCTCATCTTCTGTGGGTAGAGGCTGATTTTGTCTTAGCTCTTCTGCATTAATTTTCTTTTGTGCAGCAATTTCTGCGAGTCGGCTTCGTTGTTTTTTGTTAAAGGATGCAGAAGGTTTGTTTGCGGACTTGGAACTTTTAGATGCACGTTCTTTCATGGATTAATTCCTAGAATAAAAAATTTTTTAATTTTCAAAATAATTATAAAACTAATTTTTAAGCCAAAACAATATGTTATTAAAAATTGTTTTTAATAAACTATAATCCCTTGTTTTAAAGGGGTTTATTAGTGTTTATAAATCTTTACAGGTTTCATCCTTGACAAGCTCTTCAGCTTGCTTTAATGTGCCCGCCTTTATTTTGATTGGATAGAAAGTTGCAGCATGAGAGAAATTCGCTTACTGGACCCAGTCACCATCAATCGTATTGCCGCAGGAGAAGTAATAGAAAATGCTTCTTCCGTGGTTAAAGAGTTGGTAGAAAACTCGTTAGATTCTGGCGCAGATTCTATTACTATAGAAACCTTAGCCGGTGGTCAGGGATCTGTAGTCATTCGAGACAACGGGTGTGGGATGACTGAAGAAGAAATTTTGTTGGCCTTAGAGCGTCACGCAACTTCCAAGATCTCCGCTTTTGAAGATTTATATGCGCTCAACAGTTTAGGATTCCGAGGGGAAGCTTTACCTTCTATAGCTTCGGTGTCTCGTATGGAAATATTATCTTCTACCAACGGCAGAGAAGCTTCCAGAGTTTTTATAGATGGAGGAGATATCGGAGGAACGGAGCTGGGAGTTCGTTCTAAGGGAACTACTATTTCTGTTTCTTCTTTATTCTATAACGTTCCCGCAAGAAAGAAATTCCAAAAGCATCCCAACGCAGATAAAATAAAGATTCGTCGTCTGTTGGAAGGAATGGTTCTAGCTTTTGATAATGTCGCTTGGAGTTGGGTAAGTGAAGGACAAGAAGACTTCAGCGTTTCCAAGAGCATGAGTTTCGAAGAAAGAGTGGCTTTTGTTATGGGGGAAGCCTTTTTTGATTCAGCGCTCCCCATACACTCAAAAGATCCTAGCGGGCAGATGGAAGTCCATGGTTTTTTAGGAGCCTCAGATTACCATAGACCTTCTAGACAAGGGCAGAAGATCTTTTTAAATGGACGCATAGTAGAACTTCCCTTTGTTGGCTTTCGAGTAGAAGAGGCTTGTGGAACGATTTTCCCTGTGCGTAGATATCCCGTGTTTGTTTTGAAGCTAACTTTGCCGCCCGATTGGTGTGATGTAAATGTGCATCCTCAGAAAGCGGTTGTCAGGATTCGAGAGGAACAGAAGTTGGGTCCGTTTATCTATTCGGCCATTTCTTCTGCTTTAGCCTCTTCTGTTGGGAGAAAGGTTGTGCAGGTTTCTTCTGACATTGGTTGCGGCCCGTCTTTTGATTCGCAGGATTCATCTAAGATAGCATTTCCAGATAAGGATCGGTTTTATTTCTCCGGGAGTAGCCACAAAAAAGTGGGGGTTTTAGATAGTTTTGAGCAAATAAAGAACCAGTTGCCAAAGAAGGCCGGACCTCTAATAGGAGCGTTTTCTGAAGGAAAAATCAAAATTCAGGGGATAGAACAAAGTATACGTGAAGAAGAAAATAAACAAGAGGACATAAGTTTTGGTTCGAAAGAAGTAAGACCCTTAACATGGGTGGGAGAGTATCTTTTTGCAGAGGACGCGGAAGGGTTGCACATGGTGCACATCCCTTCCGCCAACAAATTTCTCTTGTTCTATTCTGTGGTGGAAAAGACTTCTCAGGCAGTGAATGTGCAAAAATTGTTATGTCCAATTATTCTAGAAGTTACTGCGGAAGAAGGCAGTATTTTGATGGAGTATCAAGAGCTGTTTGCTTCTATAGGGTTTGATTTGCGCCCTGTAGGGAAGACTTCGTTCGCAATAGAATCTGCGCCAACGTCTATTTGTGAGGAAGAAATTTCTCTATGGATATTTTCTGCTCTTTCTACTCTTCAAACAGGAAAAGGAGATTCTCCGGATTATTTCTTGCAAAAGCTTTTCACAAAGCCTTTGCCAAAAAAGTCTTCTAAAATCTTTTCAGAAGAAAGGTTGCGGTTGTTTTGGTCTTTGGGGAGACCGGAAAAAGGATTTGACGGGACCCTAATTCGTAGATTAGTCTTGGAAGTCGATCTTAGTAAATGGTTTAGGGTTTATGGGTGATAATGTTCGGATCCAGGCTGCTAGAAGGTTATTAGAGCAGTTGGGCGTGGATGCTGTATTGATAGATAAGCAAGTAGATTTAGAATACCTTACTTACGATAACGTTTCTTCGGGGAAGTTACTGATTTCTCAGGGGTCAGCGACTCTTTATGTAGCCTTGATAGATAAAGATATGTATCCTTCGGTCCCTGGAGTGGAGGTGGTTGTTTGCGCCCCTAAGTATATGCGGGCATTTGCAGACAAAATTCGAGGGAAATATGCCAGATTAGGGTTTGATGGGGCGGAAACTTCTTATCGATCTTTCCATGACCTGTCTTCTTTGGACTGTGAGCTTGTCCCGCTTTCTTTTTTTTCTGAACAGCTTAGAGCTGTCAAAGATAGAGAGGAAATAGAGGTTATGCGGGAAGCCGCTTCTCTTGGGTCTCGAGGATGGGATTACGTCCTGTCCCTTTTGAGGGAAGGTGTTTCTGAAAAAGATTTGGCTCATGCCTTACATATCTTCTGGGTTAAGGAAAAGGCTGAGGGCTTTTCTTTCGATCCGATTATAGCTTTTGGGGCCAATGCAGCTCTTCCTCATGCTAAGCCTTCCGATAGGAAGTTGGCTAAAGGGGATATTATCATAGTTGATATTGGCGTTAAGTGGAGAGGTTATTGTTCTGACATGACGCGTACAGTAGCTTTTGGCGAGCCTTTAGAAGAGCTTTCTGTAGCTTATTCTGCTGTGGCTGAGGCGCAGGAGGCGGGGATTTCTGCCTGCAGGGAAGGAGCTTTATGTGGAGATGTTCACAATGAGGTGGTGAGTATACTTGAGAGTCGAGGGTTAAAAGAATTTTTTATTCACGGAACAGGACACGGGGTAGGAAGAGAAGTGCACGAGTACCCCTATCTGTCAGTGGCTAATGCAACGTCTTTTGTGCCTCTCCAGCCAGGGATGATTGTCACTGTGGAGCCTGGACTATATTTTCCTGGAAAAGGAGGTATTCGGCTGGAAGACTCTATTTTGATAACCAAGGATGGTGCTGTTAGTATAACAAACAGAGCTGTTTCTAAGGAGATTCCTATATTAAATTAATAATTTAGACGTTAATTTATTAGTCTTTTGTTTTTTTTGTTCGCGATTTGATATTTAATTCCTCTTAACTTATTCTTTTTGTTTCGTTTAGAGAGCTTTTGAGCCCATGTATCGACTTTTTCATGTAAGCTACGGGACCGTATTGATAACAGCTGTGCTTTCTCTTGCTGTATTGCTCCCTTCTCATACGAAGATGACGGGGGATATTTGTGCTCAATTGTTAAAAAGAGAGGAATCCTCGACTCAAAGTCTACGCCCCTTAAAAAAGGAACTTTTTAGGGAGATTTTCAATGCCGAAGGAGTGCTATCTTTAGCAGCCCTTGAGTTAGCAGAGAAAATGCCAGATCTCAAGCGGGAGTTCGTTTCCATATCCTATAATGGACGCCCAGATGCGGGAAGCTGTAGATACCAGGTAAAACTTTCTTCGGGAGAGGTGCGGGCAGTGAGCCCCGGAGAGAAAATTTTCTTACGAGCAAAGCGGGAGGGAAAGGCTTTTTCTTATCATTTCTCCGATGCCCCGGGAAGTTTATGGGTGCAGTGTGCTCCGGCACTTCATGGTAGCAGCGTAGAAGTTCAAGTGTTTTTTCTAGACTCCGCAGGAAAAAGAGTGACAACGCCGTCTGATAGGATGAAGTTTTCCTTGCCAACAACGGGGGACTCCACAGGAATAGCTTGGGAAATTAATGGAGATCGAGTGGATGCCAGCTTTGGCGTTAAGCAGCAGATGCGTAGGCTCGGGAAAGACTTGTTTTTAGTTGTTCATGGAGGAGCAGAGTATGCTGTTCCTGCTGCTAAAGAGCGTTTTGATTTTCGAGCATCAAAGGGGGAACGTTACTCTCAGTATCTGGCTCAGGGAGATTGGTTGTTTTGGGATGGAGATAAGTGGGTTCCCCGAGGACTCTTTATGGGAGATTCTACAAAAGCGCCTCTACTAGAAGTAAAGAGGTTAGAGGAGAAGACTGCCGTTTTCGATATTTGGAATGTCGGAGGAACGGTTAAACAGTCCATCACGCTGCTGAGATATCAAACCTCCGCTATGGAGGTTTCAGAGGCTATCAGGGAACTTTCTTTTGTAGGGATGAAATCTTGGTCTACAGCGATAGTTGTTTTTCAAGACGACGTAGCAACACGTACGGTTGTACGCCCAGATGATTGGTTTATTCGTAGGGAATGTGGCTGGGTGAAGCTTTCTTCTCCGGAAGATGTAGAGGAGTATGTTGTTGGAGGCTTAGAGGGGCCCTTGCTTGTAGTAGAAGGTATTGTAAAAGAAGATGCTGGGTTCGTGCTTAAAGGGCATCTTTTCAATTCCAATAGAACCGTTTTAGAGAATATAGCTATCCCTATGAAAAGAGAATCTCTTCCTTCTGAAGAATATTCAAGGGGGGCGTCATTGCAAGTGAAAGACACGGTCTCTGTAGAAAAATCTGGAGAAAATGAGCGATGAAAAAACGAAAGAGTTTATGTTTTGCCGTGGTCGCTGCAATGCTTTTTTCCCAAGAGAATGGCTTAGAAGGACTTACTATTGCAGAGAAAAAGAGTTCTTTTCAAAGGAAGGAAAGCGTTTCTTCTGATAGGGCTATCAAGAGTGGAGTAAATTCCTTCAACAAGGAAATTAAAGATCTCAATCAAGCTCTGGCTTTGTTATATGCAAATGTTTGGGAACAAAAAAGACTTGGGGCTTCAGAAGATTCTTTGCTGCATTTTGTAGACGAAATAGCTGAAGTTAAGAGCAGGATACAAACTCTTCAAGCTTTGTGGGTAGAAGAAATGAGAGATTTGGAAGGGGATGGCGAAGGGTATGTCCTTTGGCATCAACCAGATGCTTCTGTCTACAATTTAGTGGCGGATTATGGCGGTGAAGGGAAGATCTATCTTATTCCAAAGGATATCGGGTGTATCAAAGTTTCCGCCTTGTCCAGTCTTAGCGTTCCCAAAGAATGCTCAGAGGAATCTTTGGAGCTGGTGCTCAACAGATTAGGAGTAGGTATTCGAGACGTCTCCCCTTTTATTCGAGAGTTGTATCGAATGCAGGATACAGCATTAGCCTCTGTTGCCGGATTGTTCTTTAGTCGCGTGGAGCTAGAATCTCTTCCTACGCAGGCGTATGTAGGCTTCGCTGTTGTTTCTAATAACCCTGATGTGAAAATAGATTCGGAAATTCTTAGCAAATTTTCTAATCCAGAAACTACTCGCATAGAGATTATTGGAGGGCGGCCGTTTATTTTTGGAACGGCAGGGGAAGTTCTGGAACTTCTCAAAATTTATGATTTCATAGCTTCTGACTGCATACAACAAGAAGTCAAATTAATTTCTTTGTCAAAATTGGAAGCAGATGAAATGGTAACCATTTTGAAAGCTGCTTTCAGAGAAGATTTTTCCAAAGATAGTTCGGAAGGAAGTGCGTCTAAACTAAGCGTGGTGCCGCTACAGTATCGAGCAAAGACGCTTTTTCTGAGTGGAAACGCCGGGTTAGTACACAGAGCTACGAAATTGATCAAAGAATTAGAAGACGAAATTGAAAGTCCCTCAGATAAGACGGTCTTTTGGTATAATGTCAAACATTCAGACCCTGAGGAGCTTGCTGCGCTGTTGTCTAGGGTCTACGATGTTTTCAAAGATAAAGAATCTAGTGTAGTCTTTACAGGCGATGAGAAGACTGTGGCTTCTTTGCCTGTAGCAAGAGAAATTCGCGTAGATCCTTTGTCCGCGTCTTCTAAGCAGAAAAATTCTCAGTCTAGAGGGACTCTTTCAGGAAACTTTATCGTGGATGATAAGACTGGAACTCTAATCATGGTCGTGGAAAAAGAAGCCTTGCCACAAATCAAAATGCTTTTGAAAAAGCTCGATGTTCCGAAAAAAATGATTCGCATAGAAGTGCTTCTTTTCGAAAGAAAGCTTTCCAGACAGCATACTGCAGGCTTGAACCTTCTCAGATTGGGAGAAGAAATAGGAAAGAAAAGTTTATCAACGAATATTAGTTTTGATAGATCCAAGGGAATTTTGGAGTTTTTAATAGGAGGGAAAACTTCTTCACCTCTTTTACCTGGATATGATTTGGCTTATCAATTTCTGATGGCTCAGGAAGATGTACGCATAAACGCAAGCCCTTCGGTCATTACTATGAATCAAACACCAGCAACTATCGCTGTTGTTGAAGAGATGTCAATAGCTGTGGCGGCGGATAATAATACATCTCAATATAACAGAGCTCAGTATGGGGTGATGATTAAGATTTTACCTACAGTTAATATAGGGGATATAGAAAGTGACAATGGGAAACATTATATTACCCTAGAAACAGATATCACCTTTGATACTACAGGTAAAAATCACAATGATCGTCCTGATGTAACTAGGCGACATGTTACTAATAGAGTTCGAATTGCTGATGGCGAGACAGTGATTATAGGGGGCCTCCACTGCAAGCACAGTTCTGATTCTAGGGAAGGGATCCCTTTCTTAGGAGATATTCCGGGTATAGGAAAGTTATTTGGGGTGAATGCGTCTACAGAAAACAACACAGAAATGTTTGTTTTTATAACGCCCAAAATTTTAGATGTCGCTTCCAATGAGGAGGAAAATCTTGCGCAGATACAAACTTTAGCCTGTAGACCAGGGGAATGTGATGAATATCGTATTGCGCTAAAGAGTGCAGAGAGGGCGGCAGAACAGAATGCGAAAAGAAATGCTGAAAAACCTCTGGAAGATTCCCTAGATCTAGTCGCTGTGTCAGGCGAGGGTTCAGAGTATGATGGAAGATACTAGTAATAGTGCCCGAGCCTTGTCAACAGAGACAGGAGAGGGTTTGGTTTCTTCTTCTTTGCTGGAAAAGGTCCCTTATCTTTTCCTCAAGAAGCACCTATTATTGATTTTAGAAGAAACTGAGACGGGAGTCCGCGTTGCGACTAGTGATCCCTCAAATTATTCTGCAATAGATCAGTTAAAACTTTTGATAGGAAAACCTATTGTTGTTCAGAAGTCTACCGAAGAGTTTATATTAAAAGGTCTTAGGGAGTTGTACAAGCCCAAGGATGAAGGGGATTCTAAATTTCTTTCTCAAATGGCCCAGACAAAAGTAGAGCACACTGAAAACATAGAGGATCTGCTAGATAAAAAAGGAGAAGATGTCCCCGTCATTAGATTTTTAAATCTAATCTTTAAAGAAGCCATAGAACAAAGAGCCTCGGATATTCATTTTGAACCTACTGATAAAGGAGTCTTAATTCGCTATCGGATAGATGGAATGTTGTATGAAAGACATACTTCTTCAATGGAGTTTAAGGCATCTTTAGTTACCCGCATCAAAGTGCTAGCTAAACTGGATATTGCAGAGAGAAGGCTCCCCCAAGACGGTAGAATAAAGCTCCATATTGGCGGGCGAGAAATTGATATGAGAGTGAGTACCGTTCCCGTTATTAATGGAGAGCGAGTTGTTCTTAGAGTTTTAGATAAGCAAAGTGTCGTGTTGGATGTTGATGCTTTGGGGATGCCCTCAATGGTGAGAGAAAGTTTCAAAGACGTTATTTCTTACCCTGAGGGAATTATTTTGGTTACCGGACCTACGGGAAGTGGAAAAACTACAACGCTATATAGCATCTTGAAACATCTGTCCAGTGGTTTTACCAATATCATGACGATAGAGGACCCTCCCGAGTATAAGTTACCAAATATTTCTCAAATAGCCGTCAAGCCTAAGATTGGTCTCACCTTTTCTCAAGGTTTAAGGCATTTGCTCAGACAGGATCCCGATGTTTTAATGGTGGGTGAAATTCGAGACGCTGAAACGGCAGAAATAGCTATTCAGGCTGCTTTAACAGGGCATTTGGTTGTGAGTACTTTGCACACTAATGACGCCGTGTCGGCTATCCCGCGTTTAGTAGATATGGGTATAGAACCTTACCTACTCTCGGCTACGGTGATAGGTGTTGTGGCTCAAAGGTTGGTACGTCGTATTTGTCCTCACTGCAAAGCGTCTTGCCCTATGGATGAGGTTGCTCGGTCATTCCTGGAGCAGCAGGGAGCAAAAAGCAAAAAGAAATTTTCGACTTTATCCTATGGGCAAGGTTGTGAACTCTGCTTCGGTGTAGGATACAAGCACCGGCATGGAATATATGAATTGTTACGTCCTGATGCGACATTTCGTTCTGAAGTTGCTGCGCGAAGCCCCTACCATGTGTTGAAAGCAACAGCAGAGAAAGGTGGCTTTCGTTCCTTAGTGCATCATGGAGTGGAGTTAGTGCTTTCTGGAGAAACCACAGTAGATGAAGTATTAAGAGTTACTAAAAAATATGATTGAGGGGGAAGAGTAAATGCCTCGGTACGTGTACACCTTCCTCAATAACGAAGAGAAAACAAAGAAAAGTTTTATAGAGGCCTCTTCTCTTAAGGAGGCTAAAGAATATTTGTATCGGCAAGGGCTGATGGTGCTCTCCGTGAAAGAAAAGCGGAGCTGGTTTAAACAATCGCCCAAAGCTCAAGACGTGATAACTTTTTCTCAACAGCTAGCACTTTTGTTAAAATCAGGTCTCCCTCTCTACGAAAGTTTAATTTCTTTAGAAGATCGGTATCAAGGGCAGCCTTTAGGACGTGTTGTGACAACTTTCGCTCGCAGAATTAGAGAAGGCGCTCCTTTATCTGAAGCCATGGAAGAGTTCCCTGAGGTGTTTGATGATTTTTACAGAGGGAATATTGTTGCTGGAGAGGTTGCCGGAGGGTTGGATGAAGTATTAACTCGGTTGGTGATGGTTTTAGAGAGGAGAGCCAAGTTTAAAGGCAGTATAGTTTCAGCTTTAGCTTATCCCTTGACCTTAATGATTTTTTCTTTCGGGGTGATAATTTTTTTCCTTTTAGGAGTCGTTCCTTCTCTGAAAGAGGTATTGGAAAATACTGAGAAAAATACTCTAACGTCATGCGTTTTTGGTTTTAGTGATTTTTGTTGTAAGTATAAAGGATTGTTAGGGATGGGAGGGCTTTCTTTAGTAGGTGTTTTTCTTTGGCTGAGAAGGCGGGTTTCTTTTGCTGTCTATGTCGAAAGGATTGTTATGAGAATCCCTTTCTTGAGGAAAGTGTGTGTTAAAAGTCTTTTAGGAGAGTTTTTCCTTCTTGTCAGCTCTGTATTGAAGGGCGGGAGCTCTTTGATCAAAGGCTTAGAAGTTGGACGGCAAGCAATAGCTTTTCGTTGCATCCGTGAGGATATAAAGGAAGTTACCGAAGCTATTGTTTCCGGAGGAACATTGAGTACAGCTTTACAGTCTAAGGGCTGGGTCCCTAAGCTCGTAATACAAATGACCGCTTTGGGTGAAGAGACAGGAGAGCTTCCAGAATTACTTGCCTGTCTTGGAAATATGTATGTCGATGATACACAGAAAACATTGAACATGTTAGCTACGTGGTGTCAACCAGTGATTCTCGTCTGTTTAGGGGGAGTAATAGGGTTTATTATGTTGGCAATATTGTTACCACTTACAAGTAACGTTAATATTTAAGGAGAACAATTGTGCGAAAACAGAAACGAATCAAAAGATCGATCACTCTAATAGAGCTGATGGTGGTTGTTAGTCTAATAGGAATTATTGGGGGAGCCTTGGCTTTCAATATGAAAGGCAGTATCAATAAGGGAAAGTTGTTTCAAACAGAGCAAAACTGTGCCAAAGTTTATGACATTTTGATGATGGAATATGCGTTAAGTTCTGATAGCTTAGAAGATATTGTTCGTAATAAGCAGCAGATAGTCAAAGAATCTGCAATAGGTAAAGATTCTAGCAAGCTACTAAAAGATGCTTGGGGGGAAGAACTTGTTGTTAGGGTTTGCAATGATGGAGAGGATCTTGAGGTCTATTCTAAAAAAGCTAGAACGCTTTCCAAAGCTCAGCGTTAAACGCAGAGGATTTTCTTTAATAGAAGTTCTCGTTGTTATGGGGATGTTGATTCCCTTGGCGTTTTCCTTGGTGCTTGTTGGTCCTATAGCTAAAGGGCGCAATGAGCAGAAAAGGTTGTGTAGAGAAGCTGTGAAATTGCAAGAATTCCTTCAATGGGTGGAGCGGTGCTCTGTGTATCATGGGATAGATGCTGAAGTGCGTTGCCTTCCCCAGGAAAGAGGAGGATATTTATGTAGGGTTTATCTTCAACGCTCCTTGCCCGACAGGGTCTGGGCTTTATTCCCAAAAACATTGGAATTAAACGCGGTTCAAGAAATGTCTTTTTCAGGAAATAGGCATCCAAAAACTGTAGTTTTTGAATTCGATGGTGTGTTGGGATGTCGCCCTTCAGGAATAGTATGGTTGCGTAATAATAAGTGTAGCCAAAAGTTGCATCTTTTTAATGGGGGGAGACATGTCTAGACCGTTTAAAAAAAGGTCCCATAGGTCCTTTTTTCTTACAGAAATTATAATGTCGTTCTCCCTACTGATATGTACAATGATCCCTTGTTTGCGTTTCTACAAACAGATGGAGAGAACCTTAGAAAAAAAACTGTTGGAGATGCAGCTTCCTTCTTTAGTTGACACAGCTTTTTTTCTTATTCAGCAGGATTTACAAGAGGCCCTCTTGGCCGGAGATGTTTGCTCGGATCCTGTCAGTAAGAGCTGTGAGGAAAACCTTTATTTATATAATTCCTCTGGGAAAAAATTTGTTATTCCCTACCGATATACAACAGAGATTCGTAAATCCACAACAGGTTCTTCGGGAGGAGCAAAATTATTTGCTGTGGATGTCGTTTTAGATATCCCGAAACCTTTTAACGAACAAGTAGAGGCTCAAAGGCTTCTATGCGTCATATATTGAGAGTAAAGGAAAAGAGTTCTTAGGAGGCTTGAGGTGGGGGGGAATCCCAGAAGAAAAAGTAAACGATCTTTTTTGTTGACGGAAGTCGTTGTTTGTCTTTCTCTTATGTCGATACTTTTGGGGAGTATAGGTTTTTGGCAATTGCTGATTGCTAAGAAACATGAGAGACACAAAGAGCTTTATAGAGTGTTTGGTGATGAAAGTTTAGCATACAAGCGCTTGCGAGCCGTCTTTGGCTCTATTACTGAAGACTTTTCCTTGTGCTCGGAAGGGGACTCTGTATGCTCGTTCGTTTTTGACAGAGGTGTCTACAAAATTCCTGCCCTTTCGGGCAATGTACGAGGACGTCTCGTTTATGATAAGGAAGAGAGAGTCTTATCTTTGATAATTCAATCTCAAAGTAGTCTGGATCTTGAGGAAGAAAGTCGACTGCTTGACAATGTGGAAGCTTTTGTTTTGACTCCGATATTTGATTCTAGCCTTTTACAAAAAGGATCTTCTGGAAGCAAAGAAGGCTCTTCAGAAATGCCTTCGTTTATAAAGATAAATGTTTCTCGAGGAGCAACCAAATATACTGCCGCACGAGAGCTAGCTTTCACTATGGTTTCTGGTAGATAACATGAACGCATATTTATTAACTTTATTGTGTTTGACGTCATTGATTGTAGTAACAACTAAAGACGCGGTTATTTCTAGAAATCAAATTATTTTGTTACGATCATCCGACTATTTAGAAGATATTCATTCTACAGCACGGTCAGCCTTGGCGGAAGCCAAATACAGCGATTATAGCAAAACGGTTTCTGTGCCCTCTATCGGACGTAAAAAGGAGAGTATAGATACATCAAAGCAGCCCTCGTCAAAATCTAAAAAAGAGCGGAAGTATTCACTTCGAGTACCGTTCACTAGACCCCCTAATAATTCGAGACTTAATTTATATGCTTTGTTGGAGGAAACGACAGAACAACGAGAAAATCTTCTTTCATGGTACTCGATTTTTCTTCGTTTTCTAAATAATGCCTACGTAAAAACCGGTGTATTGAACCCAGGAGATGAAAAATTTTTAGTGGAAGCTCTTCTAGAACATAAAGAAAAAATCTTGCAAGAAGCCGAAGAGGGAGTACCAGACATCATTGCTACGTTGGAATTTGGAGACCCTACTTTGCAGAGATGCTGGTATCAGATGCTTAAGGGTACAGATCAAGTTCCGTCAATATTAAATTATGTTAATTACTCATCTAAGAAAAGTACCGCCTACAAGCTAAATTTATTATTTATGGATCCACTGTTGCTGGAGGCCATTATAGATCATTCTGAGGCGTTTGATAGACTAGATGCTTTGAGATCTCAAGTTTGGGTCGCTGTTAAACAGCAGGAGATAGCTATAAAAGAGCGAGGCCGAGAAGCTTTGTTAGAGGGCTTTCGTAATCGAACCGATTTCCGGATAGAGCTGAAAGAAAAAACGGAGAGCTTGCTTAGAGGTTATTATTTGATTGATCTTTTAGACAAAAAGATTTTTGATTACACCTTAGGTTCCCAGGGAGATTTTTTATTTTTGGTAGATTCTGAGACGGGATGGGTTACTCGATGTCGTTGTTCTTCAACAAGTAAAAAAAGGTAGTGGATTTATACTTTACTTATTAAAAAATTTTGTTACTCTTTGCTAAAAGTATAATATAAGTGTTTGTTTTAATTTTTAGGAGCTTGTATGGCTGATAAAGCTCATAATGCCCCCAATGATTCAGAGGATAACAGCAAAGAGAAGAAAAGCTTATCTTCTAAGATAGGTTTTTCCAAGCAAGACGTGTCCTCATTGCAACGTTCCGTTGTCGGACATATCAAAGAAATTATTGGGGGAGTGTTAATTTTTTCTGGGATCGTCTCCACATTTTTCTCTAGTATAAGCAGTCTTTTGGTTGCCGGTGGATTCATTGTCAGCTTCTATCCTGAATTACGAAAGATTTTAAACAGCTTACCCCAGCATTATGCAGATAACGGGCCAATCAAGAACATAGTCTTGTGTGGATTGTTGCTGTTCTTTGGTATAAAGATGACAGGGTTCACACTTTCATTCATCCTCATTTGTGCCATTATAGCTTTCGTTGCCAAGGATGCAGAAAATGATTCTGGACATTTAGAAGAAGAGAAAAATTCTGGTACAGAAGAAAAAACAAAAACTAATTCCACTTCAAATAAAAAGTAACTTTTACTTCACTTTTTCCAGAAGGGCGTCCCAAGGACGCCCTTTTTGCGTCTTTGTTTCTTAATTTATTAGAATTTTTGTAAAACAGTTTTGTTCTATGAGAGAGTTTTTAGCTACTTATTAGAGAGTAGCTGCAGGGCCGCCAAAAATCATTACTGGAATCTTTTTAAACCAGGCTAAGGTAAACAGATCTATTTGTTTCACGATAAACCACCAGGAAATACAGAGAAAGAGCATTCCCATAAAAGCCTTGAGCGCTGAGAGTAGGTATATTACTTGTACTTGAGGAGCCATCCGGTTGATAATTCCTAAGAAGAGATCTGACATTAACATGGCTAGCGTGGACGGAGCACTAAGTTGAATGGTCATAATCAGGCATAGCTGTGCCATTTTGATCAAAGTAACCCATAAGGGCGAATCAGGCATGAGAATGTCTTTGGGCAAGAACTGCTCTAAGGGTAGCACCTGTAGAGAGTGCAGCAAAAGGTCTATCACTATTCGATATCCACCTACCAACCAGAAAGTAATGGTTACTATGTAGTGGTAAAGGATCCCTTGGGGAGAGGTTTGTTCTATGGATATTAAAGAGGTAGCGCCTTCCAGGCCTTGAATACCTTGCTGGTTGGAAACAAATGAACCAGCAGACTGTGCTGCGTAGAATGGAAAAGATAAGATTAAAGCCATAACACTGCCAAGGAAAACTTCCTTGACGAGTAGCACGTAAAAGATAGAATTTTCAAATAGATCTACGCGACCAGCTTCAGCCAACGATTTAGGAAAAATTAACGCCAACCAGGATATGGCTATACCTATTTTTATTGGGGAAGGAAAAAGTTTGCCGCCAAGGAAGGGAACGATTCCAAAGATAGGAAGTAGTCTGGCTAGTAGAAGAAGGAAAACACACCATACTTGTTGCGCGGGAAATTGAAAAATATAATCGAGATATTCAGACTTCAGGGCTAAAGCTAGGTCTGATAACGTCATGCTCATAGCAGCTTCTTCACTATTTCCATTTGTAGAAATTTTGGAAAATCTGGAAAGCGAATCGATAAATAACGGTTCCTAACCATCCTCCGGAAATCATGAGGGTTCCAAAGATGACAACGAGTTTAATTGCAAAAGCAAAGGTTTGTTCTTGAATTTGTGTTGCAGCTTGAAAGATAGCCACCATAATTCCAACAATAGAAGCCAGGATAATCGGAGGGGCGGAAACAATGAGGATGAGCAATAATGCTTGGTAGGAATATTCAAACAAAACCGCTTTGAAACTTGTTGCCAGCAACATCATGACAAAACCCTTATTTAAAACTAATCATGAGTCCTTGTAATAGTAATGTCCACCCATCTACCATGACAATGAGGAGTAATTTCAACGGTAGAGATATTGATAAGGGGGAAAGCATCATCATTTGCATAGCTACTAGCACGTTTGCTGTCACTAGATCTATGACAAAGAAAGGCAGATAAATTAATACACCAATTTCAAAAGCATTACGGATTTGTCCCATAATGAAAGCCGGAATGACAATAACAAAATCGTGCATAGAAAGTTTAGAGCGAATTTCTTCAGGGAAAGTCTTTTGTGAAATTTTGTAAAAGCTTTGAATCTGAGATTTAGGAGTATTGCGTACTAAAAATGAACGCAAGGGTTCTTTAGATTTATTAAGGACGACAAAAACTGTTTCTGCTCCTTCAGCAGTGAAAAGGTTCCTCGAGATAGTTTGAGAATCAATCTCCTTGCGGGCACTTTCGTACATAGCTACCCCTGTAGGAAACATCACATATATGGATAAGATAAGAGCTATTCCGTTCAATACCTGGCTGGGAGGCGTTTGTTGTACTCCTAAAGCATTTCGCAGTAGCACGAGGGTGATAATGATTTTAAGATAAGAAGTCAGCAGCATTACTAAAAAAGGTGACAGAGCTAAGAAGACTAAAATTACTGCTTGAGTTGTTAGGTCTGGGTAAGTATCTGAGAAGCTTCCTTCAGAAAGCCCTTCTCTAGGAAGAACATCTTGGGCAACAACTTGTTGTCTAAAAGCTGGACATGTCTGTACTTTTTTTTCTTCCACAGGTTGCGGCGGCACAGGAAGAGGTGCTGGTGTGCATGAATAATTCTCAGAGCAAGACCTAGAGCAAGAAGAAGTATTAGCTCCTGCGGCAGAGGGTAGTCCAAAAATTAAAACGGTAAGAAGAAAACGAAACAATCTATGCATTGAACTTTTTACTCACCATGTTCTTTAGTTCCCGAGTTCTCTTCAGAAGATGTAGTATTTGTTGTTGATGAATTGCTTTGATGCTCAGAAGAGGTCGTAGATCCTGATGGGAAATCTTTTTGCTTTAAGATTTTATTAAAGGCATTTTCCAGAGCTTGAAGTTGAACGTCAAGACTGGCATTGATGATACCTGATTCGGTCTCTATGAGACAACCTCCAGGTTCTATTTCAGGCTTGGAAGAGATGATAAACACCTCTGCGTATTCGATAATTTTTTTAAGTTCAGCACGCTGTTTTTCTATAGCTTCCAGATCATTTGGATTTACAAAGATAACAACACGGTTGTTTTGGGAGAGCTCTTTGATAGCGCCGGAAATGATAGAAACGACCGTTTCTTTATTGGTTTCCAATTCCTTGCCGATAATTTTTTTTACACTGGCGATAGCTAAGGGCACCAAAGAAGCTTTGATGCTTTCTTTAAACGATTTAATGCTAGCATCGAGTTCGGCTAATTTTGTTGTCCATTCTTGCAGACCAGAATTAAAACCCTCATTTTTTGATGTTTCTTTCAGAAGGGCGGCTTCTTGTTCTGCGTGTTGTTTATATTCTTCTATATCCTGTTTGGCTGTTTCCAACATTTCTTGAGCATCCAAAACAGAAGAAAAAGCTTCAGGAGCTAAAACTTTACTGTTAGGAGAAACAACGTCTTTTTTAAAAATTAGACTGAAAAATTTCATTGTACCAGCACCTTCATGCATTGGGAAATACGGTCTCGGAAATATTCTGAATGAGGATTATTTAAAGCTCGTTTGAGAGCTGATTCCAAAATAAAAGCTCTCCCAATATCTAATCTCCTCAAGAGGTGCCAAAGGAAAGAAGCATCCTCTTTGACTAATGCTAAAGCCAAAATTTCTAGACCTTCTCTGTGGATAAATTTACGAAAAGAATCTTTGTTCCCATTCCATGAGTGAAGGAATAATTCCTGAGATAAATGCTTAAGAGGGTTGGCTCGGCAGTAGGACAAGAAGCGTTTCTCTGTATCAGAAAGATTATCTTGAATTTGTTTTATAACAACCTTGTCAACAACATTTTTCATTTCCTTTACTATCGAAAACAACCCTAGACAATCAATGAATGTCATCTTGTTTTCCATCGAGTAGTAGAGGAGATTGTTAAAGGGAGACAAAGGCAAAAAGATTTCCTCAGTGACTCCTGGAGGACGGATTTTTTTGCTTAACATATCCAAAAGATAAAAGGCTCCAAAATCGGAGCAACGAGCAATCTTAGGAAGTTGTGCTGGCAAATAGGGTTGAAGCTTGTGCACAATTTGTTCGGGAAGAAGAAGTAAAAATTCTGCCTGAAAGAAGGGAGGGAACTCTTTCATTGCCATCATGATCCATGAAGGGTGAATAGCTGCTAGCCAACGCAAATTAAAGGATAATGAAGACAAAGGGATATCCTGAGGGTGAACACCTTTGATAAGCAACTTCTCTGGGAGAAACTGCTCCAGATGATCAGACTTTGAGTATTTCATCAAGATGTCTAGAGTACCAAAAGTATTCGCTGTCACTAAGCATCCTCATTATTATCATCAGAAGGTTCTGTCGGCGCCTCCTCTTTACCAGAGCCTTCAGGAGATTCTTCCGCAGATTTTTCTTCACCAGAAGCTGGGGAAGAGCCCTCTCCTTGAGCAGCGGAAGATGAAGGCTCTGTTGCCTTCTCTGCTATCACTTCTTTAGGTTTAACATAAGGGGAGGGATCCAGAAGAGACTTTACTCCTCCTAGAGCTCCAATGACAGCGTGAGTTTTCCAAACAAGCCACATGAAGCCACATGAAATCAGGAATAAAACAAGAATCATGCAGTAGAAAATAACTCTGAATTTGACCAGAGAAGATTTGGCTAAAATAATTCCCCATACGGAGACGTAATCGATTTCATCAGTCAATCCCCAAGGCCCATTGATACTAATTTCGCTATAAGAAGCGCGATCACCAATGACAGAAACATTTTCTGGAGTCAATCCAGGAACAGCACTGGCCACTAAACGTTTAATTTTAGAGACAACAATGCTATTAGGGTTATCTAAGACTCCTCGGTGTTTGATGTATACGGAAGCCGTTAAAGGAAGTTCTTCCTCTGCGTCTGTAGAAAAAGATATTTGAACACTGGCATCAATGATACCATCCATCTTTCTGATGGTAGTGGCCATTTGTTCTGACAACCCTTCCTGGTAACGGATCTTCTCTTGTAATTCCGAGGGTACCAATCCCTGTTTAGCAAATAGATCCAGGAGACTAGTGCCTTTTAATCGTGGCAGTCCGGCTTGGTTCAAGATGGACAGAGCCTCCGTAATTTGAGAGGCGGGGACAGAAATATCCCAAAGTTGTTCTGTAGATCCTCCCCCAGAACTTCCTGCAGCCTTAGGTTGCTTCTGAGCAGCGATTCCCTTGCTGACCAATAGGACCACAATCTCATTAGCTTCTCTTCCCGGTAAATTATGGGCAATGAAAGAACGACTGTCGCACCCAGTCATTGTTCCTAGTAAAACAAACAATGAGAAAAAAGAAATAAAACGACGAAACATAATTGGTACACCTTTTCACTCACCATAACAAAAGGTGAGATTAGTGCCAATCGTGAACATGAACTGATTTACAAAACGATTATTAAGAGAGGGTTCGGTTGTTGTTGTAGAAGGATTGCAGAGGCAAAAAAGTTCTCATGGAATCATTTTTAAGATTTCTTCCCTTAAAAAAGATGGAAGATCTTTAGGGAGATTGCGCTTTAATTTTTCGATAAATGAGGGGTCTTCCTTTGTTTGTAAGGAAATATTTGCTAGGTGAAAGATGGTGTGCGGAAATTGTATTAATTCTGGGCGAAAAAGTTGTTCCTTAGCAAAGTTCACTACTTCATCATCATCAAAGTAAGCCAAACAAAAGCTTGCTGTTTCGTGATCTTTGGTTATCGGTGAAGAGGACAACAAAGAAAATAAAAACTGTTTGGCCGGAGAACCTATTTTTGCTAAAGCAGAGGCTATTTCATCATCATATTCAGCTGTTTGTGGGCTTCCTATCATTTCAAAAAGGGGGCGAATAGCTAAAGGGCTTCTTATGTGCCCTAGACAATCTATTAATCTTTGAGGCGCTAGTCCAAATCCAGGAAATAGGGGATGAAACAAATCAAGGGTGTCTAGGATTTTTATAATGTCGGGGACGATAGCTTCTCCCTCTGCAATAACAGCATCCCTATCCAACGAAGTAGAAAAAGGTGCCGTTAGAATGAGATTCGCAATTTTTCCTGTCAAAGATTCTGGGTCGCTATCTTCTAAAAATTCGTAGGCTGCTTTTGCTTTTTGTATTTCCTCCCAGTCTCTCTCAGAGAGCAGGGCTTGGGTTAAGATCGTTTCGTTAGAGGATTCTATCTTTGCTAAGTAATCAATATCTTCAATGGATATATCTGGATCAGCTCCTAAAAAATCCTCGTCAGCATAGCATTCTTTCATCTCTTCGAAGCTGCCAGAAAAGTGCGCTTCTCTTAGAAGAAGAATTTTTTTAAATTGTTCATCATCTATATCGAATCCGGATTCGTAGTAAAAAGGGTCTTTCATAAAAGAAGGCTATTTTTTTAAGAGATCAAATATTACATCAGCGTTATAGCTGGAGCGAACGAAGGGACCAGCGTATACGAAAAGACCTAAACTTTCCCCGTATGATCGATAATAGTCGTAAGTTTCTGGAGTCACATACTCTTTAACTGGGATCTTGAGCCTATTAGGTTGGAGATATTGTCCAATGGTAACAATCTTTACTCCAACTTCTGCTAGGTGTTTTAGAGTCTGACGAACTTCTGGTTCGGTCTCTCCTAGGCCGACCATGATACCAGATTTTATCCATAAGGAAGAATCAAATTTAGCTGCAGCCTCTAACATTTTTAGAGAGCGGTGATAAGTAGCCTTGTGTCGGACAAAAGGAGATAATCGTTCGGTGGTTTCTACATTGTGGTTAAAAATATCTAGTTTAGTATTAAGAAGATGGTGGAGGGCGTCAAGATTTCCTTGAAAATCTGAAGACAGTACTTCTATAGAAATTTCGGGCGAATCTTTTCGTACTGTTTGGACAATTTTTGCAAGCATAGAAGCTCCCCCATCAGGGAGATCATCGCGAGAAACCATTGTTATGACAACATGACGTAAGTTCAGTTCCCTGACAGAGTCAGATATTTTTTGAGGCTCCTCAGGGTCTAGAGGAGGGGGAGTGGCAGAGTAATCTATATTGCAAAATCCACATTTTCTCGTACAAATGCTGCCTAAAGCTAGGTAAGTAGCGGTCTTTCTTGACCAGCAAGCGGTGCGGTTGGGGCAAAGAGCTTCTTCGCAAACAGTGGATAGTCCAGTTCTATTGATAGATCCCTGAGTCTTTTGGAAAGCTGTATTTAGAGGTAATGACTTCCTTAACCAAACGGGGAATCTTTCTTCGGGACGTACGCCTTTTCGTTTAGAGGATGAATTTTTTCTTGTTGAGGTAGAGGCGTCTTTCTGAGTTGCATCCATAGCGGAACTTATTTGGGTGGCATGTGTAAGGGATCATCAGCTGCTAGAAGAGCAGCTTCCATCCATATCTCTGAAAGTGTCGGGTGGGCGTGGACGGTTTCATAAATGCAAGACAGAGTCAGTTCGTTGCGGATAGCTAAAGCCATTTCTCCAATGAGGGAAGAAGCGTGTGGCCCTACCACATAAGCGCCTAGTATTTGGCCTGTTTCCACATCACTAATGATAGAGGCAAACCCATCAGCGTCCATCATAGCGACAGCTTTACCTATGGCTCGGAAGGGAAATGTTGTTGACTTTGCAGAGAAACCTTGACTTTGAGCCTGTTCTAAAGATAATCCTACGGAAGCAACCTCAGGGGAAGTGAATATGACTGAGGGAATGGCAGAATAATCCATGGAAACATTTTTTCCTGCAGCATTTTCTGCTGCTACAATTCCTTGATGAGAAGCCACGTGAGCAAGCATCCATTTTGCAGTAATGTCTCCTATGGCGAAGATGTTAGGAATATTGGTTCGCATATGAGCGTCTGTTGGAATAGCTCCCTTTTCGCAAATTACTCCGGCTTTATCTAAGTCTAAATTTTGAGTATTCAACAGGCGTCCAATGGAGACGAGAGCCATAGAATGTTCTATGGAGGAGCCGTTGTTTAAGATGGCTTTCACAGATGAAGGAGTTTCTTCCAGCCCAGCAATAGATGCCGAGGTTACAATTTGAATGCCTTTTTTAGTAAAAGCATTTGTTACAAATTTAGAAATCTCTTTGTTATCAATAGCTAAGATTCTATCAGCGGCCTCAACTATGGTAACTTTGGTTCCTAGAGTGTTAAATAGGGAAGCAAATTCGCAGCCTATAACACCTCCTCCTACAATGAGTAGGCTTTCAGGAATTTCTTGTAATTCTAAGATATCTGTCGATGAACAAATACGCTTACTGAAGGGAACGCCAGGGAAAGGACGAGGTTCAGATCCTGTAGCAAGGATGATATTTTGAGCTTTTAAAATAACATCCTCCTCGCCTAAGACTTTGACTTCCGAGGAAGATAAAAGCTTTCCTTTGCCACGGAAAGAGACTATTTTATTGCTTTTGATTAGGCCATCTAAACCAGATCTAATTCCTGAAACAACAGAGTTTTTCCTCTGCATCATTGAAGGAAAATCTACAGAAAAATCAGAAACTCTAATTCCGAAATTACCGGCGTTCTTGATAGTATTGAGGACGGATGCTCCAGCGAGCAAAGCTTTTGAAGGAATACACCCTCTGTTTAGACATGTGCCTCCGGCCAAGTCGTACTCAACAAGAGCCGTTTTAAGGCCTAATCGCGAGGCTTTTATTGCTGCAACATATCCTCCTGGTCCGCCTCCGATTACTACACAATCAAAACTTTGGGTTGTCATCTTCTAATCCACTCTGTTTCAAGCTAGGAAAAACGTTTCCTTCACGAAGCAGTTTCGCTAAGAAGCAAAAGGAAAAAAGCTTTTTGGAAACTAAGCTTATATTAAAGCGATTTATTAATTTTCAGCATTGATTTTTTCGTAGGGTAAATTATAATCTTTTCTAGAGAGATGAGGCTGTCCTTTGAGGGGTGATGCCTGAGGCCGATCTGAGTTTCTCTTCCATGTTCGGGATGGTGTTTTTTTCGAGGAGCATATGTCGTTGCCGAAAGAATTAGATAGTCAGAGATTATGTTGGAAGTGTGAAGGAAGCGTTTCCGTTCATGTTGCGCAGTGTCCTTATTGCAGCGCCTTCTTGCAAGATCCTCCGGTTCCGGGGAGTGCTTTTTCATCTTGTCACCTTTCTCCTGAGCAGTCGCAGGAAGGAGGTCCGGAAGGAGCTCCTGGACTATTTGCGGTTTCTTCCTCAGATTGGGACTCTGTGTTGTCTTCAGAAAAACGTTGCCCCTTAGAAGAGCAAGCTGTTCAAGCAAGTTTTGATGATAAACTTATAGATTGGAGAGAATTCTTACCCTTTGTCCTGATCTCATCAGGATTGGGAATGGTGATGTTCTCTGTTCTTTTGTTTCTTTTCTCCAAAGATGGTGTTGTAACTTTATCCTGGAATAAAAGTGCTATGATGTACTGCTTCTTAGTCGGGGCTCCCGCGTTGTATAAAGGTTACAAAATGTTATCTGCGGAAAAAGACTGTTTTCGGTAGGCGATTATTTTTCGTAAAAGTCTCCTAAGTCGAATTCCTCATTAAGAGCTTCTCTGGCAGCCATAATGTCGACAATAGGGTCTCCGCTTTCTTCCTTTTCGGCTGCGGGCTTTTTCTCCGTGAGACATTCTTCTTCAGAATCTGTAAGAGCTTGGTTTTGTAAATCCTCTCCGTATGAAAGGATAGTTTTTAGGTCCTCTTTGTTTAGCATGTGAAGAATATTGGAGTCCTGGCTAACTATAACACTATCTAAAAGCTTTGTTTTTGCTTCTATAAGCATGTTGATTCTTTCTTCTAAGGTGTTTGTTGTCATTAATTTGTATATGAAAACTTTGTTTTTTTGCCCTATGCGATGGACTCTGTCAAGGGCTTGGTTTTCTTTGGCGGGATTCCACCATCGGTCATACATAATTACGACATTTCCCGCTGTTAAATTAATCCCTGTTCCAGACGCCAATAAAGATCCAACAAAAACCCGACAATCAGGATCGGAAGTAAACGTGTCTATTTCTTCTTTTCGATTTAAAGATTTTCCTTGGATAGAAGCATATTTTATACCAATTTCTTCCAGATAAAGACATATGATTTGGATCATGTTAATGTATTGAGAAAAAACAACGATCTTATATCCAGAATCTAAAGCTTCGTGAAGAATTTTCAAAAATAAATCCCATTTTCCCGAAGTGTGTTGCTTGTAATTTTCTGGTTTTTTGAAGAACACTGCAGGATGGTCACAGATTTGCTTAAGATGATTTAGTAAAGCAAATATGTGAATATAGACTGAAGGAGACTCTTCGTCGCTTTCAAGTTTTTGTAGATGGAGGGAGTCTCTTCTTAGTACCGAAGTGTACAGAGTTTCTTGTTCCCTAGACAAAGCACATGGGAGAGTGTTGTCCATTTTTTCTGGTAAATCTGGAAGGACATGCTTCTTTGTTCTTCTAAGAATGAACGGGCGCGTAAGCTTTAAGAGGGACTCTTTCATAGAGAGATCGCCGTCCTTTCCCATTTTTTTAGAAAACATCTTTTTGAACATAGAATCTGAAGGCAGGTAATTAGGTAAAATAGTGTCAATAAGGCCTTTAAATTCTAAAATATTGTTTTCTACAGGAGTGCCTGTTAACCCTAATTTCATGCGCGCGTTTAATCGAGCAAGAACTTTGTGTGTCTGGCTGTTTTTGTTTTTAGCCATGTGGATTTCGTCGAACACAGCTACGGTGAAGTTTTTATTAAAGAATAATTGATAATTTTGTCTTAGTGTTCCGTAAGAGGTGAGCACTAAATCTACATCAGGTAGGGAGGAAGGCTTTTCTGGGCCGTGGAAAGAAGCCGTTCTCGCGTTAGGGAGATTGGATTTTAAAATATGTTCCCAATGAGATAACACACTCGTTGGACATACAACTAAAAAAGAAGGTCGAGACTCTTCGTCACAGCTAGTTTGAAATACTATGTCAAGTAAAGCTACGGCTTGGTGTGTTTTCCCCAATCCCATTTCGTCGCAGAGTAATCCGGACAAGCGGTTTCCATACAAGAACCATAACCACAGCAGTCCACTTTCTTGATAGGGTCGCAATTTGTGGTTCACAGAAAATTTATCTGTGGGTAAGGGAGGAAGACAAGAGTCTTTAATTTGTGTTAGTTGTTTAAAAAATTGTAAATCACAGTCTGCTGCTCGTACGTTAGGGGCTAGTCTTAGAGAAGCTAAGGCGTCTAATTTGAAAATGTCTGTAGCAGAGGCTGTGATCGAATTAGTTTTAGGTGAAAAATTCTTTGGTAGAAATTGAGCAAGAAACTGGAAGAGTAAGTTATTTTCTAGATTTAAAAATCCAGCATCAGAAACTAAGAAAGGTTTTTTCTTTTTTAAAGCCAATAAAACTTTGCTTAAGGGGAGCTCCCCTATGTTGGTTTGTAAAGTAAGCTCTAGTTGCAGAGACCTGTTTTCCGTTGTTGACGAAATGCTGGTAACAATTAAGTTATACTTTTGGGGAAGCTGTAACGATTTATCGCTTAGTTGAAAGAAAGAATGTATTGGCAAAATTTCTGTCATGAAGTGAGAGACTTTGTCTGAAGGAATTGTTCCGACATAAGAACTCATGGGCTGCAATTCTTCGGGTATTAGAGAAAAGCCTTTGCCTTCACGGTACAAATAGGAGCCAAAGAGATGATAGGACCCTTTAGAGTAGTCTTTTAGAGTTGGAGTCAAGGATAACTCGGAAGTTTTGTCGTTGAAAGAAACCTCCAGAAGCAGCTTTTCCGATAGTTCTGCTTGAGAGAAAAAGTTTCGAACTTTCGCTAAAGAGTCAGAATTTTCCTCTATAAATTTATGAACATCTTTAGCTTCGACTGTTGTTCCGTCTTGTACTGGTGTGGATAAACTGAGTTTGGGGAAGAACCCATATCCTGAGAAGAAAATCCATTGATCAAAAATAATTTCGGTAGTCTGAGATTCGGTTTCATCCAATTGATAGCGAAAAAGTAGAGTCCCTTGCGATGTCACAGAATAAGTTAGCTCTCCAGGATATTCCTTCTCTTTGTGAACAGTGAATCCTTGAGCTGTTATTTTTTCTCCGTAGGTGTTTAAAAAGTGGTCGACATCAGAAGCTTTCACAATAAGATCTTTCTCTTTTAAAGGAAGTTCTGTGATAGCTACCAACCCTTTCTCCGGGACATGTAATAAGGAATTGCTGATAACTAAGGCGTTCGCCAAATCTCCTGGAGTCGTAAGGTAAGCATTAGCGACCAGAGAGGCGTCTCTTAAAAATTGCATTTCGTAGTGAACAGGAGATGGTGTTTGCTCATATGGTAAGATGGAAAATAATTTTTGCTTTAACTGGCGGGGAAGAATTTCTATTTTGGAAAAAGGTAATGTTAGTTGATTGTCGACGTGACGAACAATGCCTTTTCCTAAAATGTACCTTGTATTTCCGATAGAGATGCTGGGGTTTTCTAGCAGTTTTTCTGGAAGAGGTTCATAGAGCTTCTTACACTGCAGCACTACAGGGTTTTCAGAAATTCGAATGTCAGACAGGGTATAATTTTTTGGCCAGTAAGGGAGGTTAGTTTTTTCAAACAAAATATTAGGAAAAACTTTTTCTGCGAAAGAAAATGAAAGCAAGGAGCCTTTTAAGAAGAAGAAAGGTGATTTTATGGAGAAAATGAAAGGTTGTTTTTCTTCATTTTCTTCTAGTTCTAAAATACCTGTTTTCAATTGATACAAGTAAAAGTGTTTAGCTAAAAAGTAATGAGGGGATAAGGCGTAGTCTATTTCTATTGATGTGTGACCTTCTCTCCAGGCGGAGATTTCTTGCTTAGAAAAAGCTTCTAAAAGTAAAGCTGATAGGGGCGGAGGTGTTGAAGACTCTTTAGAAAAGGTGTCTAGGAGAGCAAAGGCTTCAGAATTACTACAGGATATGAAAAGGGAACATGAGGTGTCGTTAAAGGAGAATGAATGGTTAGGTTCTGGATGTATCGCGATGTTGCGCTCAAATAAATGGTAAAATAGTTGATTCCAAAAAGAGCTTTTAAAAGCCGAGTGTAAGGGAGAAAGGAAGGAAAGTTCTTCTAAAGCTAAATAAGAAGCTAAGGGGTGGAAGCAGTCTTCTCCATCAGGACAGTTGCAGTAAGTAAATATTAGGTCTTCGGGATTCGTTAGATCAAATTTTAAAAAAGAAGTCCAGAATCCGTCAGGAGATTCATCGGAGGGGAAGTGGACTTCGTAAGAATTTCTGATGAAATCAATGATTACGTTATCTCTGTGCGAGTCTAATTGTTCATGAGCCTCACAAGCATGAGCCAGTAAAGAATTTAAAAGCATACGACGTTTTTTTGAAAAATCTGTTGTTTCTCAGAAGATTTTATAGGCATCTTGTTATCAATTCGAGAGCGAGGATCGCGTAAAAAAGAATAGTCCCAACATGGCGCAAGTTCCACAACTTATGACAGATGCTTCCTATAGTTAATCCTATAAGCGCGGGGTAGCAAAACTGCAAGATCGGCAGAAGTAGGTCGCTTATATTATCAAAGTTTAGAGTAGATACTAAGTAAGTTGGAATCAGGGTTAAAACAACCGCTACAGAGAAGGGGGTGTTTTTGGGTAAGCAACTCCTTCTCATAAAGTCTGCAAAAATTCCCGTTAGAGCTATCTCTGTTGTCAAGCAGGCTATGAAGATTCCAAAGGCAGGAATGTATGCTTTATTTCCTAGTGTTAAGTAACAAATTTTTCCGAGACAATCTCCTTTTGGAAGGTATAGAAGAAATCCTGAATGTCTGGAAGCTAGGGCCGAGAATCCAATATAAACTACAGCTAAGAAGAGGCATGCGAGGAGAAAGCCGAGGAAGATAGTCTTTTTAGATTTTTTTCCAAGGGCACGGAACTCTAGAAGTGTATCATCACACTCTTGTTTTGGGTTACTTTCTTGTCTTGATAGCTCTCGTAATGAAACTATGAGAATAGAGCTAAAGAAGAACGATGCTAGGAGATCCATTGTATTAAATCCCTCGACAAAACCAGAAACAAAAGCTTGGGAGCGGGAGGGATAGAGAGCGACTAATTCTGGTGTATGGGCCTCTTGTAAGAGGCCTTGTAATACAGTCCAGCCTAAAGACAAAAGCATTACAGGGGAAAAAATATAGCCAAGCCAGGCTACGAGATTCGAAAGCTTACTCGAAAATAGAAAAATAAGAACACAACAAAGGAAGCTAAACCAAGGTAAGGAAGGTAGCAGACTCGTTTTTGCGGAAAAGGATGCTAATGTTGAGTAAGAAATAGCGATAGCTCTCGGAATCCCTCCGAAGGGGCCTATGAGACAGAGGATAGCGATGAAGATGAAGGCTCCTGGAACTTTTCCTATAGAGTAAAAAAATTTCTTATAATCCCCAGAGTAAAGAAGTATGCTTATCAAGCCTAAGAGAGGCACTATAACGGCAGATACTATCATACCCAAGCTTGCGCAGAAGTAGTGAGGATAATTAACGGCTCCAACAATGATGGGAAAAACGGTGTTTCCTGCGCCGAAAAACATTGCGAAGACCGTTCCAGCAATAGATAAAAAAGAAACCGATGCTACTTGTTTTTTCTTTTTAATATTTTTGCTGGAAAAGCCCATAAGATAAAATTCGAATAAAAAGTGATTTACGGAGGAGTTTACTCTTTCTAAGGTTTAAAAACAAAATAAAACGGGAGAGCAGAGCGAGTCAACCAGTCAGGTTCCTTTTCGATAGATAGGAGCATATAGGACATAAGGCTTGTTGATGCCCTTTTGCTGGGCAATATTTTCTAGCAAATAAAATTAGTTGGAGGTGTAGTTTTTTAGAATTTTTTAGCCCAAAAAATTTTACTAAATCTTTTTCCACTGCAAACGGTGTTTTTGCTTTAGTGATGCCCCACCTTTGGGCTAATCTAAGAATATGAGTATCTACAGGAAAGGTTGGCTTGTTGTATAGCACGCTTAGAAAAACTGACGCCGTCTTTCGACCAACTCCGGGGAGGGATGTTAGTTCTTCCAGCGTTTTTGGGGGCTCACTATGATGATCTTGAATCAATCGTTGACTTAGCGCTAATAAGTAGGAAGCCTTTCTTTCTCCAAGTCCGCAAGGTTTTATTAGGGAGTATAATTGTTTTTGGGTCAGTGTGGACATGGTTTCTGGAGATGGAGCTTTTTGAAAAAGTTTTGGAGCTATTGTGTTGACGGCTTTATCAGTTGAATTACCAGACAATAAAACAGAAACAAGGAATTGAAAGGGAGTTTCCCATCCAGTAAGAGATGGTTGAGGGTCCGGAAATAAACATTCGAGCTTGTTTAGAATAAATTGTTTTTTGGATAAAGGCATGATTATTTACCAATACAAAACTGGCTAAAGATTTCTCCTAAGACTTCTTCCGTAGCTTCTTTCCCTGATAAGACGCCGGTTTCCTGAAGGGCTTCTCTTAATTCTAAGGCAATAAATTCAGGCTCTATACCAGATTGATATGCTCGAAGCGCTGTCTGTAGTTTTTCTGCTACTTTTTTTAAAATATTGTAATGTCTGGAAGAAACCAAAAATACTCTGGAGCTGGTTTGCTGAGAATTTGTGTGCAGCCACTCGCTTATAGCCTGTTTGCATTCACGAAGCCCTTGTCGAGTTTTTGCTGATACCGAGAATTGAGGGATGGTTATTCTAATCCTGGGTATTGGATGATTTAGGTCTGCCTTATTCCAAATAAGGAAGGATGGTTTTTCTTCCAGAATGGCGGGCAGGTCGGCAGTTTCATCCGCAGGGTCTGCCACCCACAGGATGAGCTTTGCGGTTTCCATCGCTTGAAAACTTTTTTGTATTCCGGCTTTTTCTACAGGGTCTTCGGCGTTTCGAGTGCCAGCGGTATCCACAAGCTTAACGGTTTTCCCTCCAATAGTCCAAGATTCGCGTAGCATATCTCTTGTGGTTCCTGGTATGTCGGTTACTATGGCTCGATCTTCTTCAAGAAAAGCGTTCAGTAGCGAAGATTTGCCTGCGTTGGGGTTTCCGGCTAATACGATGGTTGCTCCTTGAGAAAGTTGTTGTCCTTCATTGAAGCTGCCGAGTAGCTCTTGCACAGAGAGGAGAGCCTCAGAAATCCACGCTAGAGATTGATCTGACATGGAGAAGTCTTCGCCTTCCTCAGGAAAGTCTGCCTGTACTTCGAGAAAAGCGAGGGCTTGTATGATCAGTTGGGATATCTGGGATATTTTTTTTGAAAAAGCCCCTTTTAAATGATTTTGAGCAATATCGAAAGCTTCTGAGTTTTCTGCGGCTATAATATTTTGTATAGCTTCTGCTTGTATGAGGTCGATTTTTCCGTTGAGGAAAGCTCTTTGCGTAAATTCTCCTGGAAGGGCTGCACGAGCTCCAGCGTGAAAAAGGGCTTCTAAAATTTTTGTAGAGGCAAAGTATCCTCCGTGGCATTGAAATTCTACGGTGTCCTCCCCTGTAAAAGATTTTGGGGCGCGCATAACGAGGACCAGACACTTGTCAATAATTTTTCCAGAGGGAGCTAAAGCAGAACCGAGATGTACAGAATGAGAATGGTATTGGGATACTGGACCAGAGAACACTATTTCGGAAATTTCTATAGCTTTTGGGCCGGACACTCTTACTACAGAAATGCTAGCTTCTCCAGGGGCTGTAGCTATGGCTGCAATAGTCTCGTTAAGTAGCATGGCGGAAGTTTTATTGTTTTTGAGCCTAAAAATATTTACGTGACAACCTGCATGGATTAGAGTTGCGACTTAGAGAGAGCAGCGGCAACAGCCCCTGAACACAGTTGCGGGGGATAAGATGCAGATCGAAGTTAATCTAAAGTGTTATTCCCTGAGACATTTTAGCTTACAGCAGCATTATTGGACAACAAGGTGTATTGATGGAGCTTAGGGGTCGATAAAATCTTTTTATTTTCAACAAATTTTATGATCTTGGAAACTAATTGTAATAATAGTTTTGAATATTTTCTGCTTTAAAACTATTATCAGAGATTGGGTTTTTCTAAAGGAAGGTATGGACCAAGGGCACTGTTACGTTGACAGAGAAAGTAAGAAAAGACTGATAGAACCCGTTTACTTTGAAAGAACTATGAATGCGGTTTATGGGTCTAGGATCGGACGCTGGCTTGCTAATGTAGCTTCTTCGTATTTGATTTTCTCTCGCTTTTATGGGTGGTTGCAGAGACTTCCTATAACAAAAAAAAAGATCGTTCCTTTTGTGCGTCGATATGAGGTAAATGCCGAAGAGTGTACTAAAGAGTTATCCGCATATCGATCCTTTGATGATTTTTTCACCAGGAAGTTGCGACCAGAGGCGAGGCCTATAGTCCAAGATGAAAATATTGCTGTGGCTCCTGCTGATGGGCGGTATTTAATATACAAGAACGTGTCCGAATTTGGAGAGTTTGTAGTTAAAAGTAAAAAATTTTCTTTAGAAAATCTTTTGGGAAGAAGAAAAGATTTAGTAGAAGAATATTCTCAAGGAGCGATGGTTATTATCCGTTTGGCTCCTTTCGATTATCACAGGTTCCACTTTCCTTTTGATTGCGTGCCCTCCCAAAGTCAGCTTATCTCAGGGAAATTGCATTCTGTGCACCCTCTAGCTATGCGGGATTACTTTGTTCATTTTTGTGAGAATAAGAGGATGCTGACAGTTTTGGACAGCAAAATGTTTGGCAAGGTGTTGTACTTAGAAATTGGAGCTATGAATGTAGGAAGTATCCATAACACCTTTATTCCAGGCAAACTGTATCGTAAGGGTGAAGAAAAAGGTTTTTTTTCTTTTGGAGGCTCGTCTATTATCCTGCTGTTTCGGCCAAATGTAATTACATTTGACGAGGATCTGGTGTGTAATTCTCGGATGGGCTTGGAAACTTTTTGTAAGGTAGGGCAATCTTTGGGTTTTTACTAAAAGCACGTTTTTTAGAGACATTAAAGATTTTTTTTGTTATCGCAAGAGCAGAGTTTTATCTGGATTGGCAGATTATGTGGATAATGGTGTCGTGGACCTTGGTGGGGGGGCTAGTGCTGGCTTTACTTGCTAAAGCCTATTCCCGCGTCGTTACCTTTCGCAAATACGCTGTCCGAGCAATCAAAGAGATTCGGTTTTGTATCGGAATTAAAGATTGGGGGGTGGCGGAGCAGAAGCTGCTTCCTCTTCTAAAGAAGCGGCGGTTCCGCAGGCAGTACCTTATTGACTATGTTAGAATCCTCCGAGAAACGGGGCGGTTCCGTGAGGTTGATGCGTACTTGGATCAGATTCAGAGGTTTGATGCCAAAGATTTTCGATACTATCTAGAGCTAGGATATAGAGACTATCGTAAAGGTAGTTACAAAACAGCCGCGCAACTTTTTTCAAAGATTCGAAAAGAAAATTTGGAAGAGCAGGACGTTGCTAAGTACGCTTCAGCTCTAGTTCATTTGGGGGAGTTGGATCTCGCCTGTAATTTGATAGAGCCTCTAGTTTCCCCTTTATCTCCTCAAGAAACCTTCATTGCTTTAGGACACATCTATTTTGCCTCTAAACGATACGAGGACGCGGCAGAGTTTTACTCAAGAGCTTATTCTTTGGGGTATTGTTCTTCGGATATTATTTATAAGTTTGCCCAAGCTTCGAGATTGATCTCTGATTATGAAAAAGCCAAGATTCTTTTTAGGTCTCTTTTAAAAGAAGCCTTTTATAGAGATGAGGCCTTGTTCAATATAGGACTCTGTGAGCAAAAAATGGGGAGACAGCAACAGGCTCTTCTCATTTATCAAAGTAGTCCTCTATGGAAAAGGGGTGATGCTTTGTTGATGCGGCATGCGGCAGCAGCAGCAATGGCGGTAAAAAACTATCCACTTTCTGAGAGTTGTTGGAAGTTAGCTCTCAAGTGTCCCACTTATTCTGGTAATCCAGATTGTTGTTTCGATTATGGATTGAGCCTGTGTCGACAAAGAAAGTTTGGCGAAGCAGAGACGATGTTTCTAAAGGCTGTGGCGCTGTTTCCTGAACATTTGGGTGCGCTGAAAGCTTTAGCGTGGTTGTCAGGAATAGGATTAGCAACTTTAGTGGCTCCGGAGGAAGGTCTTGCTTTTGCAAGAAAAGCTGTCGGGGTGACTCGCAATACGGAAACTCTTGAGTTGCTGAGTGCTTGTGAGGCCCGTTCAGGCTGTTTTGATGTGGCTTATGAGATACAAACATTCCTCTCAAATTCTGATTCTTCCCAGGAGTCTCGGCGACGCCGTTCTCAGATTCTGAGAAACCTTCGTAGGAAGCTCCCACTAAATAATCAGCTTATCTCAGAGTTTAGTGAGTTGCTAGCCGCTTGATGTAATTTTTTTTGAGAAAAAATTTCTTTCAAAAGATTTTTTTCAGACAGTAGTGTAGGATGGGCTTTTGGTTTTCCGATTTTTTAAAGGCCCCTTTTAGTCTTTTCTTTTCAAGATTCACAGGGAACTTTTCATCGTCTTATTAAGGAAAATGCGTTATGGTAGGTGGAAATTGCAAAACTTTTGGGTACTTCAACAAGCTAGTGCTCATGAGTATCGAACTTCAAGTAAATATAGCGTAATTGGGACATGTTGGGCTTCGTAAAACAATTTTTTGGTTCTTCTCAAGAGAGAACTTTAAAGAAATTTCAAAAAATAGTGGAGAGGGTTAATGCCTTTGATCAGGAGTTTACTCGATTATCAGATGAAGAATTACAGGGGAAAACTCTGGAATTTAAAAATCGAATCTCTCAAGGAGAAACTCTAGATCAGCTGCTTCCAGAGGCCTATGCCACGGTAAAAAATGTCTGTCGACGTTTTGCTGGGGTTCGAATAGAAGTTTCTGGCTACCGCCAGGAATGGGATATGGTTCCTTATGATGTACAGATTCTCGGCGCTATAGGAATGCATAAAGGTTTTATAACTGAAATGCAGACAGGAGAAGGGAAGACGTTAACGGCTGTGATGCCGTTGTATTTAAATGCCCTTAGTGGACGCCCCGTTCACCTGATTACAGTCAATGATTATCTAGCAAAAAGAGATTGTGAATGGGTGGGTTCCATACTTCGTTGGTTGGGTTTAACTACAGGGGTGTTAACTTCTGGGACGCCTTTAGAAAAGCGCAAAGAGATATACTTAAATGACGTCGTTTATGGGACGGCCTCGGAGTTTGGTTTTGATTATTTGCGAGATAATTCTATGGCTTCCACTGCTGCAGAACAGGTTGGAAGAGGTTTTTATTTTGCTATTATTGATGAAGTAGACTCTGTTCTAATTGACGAAGCTCGAACACCTCTTATTATTTCTGGCCCTGGGGAGAAACAAAATCCAGTATATCACGAGCTTAAAGATAAAGTTGGTGAGTTAGTTCGTGTACAAAGAGATTTTTGTAATGCGAAGGCTCTTGCTGCTCGGACAGGACTAGAAAAGTTTCTTGCTACAGACGTTTTGCCAAAAAATAAAAAAGTTTTGGAGGAAATCTCAGAACACTGCCGCACCCTTTGGTTGGTTAGCAAAGGAATGCCTCTTAACAGGGTTTTACGAAGAGTTCGAGAGCATCCGGATCTTAGAATGTTGATTGACAAGTGGGACGTACATTACCACGCTGAGCAGAATAAGGAAGAGGCTTTAGAGCAGCTCTCTCAGTTGTTTATCATAGTTGATGAAAGAAATAATGACTTTGAGCTGACAGATAAGGGCATGCAGAAATGGGTAGAAGGTCTCGGGGCTAGCGATCATGATTTTGTTATGTTAGATCTAGGCGAGATTTTTTCTTCCATAGACGCTGATGAGAAGCTATCTCCAGCAGAAAAAATGGATAAGAAAATAGCCGTATCAGAGGAGGATACTCAGCGTAAGTCTCGAGCACATGCCCTAAGACAGTTAATCCGAGCTCATCTGTTGATGGAGAAGGATATAGATTACATTGTTGAAGATAATGAAATAGTTATTATCGATGAGCATACAGGTCGGCCTCAAGCAGGAAGAAGATTTTCGGAGGGGCTTCATCAGGCAATAGAAGCAAAAGAGCAAGTTCCTATTCGAAAAGAATCTCAGACCTATGCAACTGTCACTTTGCAAAATTATTTTAGGTTGTACGAAAAGCTTGCTGGAATGACGGGAACAGCCATTACAGAGGCAAGAGAGTTTAAAGAAATTTATGGCCTTTACGTATTGCAAGTTCCTACTTTCAAACCTTGTTTGCGGGTAGATTTCGATGACGAGTTTTACATGACGGATAGAGAAAAATACAGTGCTATTGTCAATGAAATTCTTTCCGTTCATGAGAAGGGGAACCCTATTCTGATTGGAACAGAGTCTGTTGAAATTTCAGAAAAACTGTCTAGAATCTTAAGACAAAAACATATTCCTCATACGGTTTTAAATGCCAAAAATCATGCTAAAGAAGCAGAGATTATTGCCGAAGCTGGAAAGCGCGGAGCGGTGACTGTTGCTACCAATATGGCGGGGCGGGGTACAGATATTAAGTTAGACAAAGAAGCTATAGATGTAGGTGGCTTGCATGTTATAGGAACCACTAGACATCAGTCTCGTCGAATAGATCGTCAGCTTAGAGGTCGCTGCGCTAGATTGGGAGATCCGGGAAGCGCAAAATTCTTTCTATCTTTCGAAGATCGTTTGATGCGTTTGTTTGCATCTCCCAAACTCAACGCTTTAATTCGACATTTTCGTCCTCCAGAAGGGGAGGCTATGTCGGATCCTATGCTCACTCGTTTAATAGAGACAGCACAAAAGCGGGTAGAAGGTAGGAATTACACTATGCGTAAGCATACCTTAGAGTATGATGATGTAATGAATAAACAAAGGCAGGTAGTGTATGCCTTGCGCAATGAAATTATTCATGCGTCAGATGTTTTACTTCTGGCTAGAGAAATCCTCGAAGAAGTTGGTAGTGTCATAAGTTACGCTTTATATGATGAGAGAGCAACTACGGGTTTTCAAATGCCAAAAGCTTTAGCTTGGTTGTACCACGCCTTTCCCGTGGATGTGGATATTGATCATCTTAAGTCTTTACGCAGCCCAGAACGTGCCGGAGAGCTGTTAACAGAGCTTTTGGGAAAAACATTCAATACTAAGATGAGTGAAATCATTAATGGATTGGCAGCATCAGGAGAGGTAGCGGATCCTCAAGCACTCCTGGGAGATGTTGTTCGTTCTCTGATGGTATTTCATTTGGATGCACAATGGAAAGATCATATTGTTGATATGGACCTCTTGCGAACAGAAGTAGGGTTACGTACGGTAGGACAAAAGGATCCTCTATTAGAATTCAAACAAGAATCCTTCCTTTTATTTGAAGCTCTTGTTAGAGATATTAGGGTAGATATTGCTAGACATTTGCTCATGCTGGAATTAACCATAGAAAAACCCAAAGAGAAAGTTATTCCTACAGTGGCAACCTCTTTTAACCGATCTTATAATGAAGTTATTCCTACGACATTAACGTTTGCTCCTTCTGGTGAGGAGTAGAGATTCTGGGAAGCTCTCTCGGAGTGAGAGGCCTCCTCTGTCACTTGGGAATAAGATTTAATTAAAGATGTGCCATTCAGACCACCCCTCAGGGATGCTGTAGTTTCGTATCCAGAAGGTTCGTCGATCATCGGCTATAAAGAACTGCACGTAATGGTCTAGAATGGTTCGTATGGAAATGATGATGTTATCTAGACTGGAATTTGCTTTTGGAAAGTCTTTGGGGCCGTTGAATAATTGTTCTATGCCTGAGGTGATTATATAATCTGTGCGCAGAACAGCGTTAAAGTCTAGGCTTTTTATAGGTAACTTTTCTGGGGGAATTTGAAACCATGCAGACCACGTATCCCCTAAGGTTCGAGTATAGGCTAAGCAATTAGAATTGATATAGAATTGTCTTGTTTCGGGTAGTATAGCGTTCCCTAGTACGATAAGTAGATCGCTATCTTCTTCTTGATTTTCTTCTATGTACACACCGGTTTCTGTGTAAAGGTCTAAGGATTTGGACTCATCAGAGTTTTTGCTGAGGTGTTCTTCTAAGTAGGGATCGTATTCTTCTTCAAAGGAATTGTAAGTCATGGTAAAACTCTCTAATTAATAAAATTAATTTTTTAGTTGGTTAATACCAATAATTACAATTAGAATCAAAGTTTAATTATATCTTTTTGGTTTTTCTTTTAATTCTATATCAAAAGGAACGCCGTGGAAATTAAAAGCATCTCTTAGATTGTTTCTCAGATATTGTTCATAGGATTTAGTTAATAAAGATTTAGAATTAATAAACAATAAAAATAATGGAGGAGAAAAGCTTTTTTGCACCCCATAATAGACACGTAATCTTCTTTTAGCGATTAATTGCGGTGGATGTTTTGCTAAAGTATTAACAAGAGTTTTATTTAATAGAGATGTTGGAATTTGTCTTGTGGCTATTCCATATAGTCCCTGGACTGCAGCGAAAATTTTATCTAAATTACGGCGTGTTTTCGCGGAGACGCACAAGATTGGAGCTTCTTGTAAATAGGGATCGGATGCTCGTAGATCGCGAATGTAATGTTCCATTCGGACCTCTTTTACCATATCCCACTTGTTTACTAGGATGATAAAAGGCTTTTTTGCTTTAGCGATGGAAGAGAGAATTCTTTTATCATGGGAAGAAAGCTTTAGTGTTCCGTCTATGACTAACAAGCAGATTTCAGACCTAGCAATAGCTTTCTCTGATCTTGCTGAGGATATCCATTCTACAGGATTTTTTATACTTTTAACTTTTCTTAGCCCAGCCGTATCGATAAATAAGTAGTCACCAGTTTTGTGTGAGTATAAAATATCTACGTTATCTCTTGTCGTTCCGGGAGAGTTATCTATTAGACAACGCTCTTCGTTGAGTAAAGCGTTAATCAGAGATGATTTTCCGACGTTTGGTCTGCCTATAAGAGCTACTTTAACTAATGTTTTTTTATGGGGAGACAAGCTTCTTTGTATGGGGGAGTCAAAGCCTAAATCTGAAAGTTTTTCAAAAGCACTCTCTTGGGATTCATCAATACTTTCTGTGTCAAGAGAGGGGGCTATAGACTCGTAGTCCATGGGTTGGGAGAGTGTTGTTTCAGAAGCTTCTTTTTGTAGGCCGGAAGTATCGTCTTGGATTAATTGTTCTTTCAGAATGGGAGAGGAGAGTTTTGTTATGGTGCGAATCAAAAAATCCATATGTCGGCCGTGGGCGGCGGAAAGAGCTACAATATTTTGAAACCCCAGGCTGTAAAACTCGTATAAGCGTTGTTCATCTTTTTTTGAATCTGCTTTGTTTGCTACTAAAACAACAGGTTTTTTTAGGGGGAGGAGCATCTTTGCTATTCTAGCGTCCTCTTCGGTAATTCCGCAGCGAATATCGGTGACGAGAAGAATAAAGTCGGCTTCTTCAGCGGCTATAAAAGCCTGTTTAGCGATATCTTTTTGGAATTTATCCGGGGAACGTTGATCTACTCCTCCGGTATCAATTAGGAGGGTAGAAAAATCGAACCTTTTGGTTTCAGCTACCAAACGATCTCTAGTAGTACCTTCTTCTTCGCTGACTATAGCTAAAGACCTATTACACAAACGATTAAACAGGGAGGACTTTCCAACATTAGGCCTTCCCAGGATAGCAATGCGTAACATAAGAGATTCCAAGATAAGAGTATAAAATCTATGAAAATGATAAGAGTTAAAAAATTAAATCTGAAGCATTAAAATTGATAGTTTAAGAAAGTTTTTTAGATAAAGATCTTACTTCCAAAAACCGTGAGCTTTAAGTAGGTGTAAAATTTCTTCTTTGTTTTGACAATTTTTTTCTATAGATAGAGTTTCTGCTTCTTTAAGAAGGTCTCCAAGGAGTCTTCCAGGAGCAACGCCCCTAGCGATCAGGTCTGCGGCAACGACGACGGGGCGTTTCGTTTTTATACGCATGGTGAAAGGATAGAGTTCTTGTTTTAATCTAGATGTCTTGGCTGTAAAATCTTTTCTTGATTCTTCCTGCGCAAGAAGAGCTCCGTAAAGAGGAAGGAAAAATTCTGCTTTTGAGGAGGCAAAAAAATGTGCCCAAAAAACTCTGTTAATATTTTTTTTGGAGAATTCTAGGAAAGCCTCATCCCACGCTTCTATGAGATCCAGCTCCTTGGAAGATACTTTTAATCGAAGGAAGATCGCTTTTTTGTCCGCGGTGGATAATCCCGCAAATAATGGAAGATAATAGAGAATAGGTGGGAGGGGCGTTTCTAATCGCTCCAAACACCTCATAGCCTTTTTCACCGAGGTTAGGGGAAGAGTCTTTAATTCAGGAAATACTGTTTGTAAAATTTTTAGTTCTTCTAGGAGAGCCACAGCTTGATAAAGGTTTGGAAATGTCGCGATCTTTTTTAATTCTTGCCATATCCGCTCTGGAGATACTGAAGCTGTGAGAGTATCTACTTCTTTCAGGATAGCCTTTCGTGTTGAGGGTTCTATAGAAAATCCTAACCGAGAAGAAAAGCGTGCGGCTCTCAGAATTCGTAATTTATCTTCTGTGAATCGTACTCTAGGGTGTCCTATAGCTCTAATAATTTTTCTTTCGATGTCTTTAATTCCATCAACATAATCGAAAATTTTGTCTGTGAAGGGATCGTAGAAAAGCCCATTAATGGTAAAATCCCGCCGCAGGGCATCTTCCTTCATGGAAGAAAAAACTATTCGGTCGGGATGCCTGCCATCCGAGTAGCTTCCGTCAGAACGAAAGGTGGCTACTTCAAATAGTGCCCCGTCCTGTTTTACAACGATGATGCCGAAGGCAGCTCCAATAGCGATGGTATCTGGAAACAATGTTGAAATCAGGACAGGTGAAGCGTTTGTAGCTATGTCGATGTCTCCTATAGGAAGACCCATGATCATATCGCGAACACAACCGCCGACGAAAAACGCCTCGCAATCGGCATTTTTTAGAACCGTTATAATTTTTTTTGCCGATTCAAAGCGATCCGACATCATCAGATTCAACCAAAAAGCTTCGTTATCTTAACTAGACTTTACTATGCAATAGCCCGTGGTGTCCTTCGAATAACTTCGGGAAGTTCATTGTTAATAATAGTCTCTTCCCTGATGCAAATCTTTTCGACCGTAGGGTCAGAAGGTATCTCAAACATTAAGTCTCTCAAAAGATTTTCTAAGATCATTCCGAGAGCCCGAGCACCAGTTTTCACTTGCTTAGCTTTCTTAGCTATAGCATACAGGGCTTCTTTCTCAAAGATTAACTTTACGTTTTCTTCCGCAAACAGTTCAGTGTATTGTTTGACAATAGCGTTAGTTGGCTCTGTGAGGATAGCAACAAGCTCATCTAGAGATAGCTCTTCACAATTAACAATACAGTTAAACCTCCCAATAAACTCAGGGATCATACCAAAAGCAATCAAATCTTCTGTTTCGACTTTAGACAATAAATGGTCTTTATATTCCTGAGACAGAGTCGTACTATCATCGGTGAATCCGATAGCTGTTTTTCCTAGGCGTTTAGCAATGATCTTGTCTAAGTTAACAAAAGCTCCACCGACGATAAAGAGCATATTTTCTGTATTTACACGGATACACTCCTGATTGGGGTGCTTTCTCCCGCCTTTTGGTGGTACATTAGCTACGGTGCCTTCGATAATTTTTAACAAAGCTTGCTGTACGCCTTCACCTGAGACGTCTCTAGTGATAGAAACGTTCGCTGTTGTTCTTCCGATTTTATCTATTTCGTCAATGTAGATGATACCTCTTTCAGCCAAAGCAACGTCATAGTCTGCAGCTTGAAGAAGTCTCAATACGATATTTTCTACGTCTTCTCCTACATAACCAGCTTCTGTGAGTGTCGTAGCATCAGCTATCGTAAAGGGGACATCAAGAATTTTAGCTAATGTTTTAGCAATTAAAGTCTTCCCTGAGCCTGTAGGGCCAAGAAGAAGAACATTAGATTTCCCGTAACCGACAGTTTTATTTTGCAACAGAGCGCGTATCCTTTTGTAGTGATTGTAGACGGCCACAGCTATGGTTTTTTTTGCTCTTTCTTGTCCTACAACATATTTGTCTATGCAATTTTTTATTTCTATAGGAGTTAGAACCTTGAGATCCTTGGTCTCAGCAGAAGAAGAGTCGTGTCCTGCAGAACTCTTCTCCGGCACTGCTGAAGGTTTTTTCTCTAAAATTCCCGAGCACAATCTGATACAATGATCGCAGATGTATACTGACGGTCCTGCTATAAGTTTCTCTACATCTTGTTCTGAACGACCGCAAAAAGAACAGAGCGTCAAATTTTTTTTATTCATAGATAAGCTTAAGGTAAAAGGTCTTTGTCTTTTGCTGAAGTAACTACTTTATCTATAAGGCCATAGGCTATGGCTTCTTCAGCTCCCATAAAAAAGTCTCTCTCAGAATCAGCTAAAATTTTTTCTACCGATTGCCCAGTGCATTCGGATAAGATTTTGGAAAGATGCTTTTTTAAAGTTAAAATTTCTGCAGCTTGTAATTGAATGTCTGCTGACGTTCCCATAATTCCTCCGGAGGGCTGGTGAATCATCATACGACTGTGGGGCAAAGCGTGTCTTTTTCCTTTCGTCCCTGCTGAGAGAAGAAGCGCCCCCATAGAAGCTGCTTGACCTATACAATAAGTATTTACATCGCACCCGAGGAAGCGGATAGTGTCATAAATGGCTAATCCTGCAGTGATGTATCCTCCAGGAGAATTAATGAATATTTGGATATCTTTTTTAGGATCTTCGGACATTAAAAATAGCAGCTGAGCAATGACTGTGTTTGCCAGAGGTTCGGTGATTTCTTGACCAATCATCACAATACGATCCTTGAGGAGCCGTGAATAAATATCCATTGCACGCTCGCCTCTTCCCGTATCCTCTACAACATATGGAACTAAAGTCATTCTTCATCCTCTCACAAAATTGTTAAGGGGGTTTGCGTTTTGCAAGAAAACCCCCGGGGATTCTTAAGAACTCTTCATTACCGGACTCCAGAATTGCTAGAAAAGATTTTCTGCAAGAGGTCCTCTGGCAACAAAAGTTCTCTTTAAAATCCCGAATTCTATGATTAAGGCCTTACAGGGTCAAGTTTTTTCCTGAAGAAACCTTACGTAGCAGCTGGCGATGGGAGGGAACAGCATTTTTTCAAAACATGTTCCATAACTTTTTGGTAAGTTAAACGCTCCCGTGCTGTTGCTACCAACTCTTTCAATACGTCATTAGTTATAGCGTCTTTTGGGGGATTAATGCCAAATCGTTCACGAGAACACAGCTCTAGAGCCATTTGAAGCTCTTCCCTTGCAATTTGTAATTTTTCTTGTTGGAAGACGCCGTGGATTAAGAAAGACATCTTTACGATACGAGTAGCTTCTTCTTCCGCTTCCTTCTGTATTTCTTCCTTGCGTTCCTCAAGTTCTGCATCGGAACAGTACTGAATTAAGCGAGCATTCAATAACTTTTCTCGAACAATAGCGTCCAATCGACTTTTGTATAGGGTCTCAGGGAGTTCGAACGTAACGGCGTCTGCTAAAGCTTTTTCTGCTGCAGCTAACTTCTTAGCATGCAAATCATTTTTTGCTTTATTTGTAAGTTGGATTCGTAACTTTTCTTTCAAATCTTCTAGAGACTCAGCATGCACTTGGCGTGCTTTCTCATCATCTAATTCAGGAACCTCTACCTCTATGATAGAATTAACGGTGAAAATTAGAGTGTCTCCTCTGAGGAAGGATTTGATGTCCTCAGACTCTATTTTTTCAACAATTTTTGCTCCTGTAGCAACGTTGAGGAATTTATCTCTGAAAACGTCGCTCATCTCATCTTGAGATAATTTGAAATATTTGTTCTCGAAAACGGGGACTAAAGAGTCCTCCTGGCCGTCAGATCCTTCAGAAACATGTAGAGACAGGGAAATAAAGTCCCCTTCTTGAGAGTTTCTTGTTACAGGAGTCTTCGTTGCAAAAAAGTAGGCAACATTTTCGAGTCCCAAGCGCATATCTTCTTCGGAGACAGAAGGTTCCTCGGGGAAAGCTTCTGCTAGAGAAAGTCTATCTAAATCTACGTTTGGAACAACAGGGAAAGACTCATAGCTCACAGCAACTTCAGCGCCCTGTTCATTGAGGCTTTCGATTCTTATGTAGCGAAAAGCGTGTTCTGATAAAGGGGGCTTCTTAGCGAGATTACAAAGAGACTGATAGGCGGCTCTAATGACAGCTTCTCTTAATCCTTTGTCTAAAGAGGAGGCGTACTTAGAAATCACAACGCTGTCAGGAGCTTTCCCTTTGCGGAAACCTGGCAGGGTAATACTTTTTTTTATATCCTTTATGGTCTTTTTTCTTAGGTCTTCTAGAAGTTTAGGAGAAACGATTACGGAAGCGGTAACGACACATCCAGGCTTTTCTTCTAAGTTTATAGAGAAACTCTCGTTTTCAAATTTCTGAGACACTTAATCACCTTTTATTGTGTAAGAGAGGACTTTTTTCTCAAAGCGAAAGCGGGTGATGAGGCTTGAACTCACGACCTTCACGTTGGCAACGTGGCGCTCTACCACTGAGCTACACCCGCACTAGAAACAAACGCTGTAGGGAGACCATACTAGTGATTTATAGAGTTTTTAGCAAATGTTAGCGTTATTAAAATGTTTGATAAAAGTTTTTTGGTATATTGCAGGGGTAAAAGTGCACTAAAATTTTTCGTTGATTTACACTGTACAAACGAGTACAAGTAAGCAAATTCTGTAAATGCTATTAAAGTTAAAGACTCCAGATTAGAGGGGAAATGCTCAATTTTCGCAAATTACGACGAGATTTTTCTGCAAACGTTCTTCAAGAAGGAAGGGAATTGTTCGATCAAGGAACGGTTCTAAACGGTAAAATCCTGTCTATGGACGGCGAAACAGTTCGGATAGGAGCTCAAGTTCGAGGCCCTTATGATAACGTTTATGAGTGCGAGATTGAGGTGGATAGAAATGAATCAGATACTATCGATTCGAATTGCGACTGCTCCTACAACTACGATTGCCAGCATATCGTAGCCTTACTTTTTTATTTAGAGCAAAATTTCAATGAAATGGTTGTGGCTTACGCCAAAGAAACCGATCTAGAGAAAGATGGCGCTATCGAGGAAGATGTAAAAAGAGAGCTTCAAGAAACTTTCGAAGAGGCTGCAAGTAGAGAGGAAGAAAGAAAAGATCGAGAGCATCAAAAAGAAATTTTAAGCGAGTACATTCATGCTTCTCAAACGCTCAGTGCTAACCCGTTCTTTTTGCCTTTGGAATATCTGGAAAGAGATTCAGCAGAATTGGCAGTACTGTTTACCGGAAACTCCTCTGAAGAGGTTTTTTCTTCAGGTCGCATAGAGTTTCAGTTGGTGCTGAGGATGCCTTGTCGTTCAAAGCCTTTTTACGTCCCAAATATAAAAGTTTTTCTAGAAGGAGTGCTTTATCAGGAGCCAATAGTGTTAAGTGGTAGACGGTTCTTCTTTACTATGCAGTCTTTTTCTCCTTCTGATCGAAAGATGATTGATTTGTTAACTCGGTATGCCAGATACGCTAGTGTGAATAGTGACGAGCGATTGTTAAAGTCTGCTCAACTTTCTTCGGCTTCTCTTGGTGTGATTTTGGCCAAAACATTTGAGCATCAGCTGGCAGAGCGTAGTGGTCAGTCTTCTGAGAGAGAGAGCTTTTCGGGAATTTTTTGTGGCAATTTAGAGGAGCCTCTTTGTTGGTCAGCTACGCCAGCGAAAATGAAATTCCACTTAGATCTATTCGATACTCCGTACAAAGCTGTCCTCATGACTCCCTCCCTTATAGTTGATGAGGAGGAAATTCAGCCGGAGCAAGCTCTTCTATTGGAGTCAGACGCCCCTGGTATCATTTACAAAAATGTGTACAGGAGGTTTTCTTCTCAGATTAAGCGAACACATCTAAGATCGTTTGCTCAGTTGCGAGACGTAACTGTTCCTGAACCATTATTTGGGTCTTTCAGAGAAAACGCTTTGCCTGTCTTCAGGGAGTATGCTGAAGTTTCCAATGTTAATGTTTTGAATTCGTTTGTAACTCTGCCTTTCGTAGAGGAAGTGAAGGCTGTCTGTGACATGAGCTATTTAGATGGGGAGTTGGAGGCCAAGCTACATTTTCTTTACGGTTCGTTGAAAATTCCTGCGTCACCACTGTCCTTACAGTACAAGGATATTTGTGCCTTTGTTAAGGAGGAAGGGATTTTATCAAGAAGTTTAGTAGAAGAACGAAAGATGATAGAAGAAGTCTTCTCTGGCTTTATTTACGATGAGCGCGATGGAGCTTTTCATGTTAAAAGTGAAAAGAAGATTGTCGAGTTTATGACGGAAACTATTCCCAACAACCAACATCGTATAACGTTCAACTGTCCAGAAAATCTTTCTGAGCAGTTCATTTATGATGAGACGGTGTTTGATTTACATTTTCGGGAAGGAAGCGATGTAAACCACTGTGAGGCTGAACTGAAGGTCAATGGGCTGCTCAAAGGCACGAGCATGGACTTATTGTGGGATTGTATTAGTGCTAAGAAGCGGTTCTTGGAGCTGTCTCCTAAGGCAGGACAGGTTAAGGTTGCCGGTAGAAGAAGCAAAACAGCAACAACATCTAGATTGCCGTGTATTTTGGTGCTGGATTTGGAAAAAATCGCCCCTGTTGTACAGATTTTCAATGAACTAGGGTTTAAGGTTCTCGATAATTTTGTTGAGAAATGTCCTTTGTGGAGTTTGACGGGAGTATCTGCAGAGCATTTTTCTGGATTGCCAGTGAATTTCACTATGAGTGATAAGTTGTTGGAAATACAGAAACAAATTCGAGGGGAAGTAGAATTCTCTTCTCAAGAGGTGCCCACGCAAATTCAAGCTACGTTGAGAAATTATCAGACAGAAGGTGTGCGCTGGTTGGAAAGGCTCCGAAAAATGCATCTCAACGGCATTTTAGCTGATGACATGGGGCTTGGAAAAACTTTGCAAGCTATTATTGCGATCACTCAGAGTAAAATGGAGAAAGAAGGAGGGCCTTCGTTGATAGTATGCCCAACTTCTTTGGTATACAATTGGAAGGAAGAGTTTCGTAAATTTAATCCAGATTTTAAGGTCCAGGTTATAGACGGAGTTCCTTTGCAGCGTAGGCGACAGTTAGCTGCTTTACAAGATTACGATGTTGTTATTACTTCCTACAACCTGTTACAGAAAGATGTAGAGGTTTATAAGGATTTTGTTTTTGACTATGTGGTTTTAGATGAAGCTCATCATATCAAAAACAGAACTACACGCAATGCTAAGTCTGTCAAGATGATTAAAGCCAACCACCGCTTGATATTGACAGGAACGCCTATAGAAAATTCCTTAGAAGAGTTGTGGAGCTTGTTTGACTTCTTAATGCCTGGCTTATTAAGTAGCTATGATCGGTTTGTTGGTAAGTATATTCGTACAGGCAATTACATGGGGAACAAAGCGGATAATATGGACGCTTTGAAAAAGAAAGTGGCTCCATTTATTCTTCGTCGAATGAAGGAAGATGTCTTGGAAGACTTGCCTCCTGTTTCGGAGATTTTGTATCATTGTCATTTAACAGAGTCTCAGAAGGAGCTTTATCAATCGTATGCTGCTTCAGCCAAGCAAGAGCTTTCTCGGCTTGTTAAGCAAGAAGGATTTGATAGGATTCATATTCATGTATTAGCTACACTTACCAGGCTTAAGCAGATTTGTTGCCATCCGGCCATTTTTGCTAAGAATGCTCCAGAGCCTGGAGATTCAGCGAAATATGACATGTTGATGGATTTATTGGGGTCTCTGGTAGATGCCGGTCATAAGACAGTCGTATTTAGTCAGTATACGAAGATGTTAACGATTATTCGTCAGGATTTAGAGGCAAAAGGTATACCGTTTGTTTATTTGGATGGTTCTACCAAGAACAGGCTAAGTTTAGTTAATCAATTTAATGAAGATCCGTCATTAGCAGTATTTTTGATCTCCTTGAAAGCTGGAGGGACGGGATTAAATCTTGTCGGAGCAGACACAGTCATTCACTACGATATGTGGTGGAATCCAGCAGTTGAGAATCAAGCAACAGATCGTGTGCACAGAATAGGTCAAAGTAAATCCGTTTCTTCTTACAAGCTGGTAACGTTGAATACCATTGAAGAGAAGATTTTAAGTTTACAAAATAGGAAAAAGAGTCTTGTCAAGAAAGTGATCAACTCGGATGATGAGGTCATTTCCAAGTTGACTTGGGAAGAAGTTTTGGAATTACTGCAGATATAACATTATGATTTCCCACAGAAATCTTTCCAAGATTCGGAATCTTTCTAACCGTTTATACAACAAAACGTTGTGTCGGTTTGATAAGGTCTTCAATTTTTTTTCTGGTAACATAGGTATTGACTTAGGCACTGCGAACACTTTGGTCTATGTCAGAGGGCGAGGTATTGTTCTTAGTGAGCCTTCCGTAGTAGCTGTGGATGCTAATACCAATGAAGTTTTGGCTGTAGGACATAAAGCTAAGGCCATGCTGGGTAAAACGCCTAGAAAGATTATGGCCGTTCGCCCCATGAAAGACGGGGTTATTGCTGATTTTGAGATAGCTGAGGGGATGCTTAAAGCTCTCATTAAAAGGGTAACGCCTGCCAGGAGTATGTTTCGTCCTAAGATTCTTATAGCTGTTCCTTCAGGAATTACTGGAGTAGAGAAGCGTGCGGTCGAAGATTCTGCCATTCATGCTGGGGCTCAAGAAGTTATTCTTATTGAAGAGCCTATGGCTGCAGCAATAGGGGTGGATCTCCCTGTCCACGAGCCTGCCGCTAGTATGATTATTGATATTGGTGGTGGAACAACGGAAATAGCCATTATTTCTTTAGGGGGTATCGTAGAATCTCGATCACTCCGTATAGCGGGAGATGAGTTTGACGAGTGTATCATTAATTACATGCGGCGTACATACAATTTAATGATAGGACCTCGTACTGCGGAGGAAATTAAAATTACCATAGGTTCTGCGCACCCTCTTGGTGATCAAGAGCTTGAGATGGAAGTTCGCGGTCGGGACCAGGTTGCTGGTTTGCCCATCACCAAGCGTATCAACTCTGTAGAAATCAGAGAATGCTTAGCAGAACCTATTCAACAAATTATAGAGTGTGTGCGTTTAACTTTAGAGAAATGCCCTCCGGAGCTGTCTGCAGATCTTGTAGAAAGAGGAATGGTTCTTGCTGGTGGAGGAGCTTTAATCAAGGGTTTGGATAAAGCTTTGACAAAGAATACAGGTCTTTCCGTTATCACAGCGCCACACCCGTTGCTCGCTGTATGCTTAGGGACGGGAAAAGCTTTAGAGCATTTAGATAAATTCAAAAAGCGAAAAGGAAGTATGGTATGAGTACAGAAGAGCTCATTCATCATGAGGGGTTGAAAGCTTGGATTTCTGAAGTGGCGGCTCTCACTCAGCCAGATTCTGTTCATATTTGTTCGGGTTCTCAGGAGGAATTTGATGCTTTAACTGCTGAGATGGTTAAGAGCGGGGAGATGATTCCTCTGAATTCAAGTAAAAAACCTGGATGTTTTTTAGCTCGGTCTGCTCAAGAAGATGTTGCAAGAGTTGAAAAACGAACATTTATATGCACCTCCACTAAAGAAGAAGCTGGGCCAACGAATAACTGGGAAGATCCAACGGTTATGAGAGAGAAGCTAACAAAGCTTTTCAAGGGCTGTATGAGAGGCAGGAAGATGTATGTAGTACCTTTCTGCATGGGGCCTTTAGATTCAGAATTTTCTATTATTGGAGTGGAAATTACAGATTCTCCTTATGTCGTTTGTTCTATGCGCATTATGACCCGCATGGGTAGTTCTGTATTGAAGGCTCTTGGCACTTCTGGAAAATTTCTTCGATGTTGGCATAGTGTTGGAAAACCTTTATCTCCTGGAGAAAAGGATGTTCCATGGCCTTGCAATCCAGAAAACATGTATATAGTCCATTTCCAAGATGACGCGAGCGTCATGTCTTTTGGAAGTGGATATGGCGGAAATGCTTTGTTAGGGAAGAAGTGTATCGCGTTAAGGATTGCTTCCTATATGGCTAAGACTAACGGGTGGTTGGCTGAGCATATGTTGATCATTGGAGTCACCAATCCTGAAGGTAGGAAGAAGTATTTTGCAGCTTCATTCCCAAGCGCTTGTGGAAAGACAAATTTAGCTATGTTACAACCAAGGATTCCTGGGTGGAAAGTAGAATGCATAGGCGATGATATTGCATGGATTCGGCCAGGGAAAGACGGAATGTTGTATGCTGTAAATCCGGAATATGGATTTTTTGGTGTTGCGCCAGGAACATCGGAGAAAACAAATCCAAATGCTTTAGCCACATGTTCTAAGAATACTCTCTTTACTAACGTTGCTTTGACAAAAGACGGAGACGTATGGTGGGAAGGGCTTACGGATACTCCTCCAGAGGGCCTAATTGATTGGCTGGGAAAAGCTTGGACTCCAGGAGGGGCTCCGGCTGCTCATGCCAACTCTAGATTTACCGCGCCACTGCAACAGTGTCCTTCCTTAGATTCCGCATGGAATAGTGCTGAAGGAGTGCCTTTATCAGCAATTATCTTTGGAGGAAGGCGTTCGGATACAATTCCTTTAGTGTATGAAGCTCTTTCATGGCAACATGGAGTAGCTATAGGAGCAGGAATGTCTTCGACTACCACAGCAGCAATTATTGGAGAGCAAGGAAAGTTACGGCATGATCCCTTTGCCATGTTACCGTTCTGTGGTTATAACATGGGAGATTACTTTGCTCACTGGTTATCCTTTGCTAACAACACGAATTTAAAATTACCTAAGATTTTTGGCGTTAATTGGTTTCAAAAAGATGCCCAAGGTAATTTTATTTGGCCTGGGTTTAGCGAAAATCTTCGAGTATTGGAATGGATGTTCAAACGTACAGATGGAGATGAAACTATAGCGCAAGAGACTCCTATAGGGTATTTGCCTGCGAAAAAAGCTTTAAATTTAGACGGGTTACAACTGGAAGATTCTTCTTTGCAGAAGCTTCTGACAGTAGACACTGTCGGTTGGAAGCAAGAGGTGGAGAACATTCGTGAATATTTGAAGCTCTTTGATTCTCATTGCCCTAAAGAGATTTTGGGAGAGCTTGATAGAATATATTCTGCTTTATAGAGTTTTTTAGGAAAAAGGCTCTTTTCTAAAAGCGAAGATTTTTTTCTTCGCTTTTTTTGTTTTAAAGTTACTAGTCTTTTGAGTTTTGTGTTTTTGTTTAAACAAACTTCTTTTTTTCTATTATTTTTATTAATTAAAATAAATAAAAATAGACAAGATAGTTTGGTTTTATGGCTATTGAGCCTAATTATATTTATTACAATAAGAGAATAACAGAATCCTTATTGGGTAATCCTGTTAACTTAAGCGCTAATTTATCTAGGGAAGCGATTCTTTTTCATCAGCTTAATGAAAAGGCTGTTAGTCTTAAAAGTGCTCTAGGATTACTGGAGAATACGATCAGTTTTTATAAAAAACCAGACCCCATTTATCAAGTTACAGAATCCTTTTCGTTAACCAATGATCTTCGAGAGTCCTTACTTCAAGCAGATCAAAGCGTATACGTTAAAGACTCTCAATCGTCGGGATCTTCTTTGTCTCATGTGACAGCATTTCAAAACATCAATAGTAGAGAACTTTCGTACAAAGACAAAAACATAGTCGAGGAGCCAAATAAAGTTTCTGCAGCTGTTTTCATTAATGGCTTAGAAAAAGCTTTTGATTTTTGGACCTCTGATCCTGCTAAAGGAGGGATAGCGCCTTCTGGACAGAAAGAAAGGACTATAGTAACCAAATATCAACAAAAGTTAAAAACTTTGGAATTAGAGTGGGCTTCTATTAATGAGAATGGTGAGAACACTCAATGGTACAAGGATCTATATGCAATCCCTGGTGATTTTATCAAGGAGATAGAGGCTCTGCAGAAGAGTATTCATGAAATTATAACAGAGATAATGAGCCTTGAAGGTAAGAAGCCTACAGTAGAAGAAATAGAAACTTTACAAGAAAAAGTAGGAGCTTTTGAAACTATTCCAGCTTCAGTTAATGAAGACTTGGTAAAGCTCATAGGAAAAAAAGTTACTGTGGAGCTTTTAAAGCCCATCAACGAGCAAATGATAGCTTTTGGAAAAAAAGAGTATCCTAATGTCAATAAGATTAGTGTCTTTTGGCAAGATCTTATGGGCGTGTATCAAGAAATGCTAGCAGCGACTTATCCTGGAGTTGAAGACCTTACAGAAAAGATTTCTGATAACGTAGAATGTATTGATAAGTCCAGAGATTGCATAGGGAAGATCAATAACTTTGTCACCTTATTGAAAGATTTTCTAACTGTAGCGTGGACCCAACCTGGAAAAGAAGACAGTTTTTACGGTAATGCCAGGTACGGAAGCCTTGTCAACAATTATATGTTAATGGGGGATGTATTAAAGCTGCTTTCTGATGGAATAACTAATGATGAAAATTCAAAATGGCCGGATGAAGTTCAAAAGGTATTAAAAGAGTTTCTCAACGCAGCCGGTAGTAGTGACGGGAAGTTTTCCATAGCAAGAACTAAGGAAAATGCCAACATTTCTTGGTCCAAATTTATGGGCGCCTTGTTTGCCTACTATGCTTGTGTAAGAGGGACTGCTTCAACAAATTCTAAACACAGTAACGAATTAGATGCAGAGGTAAAGTACTGGAAAAATCACAACGAAAACCAGTTTGCTAAGTTTGTTCTGCAGGGAGTAGAAGAGGCAAATAATGCTTACCTTAGCATGGTGGGGCAGAATAACAATAGTGGAAAATTCATGTCGTTATCTTATTTTGGGGTGAGGGTTTTTGATGAGACAACAACAGCAGAAGGAGATAAAATAAATCCGCGGTTTCTCCAGCAATTGATGGATTTGGTCAAAAACGATACTACAATTAATTGGGGAGGGTTTCAAGCTATCAAGGATGCAGGAGATAAAGCTGTAGCAGAGATAGAAGCTGAGATTAAGAAAAAAGAAGCGGAGAATGTAAATTTTCTCAAACAAAAAGATCAATTAGTTCCGTCTGCGATGAACTATGCAGAAAGCATGTTGGAGTATCAAAAAGCTTTTATTAGCACCTCTCCTTTACAAACCTCCTACGTTAGTCTTTTGCTAGATAAATATTTCCCTGAGCAGAATCATGTTTTGAAATTAATTGGCGGTCAGATGGTCTTTTCTAATAGGGCTGCTAAGGATTTGAACAAGATTATACAAGACATTACGATGTTTCAGGCTTCGGATGTTTATTACTCGTTATCCTTGTATTTGCGTCAGATGAATTTGCAGGTTGTGGATAATGCGAAAGGAAAGGCTGAAGCGGTTAGGGATAAGGAGTTTGAGAGAACTCAAGCAGATCTAACCAGATGCTATTACATTGATAAAAAGATTGGCGAAATAATAGAAGAGGTAAAAAAAATCTCAGGAGAGGATGATCCCGATCCGGTTAAAAGGAAAGAATTTCTTTATAAGCTGTACCAGTATAAGAACCAGGTAGCTTCTTTACGTCAGAACCTTTGTAACTTAAAAGTATTTTTGCAAGGAATGACTTTTGAGGATGTACCAGAGCCTGGTGCTACGGATAAAGCTTTCAAGGTTTCTATTTATGGTGAACCTTCAGAAACATGGCTTCGTCAGCTAGCTACCTTGGAAAGTTTTGTTGTTGAGGGAGGGAACAAGGGAGAAGTTCCTGGGGGCGAGCAACAGTTTTTGAAAAGTGTTGAAGCTGAAGAACAAAACTACACAACATTTAACCAAAACCAGCAATTGGCTCTGCAAATGGAAACATCTGCTATCCAGCAAGAGTGGACCATTGTAACAACAGGTTTGAGTCTTTTAAACCAGATATTTTCCAAAATCATTCGACGAATTAAATCATAATGCGGGGGATTATGAATAACGATTCTATTAGAAACACATCTGCGACCTCTCGGTTTCCAAAAGTAGAAGAGATGATTAGTCATGTGGATAAGGGCATTCATTCTGAAGTTATCGGAATGGTGGTGGACTACAGTAGATTGCAGCATTATGTTAAAAATCTTAATGAGCTTGTAGTTGTTTTAGAGGGTGCTCAACAAAAGGGTGTCGTAGCAGATAAGCAAGTGGCTAAGAAAGAGTTTTTTAATAATTCAGCGCAATTATCTTCTGTAGCAGTTGTTGCAGAAGAACTTTCTAAAAGGAAGCAGCGTAAAGAGATACAAAAAGCCTTTGAGAAGCATCAAAAACGTTTAGAAGATCTTAGATCGATAACAGCGCCGCAGGCGCTTACGACGGCAGCTCCGATATTTGATGTTCCAGAAAAATCAATTATTACACAGATGCCGTTCCAGTCTGCTTTCGCCTATATTGTTTTGGATAAATATCTTCCTGCACAGGAAGAAGCTCTTTATGCGCTTAGTTTAGAACTTAATTTAGCGGGATATGCTCAAGCTTTGTTCAACCCTGTGGTAGAAACTATTAAAAGTTTCAACTCTGCACCAATTTTCTATAATTTTGGGTCTTACCTGGCGCAAACCATGGGTATGGCTAACTTCAAGGATGGCTACGAAAATGTTTTAGAGAAATATCAAGAAGAAAAGAATTGTGTTGCTACCGATTTAAATTCTATTGAGAATGCTAGTGAGTATTTAAATTCAATTAAAAGAAAAGTGAATGCAGAACCCAATCTGACTCCTGCGCAAAAGTCCGAGCTGAACAAGATATGTGATGAGTATTTGAAGTCTTTAGATGTTTGTTCTAATCAGCTGAAGTCTCTTTTGGTATACCTTAACGGATTAGGATTTATTCGTGGTGCTAGTATTTATGATCCTTCTTATACAGTGATAGGACAAGAATTTTCCTATGTACAAATCCAAGATTTGGAAAATACCGTCGTTGATGGAGATGTTAACGTAGGTACAGGAGAGATTAGCGGAGGACTGCTGACAGTTTTCAATAAGATGGTTTCTGATGTCCAAAGTTATGGTGATTTAGCTCAGACACAACAACTAATGTTGCAGCTGGAGCTTACCGCTATGCAACAAGAGTGGACATTGGTTGCCGCTTCTTTGAAATTACTTAACGGGATGTACAAGGGTTTAACGTCTTCTATTAAGGGGTAGAAAAGAAGTTCTTTGAAAGTCGATAAGGCAGCAAAAGAAGAGATCATTTGCTGCCTGTTCGCTTAGAAGAATATACCGCCGGAGAGATTACAAGCTCTTTGGTATCCCCATCTAGCTTCTACATTGCAGTAGGTTTTGTCTGCGATGAGGTAAGTAACACCTCCACAGATGTTCACTCTATTAAAGTTTTTGAGATTCCTTGTTTTGAAGAAAAAGTTGGTAAACTTTTTTTCTAAGCTAGAGAAACTGATCTCTGGAGCTTCCCATACAGTATTTCCTGTGCTTACAGCTATGTAGGGGATTAGACAATCATTAAAATAGGTGGTGAGACCTATGTTGAAAGCCCATTCTGAGTATCGAATATCGCCTCCGTTGGTGCTGTCAAAGAATATTTCTGGATTAGCCTGATCGTGGACGATGACGTAATCTACGGGACAGGAAGATCGACGATAATCAGCTCCGATGCTTATTAGAGAGACGCCGTCTTTCCATATGACTTTTTTTACGCCGAAATCCCAAGCGATGCCGTAGTTGCTCTTTACTTCGACTAGTCCATTAGTGACTTGCGATTCAGAGGCTAGAGGCGTTTTAGTAAAGTCTCTGTAAGCATTAAGAGGTAACCTATAATAAGTTGCTAGTCCACCCAATTTTGCTGTAAAGGAGAGGTCTAGAAGAGGGAACTGAGCAGGGGAATAATCCTGGAAAGCGACTGTAGCGAATAAGGAGCTAAAGGATACCGAACAGTTTACAGCATTGTAGGTAATATTCTTTGTTGTAGATGTAATTTGAGTGGGGGCAGGAGGCCCTCCAGCTGCTGACGAAGTTGTTGATACAGAGGTTACTACGGGAACGTTTTTGACGGAGGCGCTTTCAGAAAAAATATAGTCGCCGTCGAATCCGAAACGAAAGTTTCCTCCGATGAGAGCGAAAGGATTTATGTCTGGGCAAAGTCTGATCTGCTGACAGCTTGGAGGGTTTGCTGTATAGGGAAGGATAGGGTCGGCAGGATTACCAGCGGGCATGGCTTGTAGAGGCCCACTAGCGAAGATCCCGAAGAAGCTTAAAATGGGGCTAGCTTTTCGTAAAATCCAGGGTCTCAACGGTCTATACAGCATTTTGATGAACATTCTCTTTTCAGTATCCGTGATGCTATCTTTACCAGATGCAGCGAAATAGTACAACGAAAAGTGTAAATTAAATTTTATAAATATTCTTCTTTGGTGTCTCTCTGCATTAACAAAGCGACACCTTCTGCAGGGTCTAAACCTTTGTATAGGACGTGATAAATACCCGAGGTTATAGGCATAGAGATACGATGATGTTCAGCGATTTGATGAGCAGATACGGCCGTATAAGATCCTTCCACAACCATTCCAATTTGTTGCTTAGCTTTTTCTATAGGTACACCTTCAGCGATCAATTTGCCAAACTGATAATTTCTGCTGAGACTGGAGAAGCAAGTTACACATAAATCTCCTAGTCCTGCCAACCCATTGATAGTATCGGACCGACATCCTAGAAGGGTTGCACATTTGCGGATTTCATGTAGACCTCGGGTGATCAATCCAGATTTAGCATTATCTCCAAAACGGAATCCATCAGAGATACCGCATGCGATGGCAATAACATTTTTTAACGCTCCTCCGAGAGCAACGCCTTTGATGTCTGAGTTAGGATAGACACGGAACTTTGGTGTCGAGAAAGCGGAATGTATTTTAGTTAATGTGTCAGTAGAATAGGCGCTTACAACGACTGAACAAGGGCACCCCTGGAGGACTTCAGAAGCTATAGAAGGGCCGCTTAGGTATCCTATGTAGGGACGAGCTTTTTCGCCCAATTCTTCGAGTAAAATTTCACTTAGTAATAACCCTGTATTTTGTTCTATTCCTTTGGAAGTAATAACGAAGGGAACATCAAGGTGTTTGATAGCTTTGATTCTTTTTGCTAAGGAGCGGATACCCGCAGAGGTTACCCCTTCGATAATCATATCTGCTCCATGGAGAGCTTCTTCGAGATCCGTAGTAAAATTAACGGTGTCTGGTACAGCGACATGAGGTGCTTTAGGATGAGAGCGATGGGTGTTTAAGTGATCGACGAGGGAGGGATTTCGAGACCATCCCGTTACCAGAAATCCTTTTTTAGAAAGCAGTACGGTTAGGCAATACCCCCAAATGCCCATTCCGAGATAAGCTATTCTTTGTGTCATGTGGCCTCAATAAAAGATTCTTTGAAAAAAGCTTTATTTTGTCTCTGAGCAAAACTAGAGTGAGAAGCATAATAAAAACTGGCTTCCAATTCAAACGTTGTGTTTGGTGTAACGTCTTTACCTGTGGCGTCACGATACAACTGTCGTTCTCTGGTGTTTAAAGCTTGGCGTACGGTTTCCGGGCTATGGTTTCCTTTTAGATTTTTGAGAGGAGCGAAGCAAACATCTCTAGGGTATACTAAGGTAGAGCAGCGATTGCCGTAGCGGAAAAGATCAAAAATAAACTCTTCAAACTTCCATGCTTGTTCGTCTGAGATCTGTCCTCCAGAAAATTTTTTTGTATATTTACAAGCCTTATGGATGGGTAGGGGGGCTTCTGAAGCTGTTTTGATGAAATCCATCGATAAGCAATAGAGGCCGATGTTTCCTAGGGGATATTTTAATCTGCCTTCACTATTTTGAGCGAAGCGTTCTTGGTCAGGGATTTCAGAATACTCTATGACGGTAGTTTTATTGGTTGCAGAGTCTATCGCTAGTACGCCGATGTCTTCTGTTGGATGATTTCTCAGTACGGTTTTGATTGTGACGTCGTTATTTTCTAAAAAATGGTAGCCAAATAATTCCGGGTCGAAAGGGAGCGCTAGGGGATTATCTATAGGGATGACGCTGACCATTTCTATGCCTTCGGCTTTCCATTGGTCCCAAAGACCAGAAGATAACATCATTTTTGCGAAACAACCGTTACCGTTAGGGCCTAAGGCTATGCTATTGCAGTCGTCCAAAAATAATTTTCCATCTAGATCTAAGAGAGGCCAAAGAGGTTGTTGAAAGAAAGAAACTTGATGAGGGGACAATCCAAAATATTCGTGAGAGTCAAAATACGCTCGTGTTTGTTCGTTATTAATGGGAGAGGTCATAAAGGCCAAAGGGAGCTTCTGCTTGGATAGATGACTAGCAGCTAGAACTTTTTCTGCTATCATTTGGAAGAGAGTCTTGTTTTTTACTGCAGAAATAGGGAAGAGGCCTTTTGGGCCCTTACATTTTAATCGAGAACCTTGTCCTCCAGCAAGAACAACGCACCCGACACGTTTCTCTTTCAATAAACCATTACCAATCCTTTGGAGGTTAGGATCTTTCCCGGATAAGTCAAACGTCTGAGGAGGGGAGAACGCAATCAAAGATGGAGGTTGAGAAAGAGTCTCCAGTTGTTGATGAAGGAAAGAGATATCTAGATTCTCTAGCTGGTGATGAAAAAGTGTTAGATCTTCGGATTTATTAATTTGATCTAGGAGATGATTCTGTGAAATGTCTTCAAGCTTTTTATACAAATGGGTCATTGTAATATACTGTTTAGCAAGAATGTTATAGTTGAGTCCTTGCATTCAGAGGCGGTTTTTCTTTTTGCCGTATTTCCTTTGAGAAAAATTCTCGAAAATTCTTTTTTGTTTTAATTGTTTTTCTAGAAAAGTCTGGTGCTCAGAAAAACCTTGCTTCAATGTTTTAATTTCTCTGTGAGCAGTTCTTTCAAATGCTCGTAGATCTCTCAAGAACCCGTCATAATGAAGAGTTTTTTCTCCTGAGAGAAAGCTTCGCTCTCTATCCTTTAGAGTTTCGTGTATCGTTGCACAAACAGTTTGCAACTGGTTCTCTAGAGCATTTTTTTTGTCCAAAACTTCTTTGGAATTATACAGGCTACCGAATATTTTTATTCTAGACAAAGTAATGAGAAATTGTAACTTTTTTTTCATTCGTTACCAGCTAAGCTTAGTTAAGCGTTGAACGGTAACCCTATAAGGAGATTCTTGCTCTTCCGTCTGTGTAGCGAATTGTTTGAGAGCGGGAAGCATTTGCAACGCTTGGTCCAAATCTGGATTAGTTCCTTGGGTATAAGCGCCAAGTTGGATAATGTCGAGATTTTCTTTGTATACTTTGAGTAGAGACAAGATTATGTTGACTTTGGCTTGGTGTTCAGGAGTTGTTAGCTGGGGGAAGGCTCTCGACAAACTTTTTAGTAAGTCTATGCGAGGGAAAGAAGTCAGACTTTGTTCTTGCGAGGAAAGTGTTATGTGACCATCGAGCAAAGATTTTGCATAATCGACAAAAATGTCTGGGATATCCTGGTAACAAAGCACCGAATATAAAGCCGTTATAGACCCGTTCGAATAGTTTCCTGCTCTTTCGATAAACTTTGCTGTCTGATGAAACACTGATGCTGGGTAGTGATGCTGGGCGGGAGCTTCTCCGAGAGCAAGTCCTATTTCCTGTAGAGCTGCTCCGTAGCGGGATAACGAGTCCATAGTGAATAGCACGTTAAAACCTTGTTGGCAAAAATGTTCTGCTACTTCAATAGCTGTTGTTGCTGCCAAAGCTTTGGTTGTAGCAGGCTCCGATGAAGTAGCGATAACAGCAATGGTCCTCGACTTTTTAGGCGACGATGAAAGCCTTTTTAGAAATTCACATACTTCTCTGTTTCGCTCGCCGATCAAGGCGGTGACGTAAACATCTGCTTCTGAATGTCTAGCGATAGAAGAAAGTAGGGATGTTTTGCCTTGCCCAGGCTCAGAGAAAATTGCCACGCGTTGTCCTTTTCCTAGAGTTAGAAACGAGTCTATAAGTTTGATTCCTGTAGGAAAAACTTTTTCAACGGGAGCTCGATTTTGTGTTAAAGCAGAATTCTTCAGTTGATATGAATTGTATTTGGGAATCGTAGGGCCTTTGTCTAAGGGGGAACCGAAAGCGTTAATGGTTCTGCCTAAAAGAAAATCAATATTAGGTTTAGGTATAGGAGTTTGGGATGGAATAACTTCTGCCCCTGGGTGTAAGTAATGGGTCTCAGAAAAAGGCATCAGTAGAGATTCTGTTCCTCGGAATCCTATGATTTGTGCATGAATTTCTTGGGAGAATTTGTTTCTGATCTTACAGTGCTCGCCAGTGAAACCTTCTAATCCAACAGCATGGATAATGGGTCCTCTAACACAGGATACTCGACCACACTTTCTAATGGGAGTCCAAGTGTTGAGGAGATTAAGTTCTTTCTGAAGGAGGGCTTTCATGAGTTCAACAGGGTTAATAGATTGTCTAGTTCTTCAGAAAGGTTCTGATAGAGTAGAAGAGACCCCATACTAATTTTACAGGATTGATCCGGGAGGCTTGCGTCTGAAGAGAAGGATACTCCTTGTAGTTCTTTGAGGCGGCCTTGAGTTTCCAGCCATTTGGAAAGAGAAGAGTAATCCTTGGGCGAAAGAGAAATAATAATAGAGGATTTTTTATTTTTTGAAGAAAAGTTGTTCAGGATGGATATGAGAAGGAGCTGCAATTCTTCTGGTTTTTCTAATTTTTTCCTCAAAAATTTTTCGCAAACAAGGATTGCTAGTTTTACTAATTCTGGCTTTAGTTTTTCTATTAATGAGTTTGTCGAACAGATCATGTGGGTGGTCAGTTTCCCCAACAGTTTTGTTAGGGCTAACAGTTCTTCTTCTTTTGTGTTTTCTTTGGTTATGGGTGAGTGTTCCGCATTAGAAGGGCTTTCACTAGAAGAAAGAATCTGTCTCGGAGTATTTGGGATTAAAGAAGTATCGCTATCCTGTTGGCAAGCATCCATAAAATCCCTCCCCCTTTTTTTTGATAAAAGTTGCTGGCTTTTATTCTTTTAAGATCTTTATCAGAGCTACACAACTACAGTTTTTTATTAGAACTTCTGAGGATCTCTTCACGCTTCTCTTCAGGAAGAGCCATGAGGATAGCGTTAGCTCTCTGGGAGTCCAAATAGGAAAGTAGAAGGGAAATTTTCCTCGGGTGTTCGTTATGAATTACCTCTACCAATTTAGTCATATTTATTTCCCCAGTTATTTTTGCTCTTTTGTGCAAATATCTTTCTGTGATTCTTGTAAATAAATAAGAATAAGCAGCGATAAGAATAGCTACGCTCAATAGTAAGTAAACAGATCCTATTACCCAAGGAGGAGCAAAATTTGAAGAACTTCTAATGGGAAGAATAGATGTTGTGTCTATGAATAAGCTAGGGAGGACACCATTTGCTAAGCAAAGATCTTCTGTGTACAGTTGAATCAGCTCTTTTTTCTTTGTAAAATCCTCAGCTTTTAATGTGGATACAGCTTTGTGGTCTAGTGAAAGAGTTATGAATCCTTTTAATTCCTCCCTACTATTTGTTGTATGAGAAGCTGTTTCCTTTACTGAAGTGATATGTGGTTGGAGGAAAACAGAAAGAGAAAAACTATTTCTGGGGAAAATTTTCTCGCATTGTTTGGATAGGCTAGAAATTATAAGTTTCTCTACGAGGTCTTTTTCTTCTACTTTGGTGCTGAGCTTGCCCGAATACACTGTGCCATTTTGATCTGAAATGACGACATTTTCTGGGTTTAAACTAGAAATAGTACTGCACAAGTAGTGTGTGATAGAATTCACCAGTGATGAGGAAAGAACTCGAAAATCTGGTTTGGTCTGAACGATAACAGAAATCTGGTTGGGCCCAGATTTTTCTTGGAAGGATGTTTCCTCCTCCTGTGAAGAAAAGGGAAGAGCTACATGCACAGATTCGATAGAATCGAAAGTAGAGAGTTCTTTTTCAAGGCGGGCTTTTAGTGCTAAAGTTTCGACTGTATTTGGATCTTTGAAAGGTGAAAAAATAGACAACTTCTCCCAAGAAGAATGATGCTTGGATTTGGAAGATTCTGTAGAAACTGGAGAGTCGACTGTTTTAGTGTTTATCCGTAAGCAAAGAAATAGAACAGAAGCTGTAGCAACAACGCCCATGGTTGTTGACAGCCATGATCGGATTTTATGGAAGAGCTGAGAATAACGTCTCTCGATCATAGAAATTGATTTATTAATAACAAGTCTTTGTTTTCTGTAACAAAAACCCAATAAATTGACAATGTATCGAGTAGAAAGATTAATTTTTATTAATCTAGAAACTGTTGGAATCTCGACAATAAGAATCTGTTGCTAATGTAATTGAGAGTCCTTTGGAGAGAAAAATAGAGAATCTTCCTTAACTTTTACTGTTATAGAAGAATGTACGTGGGCTTGCAGAAGGTGGAGGATAGAGTTCAGTGTAGTCCCTACGGCAGAAAAACATCCCGAGCAGTTTCCTGAATAAGAGATAAGAACTTCGTCGCCTACAATATCCTCAACGGACAAGCTACCCCCGTCCATAGCTAGATAAGGTGCTATACGTTGCTCAACAACACTTCTGAGAATTTGAAGCCTATCTTCTTTAGAGGCCGTTGCCCATTGTTCGTCTGATAATGGATTTGCATCTTCTTGATCGAGGAATTCTGGAGTGCTGTAGGTAAATCCAGGCACGGTGATATCTGAACATTGTTCAGAAGCTGAGTCCATAGCATCTATGACAAAATGTATAAGGGGCTGATATTCTTTGGGAATAGAATTTTTTTCTGAGGAGTCTCTGAGGTGCTCTTCTATGGCGTTCACGCCTACTTTATAGGATTCTGTGTAAAGTTTGGATGTTACTAATTCACACGACGCTTCAGCAACAGCTATGAGTAGAGCGTGTCCAAAGATTTGAAACTTGGCATCCAAAATTACACCCGTTTCATTGTCTACTAGCCAATAAAGCGTTACGACATTGCCCATGAGTCGATGTCCCTGTTTGCCGATGACGAGGCGAGCATTTTTTGCTTCTGCATCTTGAGATGAGAAGATCCCAGAACAAAATGGAGAGCAAATTTTCTTGAGAATTTTTCGACTAAAAATGCTTGGTAAAAAACCGGGAAACAAAGAAGGAACAGAGGAAAGCATTAAAGAGCACCTTTTGTAATAGTTGTTAGGTGAGCTATATTTTTTTTGATTTCGTTAATGACGGTCGATAAATCTGTTGCAGAAAGGCTTTCATGTAGAGAGAATCCTATAGAAGAATGACAAAGTAGAGGAGGTATTCCGCAACTTTGCAAGACTTGAGATAAAGGTTGAAAGTTTTCATAGCCCATAGCAACGCAAATTCGAGAGTTTTGTAAAAGAAAAGCTAACGCCTCAGCGGGAACGTCAGGAAACGCAGCCAAAATAATGTTTGGTAAGCGATCTATGGTGTCATCGAATAAGTATTGTACTTCTGGGATCTCCTTAGATAGAGAAAGTCGGAACTGGTGATTCAAAGAACCCGTTTTCAATGCAAAAGAGCTTAGTTTTTCTGTCCGCTCTTTGCATGCATTAGAAAAAGATAAAATGGTTCCCAGAGAAAAATTTTGTAATAAAGATTGAGTGTCAGGAAGGATAGGAGAGAGTATTTTACTCAAATGATGGCGAAAGAAGCATCCTCCGACAGCACCGGAACAGCCCAAAGGGAACCCTGAAAAGGTAATAATATCAGCATCAAAAATATCCTCGCTTAAAGGTATTTTGCCCAAAGCATGAGAAACATCTACATGTAAAAGAATATTACGTTCTTTACAGATAACTTTGATTGCTTCTAGAGGTTGGATGACGCCTGTTAGTCCGTTAGCTAAAGATAAAGAAACCATCAATGTTTTCGGAGACAGTGAGTCGATGAAAGACTCTTCTGTAATAATCCCATTTTTGTTTGGTATCATCCAGTCATAAGAAGCCCCTTCAATATGTCTACGACATATGGCTGTGATTAATGTTTGTTGATCATGCGAAGGGACAAGAAAATGCGAGCGCCCTTGAAACAATTGTGAGTGTAAGAGCAAGGAAGAGATTATACTAGAGATGCTTTGGGAGCTTGGTAACGCATAGCTGAATCGAAAAACTTCTTTCGAAGCGGGAACTAGTGTTCGAATGTTCTCTTCGCTTTTTTCTAGCAAATCTTGGATGGAGTGCCCCTCCTCTAGAGAGAAAACGTCAGGTGATGAGGAAGCTAATAGTCTAGAAGCTTCTGTAGGTGGTCTGGCTACTTCGTTGTTTAACCATATTACGGGTTTGGAAGAGCTATTTTTGTGAAACATTGATTTTCTCTTGTATACACGATGGGTTGTCCTGTTGGGACTTCCAAAGAGAGTACTCCTTCTCTACTTAATTTTTCTATATCCATGATGATGGATCTTAAAGAATTACCATGTGCAGATATCAAGACATTTTTTCCGGAGTCTAGGAGGGGTATGATAGTTTCTACGAAGTAAGGAATGGTTCTTTTGGCGGTGTCCTCTAAGCTTTCTCCTGCAGGAGGGGGGACATCGTAGCTGCGTCTCCATAGTTTGACTTGTTCTTCTCCGTATTGCTCTGCCGTTTCTTTTTTATTTTTGCCTTGAAGATCTCCATAGTGGCGTTCATTTAGCGCATTATTTGCGATGAGGGGGATCATGGAGGCTTTTTCTTGGGGATTATCGAAGGCGCTTTGTTTTTTAAGCTCAGCTTCTTCGTGGATGATGTAAGGGGTTTTTTTAGAAGAATGTTTTGTCATTGCTAAAAGAGCTGTCATTATGCTCCGTATAAGCTTGGATGTGAAAATATAGTCCACAGGAAATTCTTGAATAATGGAGCCTGCTTGAAGGGCTTCCTCTACACCTGTAGCACTGAGAGGCACATCAACCCAGCCTGTAAATAAATTTCTTTCATTCCATGCAGATTTTCCATGGCGCAGTAGAATCAATTTTGAGGACATGACCAAACTCCTGTTGACGCTAGGATGCATAAAAACAAACAGTTAGTTTTTAGGCAAGGGTTAAGAAAGCTTTAGAGCGTGGTAAAAAATTTTTTTAGAAGGATATGATGGCATTCTATTTGCCGTCTTAGGCAAAATATATGCATTATCTTATTTGTTACTAGGAAATCGCATGGCCAAGTTTCGTCTAAATAAGTTTTTAGCTTCCGCAGGAGTGGGGTCTAGAAGAAAATGCGATGATCTAGTGTTTTCTGGACAGGTAAAGGTTAACGGAAAAGTAGCCGAAGGCCCCTTTGTTGTCGTTGATGAAAAAGATCGAGTCGAACTTCGAGGTCAGAGGGTTTTCCCTGAAAATAAAAAAGTATACTTCATGCTCCATAAGCCTATGGGGTATCTGTGCTCTTCAGAAAGAAAGTTTGCAGGAAGTAAGCTGGTTATTGACTTGTTCGCTCACCTACCTTACCGAGTTTTTACTGTTGGCAGATTAGATAAAGAAACTACCGGACTAATTTTAGTCACCAATGATGGAGATTTCGCCAACAAAGTCATCCATCCTTCCTTTGGTATTACCAAAGAGTATTTGCTAAAAGTTGCCCAAGATGTTTCTCATGCACAGCTACAACGGTTGTCAGAAGGCGTCGTGATGGACGGCAAACATGTAAAACCTGTTTCTGTCAAAAAAGTCCGAAAAGGGACTCTTAAGGTCGTTGTTAATGAAGGGAAAAAACATGAAGTTCGGATTCTTGCGGAAAATGCGGGGCTGAGTTTGCTAGAGCTTTCTCGTATTCGTATAGGAAACTTGGTTCTTGGGGGGCTTCCCTACGGAGAGTATAGAGAACTAACGGACGCAGAGCTTGCTGTTTATTTCTAAAAGCAAGAATTGTTATACCAAAGGAGAAGTTCTGGTTTTTTCTCGGATCGTCTGCTCATGCTGGTAGTGGTTGCTTTAGTTTCGTTTATTATAGGATTATTATTTAGTTCGTATTGTCGGCTGTACTTGGCCTTGTGTTGTATCACGGACAGCTGGTCTCTGTTGGTAGGCCACGCGATTAAAAAACGTGAAGCACTGATTTCCTTATGTCGTTTGTCTGCAAACCCTGTAGTTCGCTCTCAATACCTGGATAGGTTATTGCAGGAGGAACAATTTCTCAAGAATTGCATTAGCCTAAAAAAAAGAAATTTTTTGAAACAAGCTAGAGAGGCTGTGCCTACTTTTCATGAGATGGAGGCAGAATTCTTGAATAGAACAAAAAATTTGTATTCTCTCCTTGAATTAGCCTTAGGAGAGAGCTTTTCTCAGAAACAGTTTAAAGAGCTTTCAGAGAACTTTTGGGCCGCAGACAATTTATTTTCTTTTGAAACGACAGTTTTTGAACAAGCTGTTGAAAAGTATGAAGACTTACGAACAAAACCCACTTTGCAGCTAGCAAAAGAGGTTTTTCGATTTTCTTCTGTACCTGAAGTAAAATTTAATCGTTAAAAGCCTATGATTTCTTTTATGACAGGTTTAATATGAGTCCGAATCAGCAAACTTAAATGTGATAAAATGCTCTCAGGCTCATAACAGGAGTCTGTTTCTAATAACAAAGAAGTGGCCGGCTGGCCAACATTTTGTAGATCATCTTCAGAAGAGTTTACGTTTAAACCAATACCTAAAATTACTCCAGTTGAAGAGCCTAGGGGAACTGTTTCACAAAGAATGCCTGCTATCTTTTTGTGTTCGACGAGAACATCGTTTGGCCATTTAATGTGCGGTTTTTTTATGCCTAAGGAATTAGCGAGTGCTACAACAGCTTCTGCCCCAGGGCGGACAAGGAGTGCTATGTCCAAGTTCTGCGATGGAATAAAAAAGCAAAAAGAGGCTGTTATGTCCTTTCTAGTAGAAGACCAACTTTTTCCGTATTGCCCGCGCCCTCCTGTCTGGTCCCAAGTATAAACCACTGTGAGCGCTTCCTTGTTTAGTTGAGGAAGAAGTTTTTTAGATAAATCATTGGTGGATTCTGTGGTCGCAATTTCATAAAAGATAACTTCCATGATGACGAGGATAAAAACTAGTCTATCTTTCGTCAATGCTATCTTTCTTTCGAAGAAAGAACAATGAGATTGATGTTCCTTCCCGTTATTTATAGTATAGAGAATATCTGGCTAGTCTTTTCCTTTTAGATCTTTATGCTGAGCTTTAAATCCCTCCGTCACTTGAATTATTGGAGTATAGTTGTCATAAGTTTTCTTATGGTAGTAAGTCTTATTGTTGTCTCCTCCATGGATCCAGCCTCCCTTGGAAGCAGCGTTTTTCTTACAACAAAGACTTGTGTCCAGATGAGACACTTTGCTATCGGTTGGATTGTCTTTTTCTTATGCTCTTGCTTTGATTATTCGAAGCTTAAAACGTGGGCTTTCCCTGTGTATCTATTGACATTACTAAGTTTAGCTGGGTTGTTTTTAGCCCCAGCAGTTCAAAATGTGCATAGATGGTATAGGATCCCTTTGATTCATATGAGTTTTCAGCCTTCTGAGTATGCTAAATTATCTGTAGTCATTATGTTGGGGTATGTTTTAGAGATTTCCAAATATTCAATTTCTTCGAAAAGGACAGCTTTGGTAGCGTGCCTCATAGTGTTTATCCCTTTCGTCCTGATTCTTAGGGAGCCGGATCTGGGGACAGCTCTTGTACTGTGTCCCGTGGCATGGGGAATTTTTTATTTGGCAAATGTTTACCCTCCTTTGGTTCGGATTAGCGGTTTCATAGGAGGTAGTTTATTTTTATTTACCTTGTTGGTGTTTACGGGTGTTATTCCTCATGAAAAGGTAAAGCCTTATGCCTTGAAAGTTCTTAAGGAATACCAGTATGAAAGATTGAATCCTGTTAACCATCACCAACGAGCATCGCTGATTTCCATAGGATTAGGAGGTGTCTTTGGAAGAGGTTGGAAGTCTGGAGAGTTTGCTGGTAGGGGGTGGTTGCCTTATGGCTATACAGACTCGGTCTTTCCTGCTCTAGGAGAAGAATTCGGTTTGGTCGGTTTAATCGGGCTGCTCGGCCTTTACTATTCTTTAATCTATTTTGGATGTCGGACAATAGCTGTTGCTTCGGATAATTTTGGTCGGTTGTTGTCTGCAGGAATCACAGTGTACATATCCATGCATATTTTAATTAATATCAGCATGATGTGCGGTATTTTACCGATAACAGGAGTTCCTTTGGTCCTGATTTCTTATGGAGGATCCTCCGTGATAGCCACGATGGCCTCATTGGGTTTACTGCAGAGTATTTATGCAAGAAGGTTCCGTTCTTACTAAAGGGTCAGTTCTTGAGGAGTCGAAGAGCGTTTAATCCCACGATAACTGTGCTGCCTTCATGAAGGATTACTGCTAACCATAATGGAATAATACCTAGTGATGCCGGAATAGAAACAAAAAAGATTATAGAAAGAGCTAAGGTAATATTTTGAGACACGATGAAACGTGTTTTCTTAGCTTTCCTTAGTAGTTTGGGAAGAGAAGATAAAGTATTGTTGAGTAATACAATATCCGCGGCGTCTATTGCTGCAGCGTTGCCCGCTTCGCCCATAGCAATACCAACAAAAGACTTGGCCAAAGCTGGAGCGTCATTTATGCCATCACCTATCATCATCATCCGGTTAGATTTTGCTAAAGTTTCAATTTTTTTTAATTTGGCTTCTGGAGTTAAACTGGCGTAAATTTGATCGATACCAAGAAGATTGGCCGTATTCTTCGCACTAATGGCATGATCCCCTGTCAACATTACTACTTTTAACCCGTTGTCAGCTAAACCTTTCACAGCTTCTTGAGCATCAGGTCTGAGAACGTCTTTACAATAGAAAATAGCAGAAAAAACTCCTACAGTAGCTAAAGAGCATATTTCCCCACGTTTTTTGGCATCAGAGACGAGAGTTTCAATTTGAGCTAAATTCTCTGGGGCAACATTTTTAATAGCAGTTTCTATTCGCCCAACAAAAACTTTTTCTCCATTGACGCAGGCTTGAACACCTTCCCCTGGCTTAGTTACATATTTTTCTAAGATGGTTGGAGGTATATTTTGTTTTTCTATAAAGCTTTCTATAGCTTGTGCTATGGGATGGGTAGTTGATTGCTCCACACCCCGTACAATGGATAGAAACTTGGTCTTGAAGGAATCTTCACCAAAGAAGTCCCACCCAAGACAAGTTAGCTGTCCTGTCGTCAGTGTTCCAGTTTTATCCATTGCAACCATGCTACAAGCTAAAAGGCGATCTAAAGTAACGCCGCCTTTAAGAAGAATGCCCTGTCTAGCACAGGAGTTGACAGCACTTAGGTACGCTATAGGTACTGCTATAATGAGTGCGCAAGGGGACGCTGCTATTAGAAAGGCCAAAGCACGATAGATGGAACAATTATTTAAATCTTCAACGTTGATAAAAGGCATGGAAGTTAGTAATGGCACCAACAGAGCTATTCCTAAGGATATCGTAAAGATACTAAGAGCATATACGGAAGAGTATTTATCTAAACGTTGCTGGAGCTGGGGTTTTGTTTTTTGTGCTCGAACGACAAGTTGTATAATGTGTTCTAATGTGGAATCTGCTCCAGTTTTTAGCACGCGTAGATCAAAGGAGCCTTCTAAATTTCTAGCCCCAGAGGGAACGGAAGAGCCTTCCTTGCAAAAGATGGGAACTTTTTCTCCTGTTAAATGTGTAAGATTTATTGAAGATGAGCCGCGGACAATAACTCCATCCAAAGGGACTATTTCGCCGCTTTTGACATGGATAATATCTCCGACTTGAATAGACTTTATTGTTTTTCTTTTAAGAATACCTTCGTCATTAAAAATCCACGCTGTCTGTGGTGAAAGTTGCTTGAGAGAAGAAAGAGTACTTTTGGCTTTTTCAGAAACAGATTCGCCCAAAGCTTCTGAAATGGAAAATAAAACTAGTAATAAAGCGCCTTCCAAGCTACTCCCTATAAAAATAGATCCAAAAGCTGCTACAGTCATTAGAACGTCTATATTAAATTCTCTTTCCGCTAGGTCCTCAAAAGACTTTACAATGGCAGGGGTGCCAGCTAGGAAAAAAGTAATTAAAGTAAAAAGATGAGAGAGATGGAGCAAGTGAGTTGCGCTCTCGGGAAAGAACCCCCGGCTGACATATAGAAAAAGAGCAGTCAAATAAGTCGATAACGATAGTAAGGAGGTTTTGAGAGGTAAATTTTTACTCAAAGATCTACCAGACCGAGAAAGTAGAGGACTTTTATCTTCAGACATTCCAGAATCTAGGAAATCTGTCATGAGTTCTGGAGAAAAGGGGGAAGGAAATAGTTTTTTAAACACAAAAGCTCCCAAAAAATTTGAAATTACGCTCCAAAAATTTTCAATAAAGAATACCCAACGCCTAGCGAGGTAATAAAGATAGCTGCTCCCCAGACAGTTTCATTAATGGCGCGATTAGCTATTATTCTAGCTTTGGCGAAGGAGAGAAGGGCTACGGCTAGTACGGAGGATGAAAGTGCTAGCAAAGGATGTTTCAATAACATCAAGGGGAGAAAAATACCTAAACCTAAACAACCCCCGAGAATCGTGGATAAAGACTGAGCTAGGGGATGAGGGAAAGTCTCTAGATCTATATTCAACTCTTCTCTAATCATAGTGTCCAAAGTAAGTTTGGAGTCTGAACTGATGTACTCAATAATTTCTTTTAGTAGAGGTTCCTTAAAACCTTTACTGGAAAAAATAGACTCTAGTTCTTCTTTTTCACATTCGAAATTGTTTTCTATTTCATTTTTTTCTTCATCGATGGATCGATGACAAAGTTCTATGTAGGACCACGCATTTTTAGCTTTCATGCAGGCATGGAAAAAGATAAATGCCAGGCCCATAGAAAGCATTAAGGGAAGATGCTGATTTTGAGGTGTGTTGGAAAAAAGAAAAAGTATTCGTAATAGTCCTAAAAAAAAGGCTAATCTGCAGACATCTTTCAAAGTGCTGTAAGCAAAGCCATGGCGGGTACTGTGAGGCTCTCCCTTACAAACGGCATGCCGGTCCTTAACAATTTTTACATGATCTTTTGCGTTGTGAGATCCAAAATGGGAGTGTGGTTTATCCATAGCAAGTCCTACAGTATAGTATTAATTGGTTGGAGTTAGCAGTGCTTTATTGCCTAGATATGGACGAAGTACTTCAGGAATAATCACAGATCCATCTTCTTGTTGGTAATTTTCCAAAATAGCAACAAAAAGACGGGGCGTAGCTAAGCCTGATCCATTTAGCGTGTGTACAAAATTCATCTTGCCAGCTTGATTTTTGTATCTGGTATTTGATCTTCTAGACTGATAGTCCCCGCATTTAGATATAGATGATACCTCGTAATAAGAGTTTTGTCCTGGCAACCACACTTCGACATCTATGGTCTTTGTTGCTGTAAAAGACATATCGCCTGTAGATAAAAGTGAAAGTTGATAATGTAGGCCTAGTTCTTGAAGTATCTCTTCTGCTACTCCTAAAAACTTTTCAAAAACATCATCTTCTGTTTCTGGTGTAGCAAAAGAAAACATTTCAATTTTGTGGAATTGATGCATACGTACAAGTCCCCGCTCATTGGCCCCCGCAGCTCCTGCTTCCTTTCTAAAACAAGGGGAAAAGGCTGCATACATTAGAGGAAGATCAGAAAGTTCGAGCACCTCATTTGAGTGAAATCCGTTTAGAACAACTTCAGCTGTTGGAATGAGAAATAGCTGCTTATCTCCATTTTCTACGGGATAATACTGCCCGTCAAATTTCGGAATTTGACCGGATCCGAATAAAATTTCTTGCCGAACGGCTAGAGGTGGCAGCCACAGAGTAAATCCTTTGGAATGTTGTTTGTCCAACATATATGACAACAAAGCCCACTCTAAACGAGCGCCTAATCCACGATAGGCTGGCCACCCGGAGCCTGTCGTCTTCGCTGACAAACGAAAGTCCAATAAATCTAGTTTTTGATTTAGTTCAAGATGGTGGAGAGGAGTGAAAGTAAAATTAGGCTTTTCTCCCACGGTTTTAATAACTTTGTTCCCCTCTTTTCCTGGAGAGATAGGAATGCTTTCTTCTGGAATGTTAGGAATTCGAGCTAACATGTCCATCAGCTCTGCCTCAGATTGTGTTAGGGAGTCTTCTAAAGATTTAATTTGATTAGATAGCAAATCTACCTGTTCTAAAAGTGCTGGCAGGGCCTCCGGGTTTTCTTTTTTGGTAATATGAATTTTCTCTGAAAGGACTCGCTTTTTGGCTACAAGACCTTCGGATTCTGTTTTTAGAGAGCGAACGGTTTTGTCTAAAGCTAATAAAGGAGCCAGGGAAATAGAAGAGTCTTTCGATCGTAATCGAGTTTCATATTCTTCTGGGTTCTTTCGAAGCAAACGGATGTCCAGCATATAAATCCCTTCAATCTAAACTAAAAAACAAGGTTCTGATTATAAGAGAAAGTATATAGCTAACAACAGCTTTTTCCTCAGAAGTTTACATAATCCTCAAAAGGTTATGCATAAATGCTTACGGAGCCGTTCAAATGGATGCGAACAAAAATTGTGTCTGAAAAAACATTCAGTCCACCAAAGGTGCTAGCAGTTTCAACAAAATCAAGAACAGTTCCTTTAGGAAGTAATTGCTTTTGAAGCATCTCCTTTTCTGTTTTCAATCCTTTTGCTAACAATGAAAGTGTGGCGGAGAACACCTGTCTAAGACGAGGCTCAACACCAACTATGGTGCTAGGAGTTATTGCTGCAAGCCCAGTGGTCAAGGCCGGAAGACCTCTAATATCGCGCTCCAAATACTCTCCACTACTGGAGTAGAAAGCCGAAATTATATGTCCTAACTCTTCAGAAGAGAGATTTTGAAAACTCCAGAGAAGAGCTGCGGCTTCATTTGGAGAAGAAATATTCATCAGAGAAGCCAGGCGTACAAGAGTCATGTCCGCTTTGGTTTGTCCTTCAAAACCAAGCTTATTGGCGCGGAAGCTCAAATAACGAGAAAAGGCTTCTTCCAAGGTGGAGTTTTGTTGGAGGTAAGCTGAAAAGACTTGTAAGTTTTGATAAAATTCCTCTCGAGGGATCCCAGCTCCGAAGGCATCCAAATTGTAGAGGCATGCATCTAAGAGGACCACTGGGTACTTAGTTCTGCTCAATTGGAGTAGCTTTTTTGACGGAGATTTAGTCAAAGACAGAAGATCGCCGTAATTATCTAGTTTTCTTAGGGAGAGGAAAGCATCTTTTTGCTCTTGAGATAAACGGCTGTAAGAGGGACTCAGCTCTGGAAAAGCTTTTAAAACGAGCATAGCCTTGTCGTAGAAAAGAGCCGGATCATTTTCTGTAAAATAGGGCTGGAATAATTGTCTTGCTTTACGCGAGTATCCAATGTTCTTAAGAACCAAAGATGTTTCTAGAATTTTAACCGAATTATCAAAAGCCTTGGGAGAATTTAGATATTTGACCAGTTGCTTATGCAGAGATTGGAATAATTTGAATGATGGTAAAGCTTCGGTTGGTTTTATCAGTCGAGTTAAGGTGACGTATGACAGACGAGAACCATTCAAAAGAAGGTGCAAATAAATAAGAGATCGGATGGTATCATCAAAACCCGGAGACTCTCTTTCAAACAAAACTTCTGAAGGATGTTGAGAGTTCTCCTCAAAACTAGAGCGTTGGGAGGACAAATTTGCAGGCACGTCCGCAAGCCAAAGAAGCTCAGGATATTGTCGAAGCTTTTGCTCGATCCAGAGTTCAGATCCAATCTTTGTTACAGCTTTTTTTGGAGCAGGGTAAGAGGTGCTAGGAATAGAAAAGGAAGGGAGAGGGACGGTTACTAGTGCCAGGGAAAGACCGCAAAGAAATCTGAACATATCAAAAGAGCCTCTTTTAAATCGACCGACTCCCTAGTTTTAAGCAGAGCCAAATTTAGGGGAGCTATCCTTCATAACAAAATGGCCAATATCAAATCAACTCGAGAAAAACAAGTAATCTTTTGCGTATAAAAATATTTTTATTTTCTCGCTAATTGACTAGTCGAACGATTTTTTTTTCGGAAAGTTGGTATAATTTTTCGAAATTTGTTAGAAAATGGTCTTATGAAAAGCAGTCTAAATGCCAGCTTATTGTTTATTCTTTGTTCTAGCGCCTTGTTGCTTGCCGGATGTGTGAAATCTGATAAGATAGGAGGTTCCACGAAAACCTCTTCTTCTGGTACAATAGAGCGCGTCGAAGGTAAGCCTTTGTCCAAAAAATTTGGGATGACAAGGCTTCTTTCTAGATCTCGAAGAAAGAAAAAGGGGAAACATACCTTGACTGGTAAGTTTAAGGATTACTCGGCTAGTGTTTCTGAGCAGGATAAACGCGACATGAAGTTTGTCGTGTCCTCTGCTGCCGAAAAATCCACAGTGTCCCTAGCCCTGTCTCAAGGGAAAATTTTAGAAGCTTTGGATAGGATTCAAGAAATACATCCTCTGACTCTTCTAGAAACTCTGGCTTCTGACCCCTCCCTAGTCGAAGGACTCGAAAAAATGAGAGGACGAGATTGGGTTTGGAATCTCTTCACGGAAAAATTAGGGGAAGCGTTTTCTATGGCCGCTTCTCAAGGGCTGCTTTCTTCTAGCAACATAGAATCCTTTTCAACAACCCTAGGGTTGGACACCAAGGTTGTCTCCGATCTTGTTCAAGGGGAGAACTGGTCAGGTCTTCTAGACGCTGCAATGACAGCTCAGAAAGCTTAAAAGATTCTCCCCAAGCCACACATAAATATAAAGTAAGTCAATTCAAGAGAAAAGCAATGTACTTTTTAGATGCTCTTAACGAGATAATTTCTTCTTATATCATATTTCCCTTAATTCTATTCTTAGGGGGAGCGCTAACCATAGGATTTCGCGGGGTTCAGTTCACTAGAGCCTTTCAAGGATTCCGGTTTATGCTTAACCAGGAAATGGAGAAAACTGGGGGCACAGGAAATGTTTCTCGTTATGAAGTCATAGCTACAATTTTAGCAGGAAATTTTGGAACGGGAAATATTGTTGGAATGGCGATGGCTCTTAGTTGTGGAGGTCCCGGAGCTATTGTCTGGATTTGGGTCGCCGGTATGCTCGGTTCCGCTTTGCAGTTTTTTGGATCTTATATAGGAATAAGATATCGATACCTAAACTCCCAAGGAGAGTTTTTGGGTGGGCCTATTGGCTGTTTGGTAAAAGGGCTTCAAAGCAAAATGTTTGCGGCTCTTTTCTGCTTTTTTATGATAATTACGGCTTTTTCTGCTGGTAATATTGTTCAAGTGAGCTCCGTAGTATCGTTGTGTTCTAAAGGGTCTCCTCTAACAGCTCTTGTTGTCGGGCTGTTAATTATGCTTTTGGTAATCCCGGTCTTGGCCGGAGGAAATACTAGGGTGATGCGTTTTTCAGCTAAAATAATTCCCTTTGTGGCTGGATTTTACTTCTTCTCCTGCTTATTGGTGATTGGGATTCATGCGGGCAGAATTGTTCCGGCTTTAAAGGAAATTTTTACTTCAGCTTTGGGAGTTAAGGCTGTTGCTGGAGGATTCGGGGGATATTCTTTATCAAGGGTTCTAGCTACAGGTGTTAGCAGAGCCGTTATGGCTACAGATTGCGGAAGTGGAATGGTTTCAGTTTTGCAGTCTAACTCTAGATCTCGTAATCCTGTTATCGATGGTCTTGTTACCCTAGTCCCTCCAGTTATTGTTTTGATTGTTTGCTCGATAACAACATTAACTTTGATTGTTTCTGGAGCTTATGCTTCAGGGGAAACAGGAGCTTTTATGGTCGTTAAAGCTTTTTCTGACTCCCTAGGATCTCTCGGAGTAGCAATCGTTACTTTAGCTATGGCTTTGTTCGGATTTACGACACTATTAACCTGGTTTGTTTGTGCTGAAAAAGGATTGTCTTATTTTTCTTCCAGTCAGACTCTTAATTTTCTGTTGAAAATACTGTTTATTGGTCTCATTCCTCTAGGTGGACTTATGGATGCTCGGTTTGTTTGGGTTTTAGGTGATATAGGCTTTACAGGAATGGTGTTTTTCAATTGTTTGTCAGTTATTGGACTGCTTGGTAACATCATGCCTTTGAAACAGCAGCTGGAAGACCTTTCCAAGGCTGCTACTGCAGTTATGGATGAGGGTTCTTGAGGTTAAGGGTGAATAGAGGAGGGAGGTATTATGCAGCTTAAAGCTCTGTCGTTTCCTCACGGAGGGGATATACCATCAAAACATACTTGCCAGGGGATAGAAGTTTCTCCGGAGCTAGTTTTTTTAGACGTTCCCAAAGAAACTAAAACTTTGGCTTTGATTATGGAAGATCCTGATGTCCCAGAACATATTCGGGAAGATCGATTGTGGGTTCACTGGGTGATATATAATATCTCTCCAGATACCAAGGGCATAAAAGAGGGAGAAGTCCTACCGGCTTGTTTTGGCGTAAATACCTCAGGAACTTTAGTATACCAAGGACCCTGTCCTCCAGACAGAAAACACCGGTATTTTTTTACTTTGTATGCTTTGGATTGTATTTTAAATCCAGAGCCTATGATGACTAGAGACAGGCTTATTTTGCTCATGGATGGACACGTGCTGGCTAAAGCAGAATTGCTTGGGACCTATGAAAAATTTTAGAGTTCTCTGGGTACGAATTCTATCCGCTTTTTTCTGTGTTTCCAGTACAAAGGGCCGTAGTGATAGCAGATTTCTTCTCCCGCTTTTATCGGTTTAATGGACCGAATAATAACGTGAAAGAGCCCATCGTGGAAGACGCCTATGGCTTCTGCGTTTGGGTTGTCGCTATGATTGATAAATCGGGTAAAGTTGCCGTGGTTTCCACTGTCAATAGTAAAATATTTTATCGTAAATAACGGTAAAGGATAACGAAAACAATAGTCGTTTTCATCCATCCAGACAGCTTTCCGCCTCCTTAGTATGCCTGTGTACTCTCCAATGTAACTCCAGGCGGGGATGTTTTTTGAAGCAAAGACCCCGTACCCTATGTAGGAATCAATCCATGAAATCACAAACGAGTTAAAGGACGGAAACTCTAGCTCTTTTTTATGAAATTTTCCTAGCCATTTTGAAGATAAGGAAACTAGATGCTTTCGTTCCGCTTTTTTACAAAGCTGCCTCACAGCTGATTCTACTTTCCAGTCAGAGAAAGTCAGTTCGGAAAGAAATTGGAAATTTAGAAGTTCCGCGGCGCGACCCACTGGATAGGAAGATCCGTTGTCAGGTCCTCCACCGAAAGAAACATTAATGAAATCAAGGTCTGTTGCTCTAGAGAACATTTAATAAAGGATTGGTTTTCTATGGCCATTATAGAGCTGAGATTAATTTTGTCGATTTTTCAAAGAATAATGGTTCAGAAAGTTTATCTTGGTAGGCAATTTTTGGAATTACCTTCGTTGTCTTGGATAGGTAAAAACAGACTTTATCAAAAGCTATTTGCTCAGTATTTGTTTCGGCCGACAGATGAGCTAGGTATAATTCTTTTAACTTGGGCGATGTTATGTGAGAAAGCAATTTACCACATTCATCATTGGAGAGGTGGCCCAATCTACTCAATACTCTGTTTTTGTATACAGAAGGTCGGGAAGATCGAAGTACCAAGTCTGGTTCATGGTTGGCTTCCACCACCAGATAGTCGCAATCCATAAGGTCTGTTATGAGCAGGGATGTAACAAATCCAGTATCGGTGCAGAAACCTAAGCGTTCATTTTGATAAGAAAAGACAAAACCTACCGGGTCTACGGCATCATGACAGACGCTGAAAGATCGGATGGTTAAATCTTGAAACTTAAAAGTATCCCCAGTGGAAAATATTTTGAATTGAGGGTGAAATTCCAGAGAACGACACAGAGCTTTTGCTGTTTCTAAATTAGCTATTATCGGTGTGCCGAACGTCTTTGCAAAACTTTTTATTCCAGAAGTATGGTCTATGTGTTCATGTGTTACCAAGATTGCATGAATATCTTCTGGGTGTACACCTAGCTCTGATAGCTTGGGAAGTACGGAATTTTTGCTGATTCCAAGGTCTATCAAAATTTTACAGTCGGCAGTCCCTAGGAAAAAACTGTTTCCTTTAGAACCTGAAGCTAGGGGGCAAAAACCTATCATTGTAAGTGCTCTGGGGGATGTAATCGTGATAAAATTTTTCTAGGCTTAGCCCCCTCTGAAGGGCCTATAACTCCGGCTTCTTCTAATTGGTCCATCAAGCTAGCTGCTCTGGCATAGCCAACTTTTAATTTTCTCTGTAAGAAAGTTGTAGAGGCGTTACCTGTTTGTAAAATTAAATCTTTTGCTTGTTGAAGAAGGGGGTCTTTTTCAGAAAAATTTACGTCACAACTAAGATCAGAAATATCAAAAGAGGGAACGACATAATTTGTGGGAAATTTTTTGCAGAGATCTTGTATGACTCTGTTGATATCATCATCACGAATATAGGCGCCTTGAGCCCGAATGGTCCCAAAGCTTGAGGGGGAAAGGAACAACATGTCTCCATTTCCCATTAGAATTTCTGCTCCAGGCTCGTCTATGACTATTTGACTATTGATTCTGCTGGAAACTTTGAAAGAGATTCTTGAGGGGAAGTTAGCCTTGATTAATCCAGTAATGACTTCTCTAGAAGGTCTCTGGGTAGCTAGGATAAGATGTATGCCAACAGCTCGGGCCATTTGGGCTAGCCTAACAATAGGTGTTTCAACATCTTGGGATGATGATAGAAGTAGATCAGCTAATTCATCAATTATTCCAACAATAAAAGGCATTTTTGACGGAATCTCTAAGTCCAAAGATCCTTCTATTTCTTCATCTACGGTACGAGAGTTGAAAGATTGAATGTTTCTTAGCCCGAGGCGTCTAAGAATTTCGTAGCGCTGCTCCATTTCTTTGACAAGCCATATTAATGCAGAGTGCGCATCTTTAGCTTCTGTTACGACGGGAGACAGCATGTGGGGTAATTCAGAATATCCTGTAAGTTCCACTTTTTTAGGATCAACAATGACTAGTTTGATGTCCGATGGGTGCGTTGTCATAATAATGGACATGACGATAGCATTGATGCAGACAGACTTTCCTGAACCGGTCGTTCCAGCAATGATTAAATGAGGCATTGTCGCTAGATCTGCCCAGAGATTTTCTCCATTTGCCTTCTTCCCAAGCAAAAGGGGAATTTGAAGCCTGGTTGAGGACTTCCTGTAATCTTCTAGTAAATCTCGAAAACTAACTTCTTGAGGATAGGGGTTGGGTATTTCTATTCCTACAGCGGCTTTTCCAGGAATGGGAGCTATGATCCGAATGCTAGAAGCTTGTAAATTGAGAGCGATATCATTTTCTAAAGCTTTAATTTTTTGAACTTTTACACCCGTTTGAGGCAGGACTTCAAAAGAGGCCAGAGTTGGTCCAGAGCAGATATTTCCAAGAGAAACTTCTATGCCAAAGCTGGACAGAGTATCGTGCAATACTTGGGCCTTGTTTTTCAATTCTTCTTTTAAAGAGAGATTAGAGTTAGAAGTTTTTTTGCTGAGCAGGTGGCAGTCCGGAAGAAATTCCTCTGGGTGACGTAAAGGGGTGGTTTTTTGAGCGGTTATTTTGGGTTGAGGGGTGAGTGGCAGAGGAGTGATTTTAGAAGAATCGGATGGAAAAGGGGTTTTGGGGAAGCTTTTTGTTAGGTCGTGTTTTTTATTTTCTAGAGAAGATTTTCTGGCTGGCGAACTTTGAATAAAACTGTTTAAAGATCTTTCTTGTGGATGAGGTGTAATTAGAAGTAGAGGATCTTTTGGCTTACTGGATGTAGGGAGGGGAGTGCAAGGGGGGGGCGAGGATTCTGATGAAGGAAGGATAGTTGGAATCAGTGGGTTGCCGATTTGCTTAGAGGTAATTTTTATAGAAGGTTTTGGTAGATACTTCCTTTTGTCTAAAAGGTTTGACATAACTTTTTTGAGAAAAGAGAGCAGGGAGTAAAGGCGTTTTTTTACAGAGCTTCCCAGGTTTTTTTTTTTGGCAAAAGCCAGGCCATTACTCAGGTAAAGGATTGCTCCAACTAGAGAAGTTGAAAAAAGTACGGCAGTTCCTACTCTGCCGATTAGGTGCTTTACGCAGATAGATTGTCCTGTATAGGCAATGTAGAACGGGATTCCTCCTAGATAAGAAACGGGAGAATCTAAGCCTATAGAAAATCGAGGTAACTTATTTTCCAAATAAGAGGGTAGTACAGCTGTGGGTGAGGCCATAGACAACAAGAAAGACAAGGATATAAGGGCTATAACTAAGGCTAGGTGTTTTTTTCTAATTAGGTGAAGGGGGGTTTTCTTAAAGTTGAGTACGGAGAGGAGAAAAAGGTATGGAGGAAAGGCTAGGGCTGCGGCTCCGAACGAGTATGTAAGGATTGTGCTTAAGGACCATCCCAGTAATCCTATCCAATTCTGGGTGCATGGTTGATTTGGGTGAAAACTAATCAAGCTCAAACAGGAAAAACAAGACCAAAACAGATAAATAATAGCTTTAGCTAGGGGAGGGAGAGAAGGAAGAATAGAGAACTTTGGGGCTTTTTTTTCCTTAGACATTGTTCGCCTTGGCATAAATAACCGCTCTTGTTGAGTTATAGCAATAAAATCAAAAGAAAAAAAGCACAAAGGAGGGCGAGCGACGGGGCTTGAACCCGCGACCTTCGGAACCACAATCCGACGCTCTAACCAGCTGAGCTACGTTCGCCAAGAAGTTAAATCAAGGGCATTCTAAGGTTTTCTTTTAGATAATTCAAGGAAAAGAAGAGTTTTAGGAAGAAAACCATTGTTGTAGTTAGGTAAAGGTTTTTGCTAAAGGAAACATTAAAGTGGATGAAGAAACGCTAAAAAATTTTTGATAGCAAAGCGTTAAGTGGTTGAGCGGATGTTTTTTTTTGATGCTGATATGTTTTTTTCTTCCTTGCAGGGTGTTTTGGGCGGGGTTTTGGTTTTTTTTGCAAAAAAATCTCAGCATTGTTGTTGCATAAATAAATGGCGTTGTTGTAATATCTCGATTTCTTCTTCGCTGCGATTCAAGCAGAAAGAGAAACACCTCCTCAAGAGAAGGAGTGGCGGCAGCAAGGTTGTCGTCTAAGTCTTGACAATGCAAATGAGATAGAATGCAGGCCAATATATAGAATGCTTGTGAGGATTTTTTAAAAATCCGTCGATTAATTTGATTTATTTTTTTTCTGAGAATTTGATCTTGGTTCAGATTGAACGCTGGCGGCGTGGATGAGGCATGCAAGTCGAACGGAACAACAGCTTGCTGTTGTTTAGTGGCGAAAGGGTTAGTAATACATAGATAATCTGTCTTTAACTTGGGAATAACGGTTGGAAACGACCGCTAATACCGAATGTGGTGCGCAAAGGAGTCTTTAGCGTATTAAAGAAGGGGACCTTCGGGCCTTTCGGTTGATGAAGAGTCTATGGGATATCAGCTTGTTGGTGGGGTAAAGGCCTACCAAGGCTATGACGTCTAGGCGGATTGAGAGATTGACCGCCAACACTGGGACTGAGACACTGCCCAGACTCCTACGGGAGGCTGCAGTCGAGAATCTTTCGCAATGGACGAAAGTCTGACGAAGCGACGCCGCGTGTGTGATGAAGGCTTTAGGGTTGTAAAACACTTTCGCCTGGGAATAAGGGATTTTGGCTAATATCCAGAAAACTTGAGCGTACCAGGTAAAGAAGCACCGGCTAACTCCGTGCCAGCAGCTGCGGTAATACGGAGGGTGCTAGCGTTAATCGGATTTATTGGGCGTAAAGGGCGTGTAGGCGGAAAGGAAAGTTGGATGTTAAATCTTGGGGCTCAACCCCAAGCCAGCATCCAATACTATCTTTCTAGAGGGTAGATGGAGAAAAGGGAATTTCACGTGTAGCGGTGAAATGCGTAGATATGTGGAAGAACACCAGTGGCGAAGGCGCTTTTCTAATTTACTCCTGACGCTGAGGCGCGAAAGCAAGGGGAGCAAACAGGATTAGATACCCTGGTAGTCCTTGCCGTAAACGATGCACACTTGGTGTGGATGGACTCAACCCCATCCGTGTCGTAGCTAACGCGTTAAGTGTGCCGCCTGAGGAGTACACTCGCAAGGGTGAAACTCAAAAGAATTGACGGGGGCCCGCACAAGCAGTGGAGCATGTGGTTTAATTCGATGCAACGCGAAGGACCTTACCTGGGCTTGACATGTATGCGACCGCGGCAGAAATGTCGCTTTCCGAAAGGACGGATACACAGGTGCTGCATGGCTGTCGTCAGCTCGTGCCGTGAGGTGTTGGGTTAAGTCCCGCAACGAGCGCAACCCTTATCACTAGTTGCCAGCACTTTGGGTGGGAACTCTAGTGAGACTGCCTGGGTTAACCAGGAGGAAGGCGAGGATGACGTCAAGTCAGCATGGCCCTTATGCCCAGGGCGACACACGTGCTACAATGGCCGGTACAGAAGGTAGCAAGACCGTGAGGTGGAGCAAATCCCAAAAGCCGGCCCCAGTTCGGATTGTAGTCTGCAACTCGACTACATGAAGTCGGAATTGCTAGTAATGGCGTGTCAGCCATAACGCCGTGAATACGTTCCCGGGCCTTGTACACACCGCCCGTCACATCATGGGAGTTGGTTTCACCTTAAGTCGTTGACTCAACCTTTTTAGGAGAGAGGCGCCCAAGGTGAGGCTGATGACTGGGATGAAGTCGTAACAAGGTAGCCCTACCGGAAGGTGGGGCTGGATCACCTCCTTTTAAGGACAAGGATGGTTGTTTTTAACAACCTGACTAGGTTGGGCAAGTGTTTTATATCCCTCATTCTGTCTCTTTTGCGTTGTCAAGTGTTGCTTTCTTTACATTTGAGAATATTGTGATTAAGTATGTTATGTAAATAATGGTATCAAGTATTTTCACATATAGTAGTAGACGTTTAAGAATACAGTTTATGGTGAAAAGTTGACTTGCATGGATCAATAATTTACAGGCCAAGTTATTAAGAGCTATTGGTGGATGCCTTGGCATCGACAGGCGATGAAGGATGCGTTTACCTGCAGTAATCCTCGGCGAGTTGGTATAAGCTATGACCCGGGGGTATCCGAATGGGGAAACCCGATAGAACTAATATTCTATCATCATGCGTTGAATACATAGGCGTATGAGGCGACACCTGCTGAACTGAAACATCTTAGTAGGCAGAGGAAAAGAAATCAAAGAGATTCCCTGTGTAGCGGCGAGCGAAAGGGGAAGAGCCCAAACCGCATTTAATGCGGGGTTGTAGGGTCGATAACGTGAGATCTTAAGTTTTAGCTGAATATTTCTGGAAAGTTGAACGATACAGGGTGATAGTCCCGTAAGCGAAAAAACAAGAGACTCTATTCGATTCCTGAGTAGGACCAGACACGTGAAACCTGGTTTGAATCTGGGGAGACCACTCTCCAAGGCTAAATACTAGTCGATGACCTATAGCGAACCAGTACTGTGAAGGAAAGGTGAAAAGAACCCTTGTTAAGGGAGTGAAATAGAACCTGAAACCAGTAGCTTATAAGCGGTCGAAGGCCTATGGCTTCTTTTAGGAGTTACGGCTGACGGCGTGCCTTTTGCATGATGAGCCAGGGAGTTAAGTTAAACGGCGAGGTTAAGGGATATACGTTCCGGAGCCGAAGCGAAAGCGAGTTTTAAAAGAGCGTTTAGTCGTTTGATTTAGACACGAAACCAAGTGATCTATTTATGACCAGGTTGAAGCATGGGTAAAACTATGTGGAGGACCGAACTAGTACCTGTTGAAAAAGGTTTGGATGAGTTGTGAATAGGGGTGAAAGGCCAATCAAACTTGGAGATATCTTGTTCTCTCCGAAATAACTTTAGGGTTAGCCTCGGATATTAAGCTTTTGGGGGTAGAGCACTGAATTCTAGCGGGGGTCTACCGACTTACCAACGGAAATCAAACTCCGAATACCAAAAGCGAGTCCGGGAGATAGACAGCGGGGGCTAAGCTTCGTTGTCGAGAGGGGAACAGCCCAGATCGCCGATTAAGGTCCCAAATTTTATGCTAAGTGAGTAAGGAAGTGGTGATTCTAAGACAGTTGGAATGTTGGCTTAGAGGCAGCAATCATTTAAAGAGTGCGTAACAGCTCACCAATCGAGAATCATTGCGCCAATAATAATCGGGGCTAAGCATAAAACCGACATCGCGGGTGCACATTTTTGAGATGTGCGCGGTAGGAGAGCGTAGTATACAGCAGTGAAGATGTATCGTAAGAAGCGTTGGAGCGTATACTAGTGAAGATCCATGGCATAAGTAACGATAAAGGGAGTGAAAATCTCCCTCGCCGTAAGCCCAAGGTTTCCAGGGTCAAGCTCGTCTTCCCTGGGTTAGTCGGCCCCTAAGTCGAGGCGGAAACGCGTAGACGATGGAGTAACAGGTTAAATATTCCTGTACCACCTAAAACTATGGCAATGGAATGACGGAGTACGTTAAGCACGCGGACGATTGGATGTGTCCGTAGCACAATGAGGCTGGTTAGTAGGCAAATCCGCTAACATAAGGCTAGGTTGTGATTAAGGGAAATCTTCGGAGGAACCGATAGTGTGGCGCAAGGCTTTCAAGAAATAATTTCTAGCCGTTGATGGTGACCGTACCAAAACCGACACAGGTGGGCGAGATGAGTATTCTAAGGCGCGCGAGATAACTTTCGTTAAGGAACTCGGCAAATTATCCCCGTAACTTCGGAATAAGGGGAGCCTTTTGGGGTGATTGTCTTTACGGCATGAGCTCTGGGAGGTCGCAGAGAAATGGCCCAGGCGACTGTTTAACAAAAACACAGCACTATGCAAACCTCAAGGGGAAGTATATGGTGTGACGCCTGCCCAATGCCAAAAGGTTAAAGGGATATGTTAGTCGTAAGGCAAAGCATTGAACCCAAGCCCTGGTGAATGGCCGCCGTAACTATAACGGTGCTAAGGTAGCGAAATTCCTTGTCGGGTAAGTTCCGACCTGCACGAATGGTGTAACGATCTGGGCACTGTCTCAACGAAAGACTCGGTGAAATTGTAGTAGCAGTGAAGATGCTGTTTACCCGCAAAAGGACGAAAAGACCCCGTGAACCTTTACTGTACTTTGGTATTGATTTTTGATTTGTTATGTGTAGCATAGCCAGGAGACTATGAACATCTCTCGTCAGGGAGATGGGAGTCACCGTTGAAATACTGGTCTTAACAAATTGGGAATCTAACGTTGCTCCATGAATCTGGAGAACGGACATTGCCAGACGGGCAGTTTTACTGGGGCGGTATCCTCCTAAAAAGTAACGGAGGAGCCCAAAGCTTATCTCATCGTGGTTGGCAATCACGAGAAGAGCGTAAAGGTATAAGATAGGTTGACTGCAAGACCTACAAGTCGAGCAGAGACGAAAGTCGGGCTTAGTGATCCGGCGGTGGAAAGTGGAATCGCCGTCGCTTAACGGATAAAAGGTACTCCGGGGATAACAGGCTGATCGCCACCAAGAGTTCATATCGACGTGGCGGTTTGGCACCTCGATGTCGGCTCATCGCATCCTGGGGCTGGAGAAGGTCCCAAGGGTTTGGCTGTTCGCCAATTAAAGCGGTACGCGAGCTGGGTTCAAAACGTCGTGAGACAGTTTGGTCTCTATCCTTTGTGGGCGTAGGATACTTGAGAGGAGCTGTTCCTAGTACGAGAGGACCGGAATGGACGAACCAATGGTGTGTCGGTTGTTTTGCCAAAAGCATAGCCGAGTAGCTACGTTCGGAAAGGATAAGCATTGAAAGCATCTAAATGCCAAGCCTCCCTCAAGATATGGTATCCCTATGAGACTCCATGTAGACTACGTGGTTGATAGGTTGGGGGTGTAAGCACAGTAATGTGTTTAGCTTACCAATACTAATATGTCCATCGACTTGGCCTTTTTATCATAAACGAAGCCTAGTAGGCTTTGTTGTTGAGTTAAATGATCAAGTGTAAGTCTCCATCATAGACTTTCTTAAGCGTCTATTAGTATACGTGAAAACGATACCAGAATTAGCTTGGTGACAATAGAGAAGAGGACACACCTGAACCCATTCCGAACTCAGAAGTTAAGCTCTTTATCGCCGATGGTACTGTACACAAGAGTATGGAAGAGTAGGTCGTTGCCAAGTTTTCTTTTTTTTATTCCTAACTGTTTCTAGTTAGTTCGAAAGAGAGGTTTTCCCTCTCTTTTTTTTTGTAGTGTTTTTCCGAAAACTAGTCTCCTAAAGGCCTATTTTTTAGCGTTCTATAAAGAAACGTTTTTCTTCGGCTTAGCCTTGAAAATATTTTAAAGCATGTGCTTGTTCTCCCTTTAGTTCGAAAGAGAGGTTCCCTGTTTTTAGAGAACGTTAAACCTTTTTATTTTTAGAATTTTTTATAAAACGGAAGACCTGCTATTTATCGCTTTTCCAATATACATCCGTCGTAATCAAAAGCTTTTTCGAATGGGAAGGGAAGTAGGAAATACTGCCAATAGAAAAAAGGAGCTTGTAAAAGCTCCTTTAACTTCCGAAGTCATCAAGAACTATTGACGATCTTTCTACGCCGTAATCGTCTAGTAATTTTAAAATGCTGCTGTTGTGAAGGGGTGGTCCACAAACATAGTATAAATAATCTTCTGGATTGTCTAGTTTGTTTAACTGTCCTAGTTCAAAGGCTTTGAAAAGAAAATTGGTTTTTACAGGATCTTTAGTATCCCATCCAGCCTCTATATCTTCTGGTAATGGAGAAGAAAGGACTAGGTGATAGTGAAAGTTAGGAAAAGAAGCTTCTAAATCTTTGTATTCTTTTTCATAAATATTTTCTTTTAGTGACCTGGCTCCATACCAGAGAGTGATGTCTCTGGAACTATTTTTATTTTTAAGAAGATCCATGATGTGGCTTCTGCCAAAGGAAGATCCAGCTCCGCCTATAAGAAAAATTAACGGTCGGCTATCTTCCTTCATGAAAGACTCTCCATAGGGTCCAGAAATGAGAATCTTATCACCTGGCTTCAAAGAGAAAATATAAGAAGAACAGACTCCCCAAGGGATATTTTCTTCAGGATAATTATTAACGAAGGGTGGAGTAGCTATCCGGATATTGAACTTGAGTATAGGAGATTCTTTTGGATAGGAGGCCAATGAATAAGCTCTTTGAACTTCCTGATGTTCCAGATTTGTATAATCTATAACGGTATCAAATAAATGAAAATGTTCCCAGTCTGATAAATACCGGGGGTCCATGGTGTTTTTCCAATCAGACGTGTTGGTTTTATAAGGAGGAACGGTTATCTGCAGGTATCCTCCCGGTTTGTAGGGAATACTAGTTTTTTCATCAACTTTAACTACTAGTTCTTTAATAAAGGTTGCAACGTTTTGGTTAGAAATAACTTCAGCTTCCCAAGTCGTTGCATTTAGGTATCGATCTTCTATTTCTAAATCGAGATCGTGCTGTACTTTGTACTGACAAGACAATCTCCAGCCTTCTTCTAGTTGCTTTTTTGAAAACGTAGATCGATCTGTCTCTAGAGGGGCTTCCGCATTTTTGATGCGTACTTTACATTGTTTGCAAGCCGCTTTCCCTCCACATGGGGATGGGATAGGAATTCCTGAAGATAAAAGAGCTGATAGGAGAGACTGTCCGCTATCGACGACTTTTGTTTTAGAGTCGTCTTTATTGATACGTAGCTTGCAGGAGCACACTTTAACAAAGAGTTTCTTTGTAACGAGAATAAGAACTGTTAAAAAAAGACCTATACAAGAAAAAATTAGCCCAGCTACTACTACGACAAATAAGCCCTGAAGCCAATCCATAACTCAGTATATCCCTCAAAGCTAAAGGTATTGAAAGCCGAATTATAGTGCTAAAAATAAAAAAAGCAATGGATATTCTTCTGGAGAGAACCACCCATTGCTCAGGGTTTTGATCTTTATTAAGACTTGGACTTTTCTGGTTTTAAGACCTCATTAACGGCAGCTTTTAAAACTTCAATTTTCCCTGAAGCAATATTTAAAATGACGGTATGCTCCAAGACTTGGTCTACAGTTCCGATAATTCCCATTGCAGTAACTTTATCGCCTTTAGCTAGCTCGCTACGGGTTTTTTCTGCTGCTTTTCTTCGCTTTTGTTCTGGCCGCCAGAGAATAAAATAAAAGAAGAAAATAGCAACGACCAACATCAAAGCTGAGGGCGTAAAGCTCCCTCCGGAGGTTGAGTCTGCTGTTGCTTCAGCAAAGAGTGGAGATGATAAAGCTGATAAAAGGAAAAAAACCGAGAGAAATCGGCGCAGCATAGAAAAACTCCCTATAATATACCAAAGGAATTCAGGATAACATAGAGGAGCTTCTCAAGCAATGGAGATTTGTCTGCTGACAGGACTGTTTTTATAAAATTTTATTTTTTTCTCATAAGGACGATATTCTCTACATGTGTTGTAAAAGGAAATTGGTCGACAGCTTTCATTGCTACTAACTCATAACCTTCTTTTGATAATGTTTCGCACTCCTCGTATTGTGTTTTGGGATTGCAAGAGACGTAAATAATGCAGGGAGGACTAATCCTTAGCAGATATTTTAAAGTTTTTGTTTGCATTCCACAGCGAGGAGGGTCGACGATTACAACATCTGGTTTTTGGACTGTCGAAAATAATGATACTTCTTGAGAAGAGGCTAAGGATCGACAAAAGGTTTTAGCGTCCCCTTGGGCTACTGAAACCTTTTTTTCTAATTGGTTTATCAAAATATTTTCTTTAGCAGAAGTTACGGCGTCAGGGACTATTTCTATTCCTTGTACAGCACACACAGAATCTGCTAGACAGATGCCTAAGGTGCCCGCTCCGCAAAAAAGATCTAGCACCAGTTCCTGGCCAGAGGGCTGTAAAAAGTCATAGATAATTTGAGAAATATGGGCGGCTTGTTTAGGGTTGGGTTGAAAAAAACTTTTGGCATAAACCTTAAACAAGAGATCCCTAGTCTTATTAGCAGCAGGAAGCTTTTGCCATAAAAACCCTTCTCCATAGAGAATTTTTTGAGAAAAAGATGTGGGAAAGCCCTTTTGAACAAGCTTTTCTTCCCATACTATGGACGTGATAGGAAGAGAGCTTTCTAAGAGATGTTCGACAAAAGAATCTTGTTGGTTAGGGGCCACCTTGTATTCAGGCCTCCCAGAGGACGTTAGCATTATAAGAATATCTTCAGAAACATTACTTTTTCTTATAGTGAGGGATATTAGAGAACCTTTGTTTTTGGGGGCAAAGTATGCTGAAATGTTCGGGTGTTTATGCCACCAAGAGCGGACAAGTTCCAGACAGTCGATAAAAGTTTTTCCGGCAATAAAACAGGAATTTATAGGGACCGCGTAGCGAGGTTTTTTATTAGACATTAGCCCTAAAGACTTGTTCCCGTCTACTGTTTGGAAGAAGGAAAACTCCATCTTATTTCTGAAAGCTTGCAACGGCTGTGAACGCACAATTCCTTGAAAAGAGGAAGAGGATATTAAAGGGGAAAAAAGAGAAAGTAGGGCATCTTGTTTTTCCTTTAGGCTAAGCTCATAGGCATCGCGAGGGTACGAACACCCGCCGCAAGAGCCAAAATGCGGACAAGCTGGAGGGGTGTCAGAAGCAATAATCATTACGGAAGACTCTTAAAAAAGAAAGCAGCACCAACGGTAACAGATGGATAGCTTTTCTACAATAAGAGGCTAAAAAAGAAGAGGAATGGCGACATGAAAAACATGTCGCCTAAGGAAGGAGGTCAAAAAGAAGCTATCTTCTCGAAGATCTTTTAGGAGCTTTTTTCTTTTTAGCTCCAGAAACACATTTCTTCGTTGAGCAAGTAGCTTTTTTCTTTACTACTTTTCTCATAGGTCTAGAAGATGTTTTAACTGTCTTTTTCGATGCAGCAACGCGCTTTGTAGAAGCTTTTTTTGCTGCAGGTTTCCTCTTCATCAAACCAGATTTTTCTGCTTTGATAGATTCTTTTCTGTATACTTTGGCAACTTTTTCTAATTTGATAGATTGCGTGCGTACTCTTTGAGCCGCCGCTTTGTTACCATTGTCTGCTTTGGAAAGATCACTTAGAATTTTTTCTAAAAGATCTTTCATTTTTTTTGCCGTGTCTTTGAGCGCCATGAAGAATAATCCTCAAACGGGTTAGTTGTATTAGTTTCAATTTTTTTAATTAGTTTGTTGATAAGAATTCATGCAACTGTTTTTTAGAAAAAAAATGATTAGAGCAGACAAAAAAACTATGGCCTAAGTTATAACCTCTTTGTTTATCAGTGTGTTATTAAAATTCTTTTGTTGTTGAATTTTTTGAAAAAAAATCAGTTTTATTTTTGTTCAAAATGCGTTTTCTTATAGGTGGGGCATCTTATTTTAACGAGGAAGGAGCTTTGTTTAGGCTTTTCATAAAGACTTTTTTTATGCCTTGGTCTCATTGGATCATTATCGTCAGTATTCTCTTGAGTAATCCCTCCAGTTTGCTGGCATCCAGTAGAACAGCGCACACCACTTCTAGTGGGATAAAGCAAGGAAGTAAAATAAAAGCTTCCTCTGGAGCCATTTTGAATGGAGAATTTAAAGAAGTGTTAGAAAGAAAGTCTCTGCAAGAGCAGTTGGCGTTTTTCCAAACTTTTTTAGATGTTGTAAAAGAACCTGGGGCTAAGTTTTCCGTTCAGGAGTTTGTTACTGCGGCAAGCCTTTCTAAAATTCTGGCTTCTTCTTTGGTGAAAGAAGGAGAATCTGACAAAGCCGTTGAAGTTATTAAAAACACTCTGCGGATCCCCGGGCTCCCAAAGCAAGCGCGAACAGAATTGATGGCATACCTCCAAACACTTAATCCGGAAAAACTACCCTTGCCTCAACTTGTGGATAAACTTTTTGGCCTTCCACAGGAAGTTCAAGATAAAATGTCGTGGCAAGATTCCTTGCTGATGAATGTTTGCAAACTTGCTTTATTAGGGGACTACACGAATAGAAAATATGAAGTAGAGCAAGCTTTCTCTTCAGAAAGGTATTCGGAGTGCTCTATGCTAGCTAAAAATCTTTTCGAGGATATATCTACCGGAAAAGTCTATTTGGATCCTCACTTGTTAAAGTTAGAAAAATATTTTCTTCTTAGGATAGACGAAACTTCGAAATTTTTTTTAGCTAAAAAGGAAGGTAAGACAAGCCGAGAATTAATGGGGTTAATCAGTAAAGTTTGTTTGAAAGAAAAGAATTATGCAGACGCTTTGTCTTGTCTATTAGAACTTATAGCAAAGGGAGAGGTTGCCAGGTCCTGGGAGGTAGATAGAATATTGTTTTCTGACGCTTTAAATCGTAGTGTTAGTTCCTTGCGAGAGGCCGTCCAAGAGTTAGAAGTTTTGATAGACCGAGGTCGATACTTATCTGGATCTATTGCTTGTAACGGTTATTTCAAATTGTTGGAATGGTATTTGAAAAGTTGTGAGCAAGCAAGATTAGATAGCTTATTAGAAGCTGGGGAGAAAGAATTTTTTAAGGAGGATTCTCCGTATTATTCTAGCTATTTATTTTTTTTGGGAGCGAGAGCCTATCGACAAGGTTTGTTTGCTGAAGCTGTATCAATTTTGGAAGAAGGCTTGAAGAATTCTCCCAATTCAAGTTGTTTTCTTTCGGATATTTGGGAATGCCTTGGTTGTAGCCTACTCAAGCAGGCTATGAATATAGCTTGTGAAACAACTAGAAAGCAGATGTATTCTCGAGCGGAAGTATTTTTTCTTAAGGCATATAAAAATTGGGCTAGAACGGAAAGCGGAGTGGCTTGGTTTTTATGTAAGGCGTTACGAGGAGACCAACACAGTTGCTTTGATTTCATGCGAAAAGAGGCGCAAAAAATGCCTTTTAAAGAGAAAAACATGATTTTGAGCCTATACGGATTATTTTTCTCCTCTCCGGAAGAATTACATCTGTACCCATTTTCTTTGAGAAAAGAAAAAAATATAAAAGCTTTTTTGCAAAATCGTTTTTCTGTGGAAGAGATGACTTTATACGAAGAGATTTTTGCTTCTTTGCTGAATTTGATGCCTTTTAGTTTTGATTTAGAGCAAAGAGAGGACTTAGAGGTTGTAAAGAATTTATTAGATTTAAATGTGTCTAACAAGAGGCCTAAAGAAGATTTTTGTGCACGGACGTCGTTATTATCGAATGAAATATTCTCCATAGTCGAAGAAGTTGTCGCTTTCGAAAATACGGAAAAGTTAGATAAGAGCCTACAAAAAAATTCTTGGGATAAAACTTCTCGGGAAGCTTTAAAAGTTCTCGTTGCCGTAAGGAAAGGAAACTCTTTTAATGTGGAAGGTTTCGATAATAAATTTCTTTCCATGGCTTCTCAATGTTTTGCTGCATGCACGCAGGGAAGAAAGGTTTTTTTTGATGAAAAATTTTTCTTAGAGGCATCTCCTTTGCTTAGGTCGTATTTTCTTTCTATAGTATCTAGAATTCCGAACTGTTTTAATTTAGATTTTCCCAGACTGTTCGAAACTTTAGGGAAAGTAGAAATCGCTTACGGGGATAGATTGTTTTTTCTACTGCAACCCTATTTCCTTGGGTGTGGCTCTTTGGAAGATATTTATCTGAAAGCGCAACATTTCTCTCAAAAATTTCCTTCCTCGGCGCTGGCATCTATTGCTTATTATTTGTCTAGCCTGGGTAGGACTTCCTTGGAAGAGAAGGAAAAAGATTTGAGAGCTGCTGCATCAAACTTAGTTAATCTTCCCCATGGATTAGGTAGAGAAGCCGAAAGAGCTTATATAAGATTTACTATACGCCGAGCCCTTGTCGAAACTTTAATGGAGAAATGCTCTCCAGCATCTTTAATTGATGCAACGATAGTTCTAGAAGAACTTAAGGAAGAATTTTTTTCATCTACACATCCTATAACAGGTTGTTGGCGTATGGATAATCCCACCACTTTTTACAAAGCAGGGAATCAGATAGGGCTTCTTTTAGCCAAATGTTATGCATTGAGGAATGAAGAAGACGCTTTAATAGATCATTTGGTGGAGAGTATGGAAAATAATCTCTTGTCAGAATCTAGGTGCGGGAAACATTTTGATGGAACCCTAGCAGCATCCTTACAGTTGGGGGAGGTTTTTATTGCCAACTATGGTTCTGTTTTTCCCCAAGAAAGTTTTTCATAGGGTTTGTACAAGGGAGTACGCATTTGCTATACAACGATTAACTCCTGGACCTACAACATGATGGCCTGCTAGTTTGATCGAATGGGGGAGAGTTTGTTCTAAACTTGATAGTTCCTCTGAAAATCCTGGGGTCAGTTGAGGGATGCCATCAGGAGCAAAAGAGTAGGCAAAAGCATCTGGTCTTTGGAATATATTGAGATATTTTTGCGACGCTAGTATTCCATGTTTCAGAGCATCAGATTCCTTTAAGTTTGAATCGAATAAAAGAGCGATTTGAGTCTTTCCTTGAGCTATTTCTGGAAATATTTCTGTAGTCCAGACAATTCCTAAAATTGGTGGTTCATCAGCTATAAGCATCCCGTATCCACGTTTTTTTAAAATATTGGGAGAGTCCCATCCCAACGAGAGGCATGATAAAGGCCGATCTTTAATTTTGTTTAGAAGTCCATCGAAAGGGATGGAAGGAAGAAGGGTGGCTAAGGATTTTATATGGCCAGTGTATATGAGGGTATCTGCAGGGTATAGAGCTTTGTGTGTGAGAATTTGTAGTTGAGGGGAAAGGATGATTTTTTGCACAGCTTCGTTGTACACGGGAGAAAAAGGGAGTTTTTTTAGTAGTCCTTTTATTAATGAAGACATACCTCCTTTAGGTGTTGCTAACATAGGGCTTTTGGTTTTTGCTTGCTTTCGAGGAGAAGAGAAGAAGTCATGTAGGAAGCTTTTTAAGAGAGAGCCGTGTTGTTGTTCCCGTTGTTTTAAAGAGGGAAAGGCTAAGGTTGCTGATAAAACTTCTGGATAGCCGGCACGGATGCCTGTTGTGACAGGAGCTAAGATATTTTGGATCATTTTTGGTGTTGCGTGTCTGTCAAAAAAACTTCGTACAGTCTCTTCAACAGAGCAAGGTTTAACCCTCAGGTCTTTGATAATAGAGGAAATAAGCCCTTGAGATAGTAGGCTGGGGAGCCCTATCTTTCTTGTTTTGTTGTTAAATCGTATGTAGCGTTTTTTTGCAGACTTATTACAAAAGAGTAGCGGGATAGAAAGATCCTGAATTAATTGTTTTGTAAAAAAACCCTCGCCACTGGTTAGAAATCCTTTTGGTCCCAAATCAAAATTAAACCCTTTAGATTGTTTAGACGTAACAAGTCCACCAGGAGTCGAGGAGCGTTCCAAAATAGTGATTTGAATAGCATTCCCGTATTTTTTGTTAAGAAGATAGGCTACAGAGAGCCCTGTTAATCCAGCGCCAATAATTACGAAACGTTTTTTCATATGGATGACGAAAAAATATTTTTAAGAGGGTCTGTTTTTTTTAGAAGATAAGCGTCAAAGGCTGTTGCTATTACCCTGACAAACATTTCTCCTAAAGGAGTTACAGAAAGGGCTTCTTTAGAATTCTGAATAAGACCGGTACTTTCCATCCCGAGAAGTCGATCATAAGCAGAAGCAAAGTATTCATCAAAATCAACTAGGAAAATTTCTGAAAAAATTTTTTTGTCTATTAGGAACGTACACATGATAGTGTGAATAACCCACTTCCTTATCTGATCATCTCGGGAAAGATTCTTATATTTTCGCGTTGCTAAAGAGCCGATGTTTATGGAATGTTCGTAATCGGATAAAGTTTTTGCATTCTGTAAATAGGTTGTACCTATAAGACTAGTGGCTGTCATTCCGAAGCCAATAAGGTCATTTGCAAGAGGTAGAGAATACCCTTGGAAATTACGGATTAAAGTTTTAGCTAAAAAACTTTGCGCTAGATCGTCGTCGGGTAAGGCAAAATGATCCATACCTATCGGTAGGTATCCAGAAGTTGTCAATGCTTTTCGGGATTCGGAATAGATGCGAAACTTTTGCTCCATGTCTGGTAGTTGGTAATCTTTGATGGCTTTTTGGTGCTGTTTTATCCAAGGGACTTTAGCAAAAGAAAATAAAGCTATACGGTTGGGCTGAAGTTCTAGGGTTTTCTCTATTGTGCGAGCGAAGGTTTGAGGAGTTTGTTTAGGAAGGCCATAGATGAAATCCATATTGATGCTATCAAATCCCGCGGAGCGAGCTTCTCTGTAGGTGGATGTAGATTGACTCTCTGTTTGTCGGCGTCTGACAGCTTCTTGTACTTCTGGATTGAAATCTTGAATTCCTAAACTAACACGATTAAATCCTAAAGAACGAAGAAAGTGGGGGTCTCCAGTTGTGCCTGGTAGGGATGTCCTGGGGTCGATTTCTATATTAATTTCCTTTGAGAAATCAAGGTTGAAAGAGGAAACGATCTTGTCGAACAGTTTTTCAAAAAGTTTGGGGCTAATTTTTGTTGGGGTGCCTCCTCCAAAATGTAGTTGAGTTACCCTGCGCTTAGAACCAATGAATTCACAAACAAGATCGATCTCTTTCATTAGGGTATTTACGTATTTTAATTCTACTTCGGGGTTCCTATTAAGGACCACAGAGCAAGCACAGTACAAACACATTGTCCTGCAAAAAGGGATATGAAAATACAGAGATAACGGAGCTTCTTTTCTTTTATCTAATTCTTGCAAGGCCTCTTCTGCTGAAATAGAAGAATTGCAATCGAACCATTCAGGTATGGTTGGGTAACTGGTATAACGAGGAGCAGGCCCTTGGAGGCCTTTAAGAAAATTAAAATTGATTCCGAACATAATCTATTAAGGCTAAAACATTTTCTAGTGGGGTTTCTGGAAGGATTCCATGGCCTGTATTCAGGATGTAGTTTGGGAAGTTTTTTATTTTTTGGAATTGAGGAGCAAAAAACCTCAATAGGTCTTGCTTAGGTAATAATAGAAGAGCTGGATCTATGTTGCCTTGGTAAGAAATGTTTTTATCGTTTTCGGTAAGCACTTCCTCTATAGGCTTGTGCCAATCGATACTGAGAGCTGTTGCTCCAGTTTGTTTTAGACTGTCGATAAAGAAAGATGAATTTCGACAGAAAAGAACCACGGGAACTTTTAGGTGTTGTAGCTTTTCTATAAGTTTGGTGTTAATTTCTATTACATATTTTTGAAAAAGATCTTTGGGTAATCGATGAGAGGTAGAATCAAACAATTGGATGACATCTACTCCGGCTCGCACTTGACCCTCTAGATAAGAAACGATCGCAGAACTCAAGGTTTTCATGAGAGTAAGAAAAAACTCTGGTTGTTCATACCAGGTTTTGGCTGCCTTGTTAAAATCTTTAGAGGAGCCACCCTCCAGTAGGTAGGAGGCTAGCGTGAAAGGAGATGCAGAGAACCCGATGAGAGGAACTTTTAAGGAGCGTTTTAATTCAGAGATGGCTTTGTATAGGTAAGAAAAAGTTTCTTTCGGATCTTCTGTAAAAGTTAAAGGTTTTTCTGTTGAAAAGTTGATGACAGGGCCTGGGGAAAATTTATAGGGGATATTGAAGCCATCGAGAATAGAGAGAATGTCTGCAAAAATTATTGCTGCATCTGTTTGCAAAATTTGAGGGCCTAGAAGGGTTGCTTGTACGATTGTTTCTTCGTCGTGGAAGATAGAAAACAAATCACGGTTTTTCTTTAACCGTTGGTACTCAGGCATATACCGCCCCACCTGTCGCATAAACCAAATAGGTGTAGAGGATGCTTTCTGTGATAGAGCGTCAAGGAAGGTAGACATAAAACCCTCGGCTGAAAAATTTGTTTAGCTCTATCCCGTTAGGAATTTCAAGAAGAAGAGGCTTCTTCTGATAAGGAACTTTCTAAGGGAAAGGCCATACCTATAGCTTTAACGACATCTGAAAACAACTCTTCAGGGTCGGGGGACAGACTGAAGGGCAAAGTCTTGCGAATTTCTTCAGACTTTCCATGCTTCTGGACCACAAATAGAGTGTTTGATGTCGCTTTGATTATGGAAAAGTTGTTTTTTACAGCGAAAAGACGAATCTTTGCAAGAACAAATAGCAGCTCTATGGAGGTATCATAAGGGCCGAAGCGATCTCTTAACTCTTCCTTAATTTCGTCAAGGTCTTCATCGGTTTCTGCATTACCGATTTTTTGATAGAATTCTATTCTTATCGTGGCTGATGGAACGTAGCTTTCTGGGATGGAGGAGTTGTAGGGGAATTCTATTTTGACATCATCACCAAAGATTCCCTGGGTTTTGTTTTTCTTGAGATTTTTCACAGCTTTTTTGAGTAGTTTACAGTAGAGGTTGAAGCCAATGGAAGTAATGTGTCCTGATTGATCTGTTCCTAAGATGTTCCCCGCTCCGCGGATTTCGAGGTCTTCCAGGGCGATTTTCATTCCGCCCCCATATTCTTGTTTATTGAGAGCTTCCAATCTTTTTGCTGCTCTACTTGATAAAATTTCTGCATTTGCAACCATGAAGTAGCAGTAGGCTTTTTTGTTCCATCGACCTACGCGTCCTTTCATTTGGTAGAGGTCTGCCATACCGAACTTATCTGCATTATCAATAAGTATTGTATTAGCATTAGGAATGTCTATACCATTCTCTATTAGAGCCGTTGCCACCAAGACGTTAGTTGTTCCTGCTTTAAAATTTTCGAAGATTTTTGTGAGTTCTTCGGAATTCATTTGACCATGAGCTACGGAAATTTTAGCTTCGGGAATTAATGTGCGGATATTTTCTGCTAAAGAAAAGATTGTTTCTATCCGATTGTGAATAACATAGGCTTGGCCTCCTCGAAGGAGCTCATGTTTGATAGCTGCTTGAATAGTTTCGTCTTTTTTTTCTACGACGAAAGAGCTCACAGGAAGGCGATCATAGGGAGGGACGGTTATGACCGATAAGTCACGAGCTCCAGACAGAGACATGTACAGGGTTCTAGGAATGGGAGTAGCCGATATTGTAAGACAATCAATGTCTGGGTGTAGTTGTTTCAGGTGTTCCTTGACCTTTACTCCGAAACGTTGTTCTTCGTCAATGATTAGCAGCCCAGGGTTTTTAAAAGAAACGTCTTTGCCGATCACTCGATGAGTGCCTATTAGGATATCTATTTCCCCGGCACCCACCTGATTTAATAATTGCCTTGTATTTTTGGTTCCCGAAAATCGGCAGAGGACACCTATTTTTATAGGGAGATCGCTCATCCTTTGACAAAAGGTTTCGTAATGCTGGAGAGCTAAAATGGTTGTGGGAACCATGACAATAACTTGTTTGCCCCCATCGCAAACAGCCTTTACAGCTGCGCGCATAAGAACTTCTGTTTTTCCAAAGCCTGCGTCACCACAGATTAGGCGGTCCATGACTTTGTCGGAAAGCATATCAGAGTAAATACTATCTATAGCTTTCAGTTGATCAGGAGTTTCTTCATAAGGGAAAGACTCCTCAAACTTTCTTACATTCTCGCCATTTGGGGGATAAATGAAGGCTGGTAGGGTGGTTCTTTCTGCCTCTAGCTTCAATAATTTTTCCGCATAAGCGATTAAAGATTTTTCTGTAAGATCTCTACAGCGTTTCCATTTAGAGCTGTTTAAATCATGTAAGTCGGGAGATTTCTCTGAAGAGCCTACATATTTGGATATAAGAAAAGCTTGGTCAGAGGGAACATATAACTTTGCTTTGTTGGCATACTCTATCACCATGTAATCTGTTTCTACGTTTTGGTGATTGGGTTTTCTTTCAACACCTAAAAACTTTCCTATACCGTTCTGCAAATGAACGACAGTGTCTCCTGGTAAAGGAACGTATACTTCTTCAGTTGAAGAAGAGAAGTAACTGCGTTGTTTTTGTCTACGCAAGATTTTCTTATGAGAAAATTCTGACAATGAGATGGCTGCAAAGCCTCCTTCGGGGAAAAAGAATCCAGAAGATAAAGTTCCTTCTCGGGTGCATACAGAAAATTTTTGTGCAGAGGCTTGTAAAAGCGTTGCAGATTCTGTAAGAGTCTTCCCTTTTGCTCCATAGACACAAATGGACGGAGAGAGACCTTCTTGAAGAGAGGGAACAAAATCTTCCAAGTACTTTGCATAAGAGGCTAGAGCATTAGTATTTTCTTCGCTGCTGATGAATTCTTGATCTATTTTCAAAAAAGGAGAAGCGACTCTTTTTATTGAAAAGGTAGAAGCTAATATTTCTATGGAACTTTTATTTAGGGTTTCTTGGGATAAAACCTGTGATGATAAAAAGAGTTTAGGATTGCTTGCAATATTGTTCCATAGCTCGTCAATGGCAAGAAATTGTTTTTTATGAGTTCTGAATACGCCAACTTGATTTGCATAATCTGATTCCAATTCCATAATCTCATCGAAAACGTACAAAGATTGGGAATCAAAATAATCTGTTAATGCCCCAGAAAAGTTTTCTCTGGAGAAATCATTGGCGGGAGTAATATTAACGTTTGAGATTTTACCAGTAGAAAGCTGGCTTTTAGGGTCGTAGATCCTTATGGAAGATAAAGTTTCTCCCCAAAATTCTAGACGTACAGGTTCTGTGGAAGACAGGGGAAATATATCTACGATACCCCCGCGGAAAGCAAACTCACCTTTTTCTATAGCTAAGCTCGAATGTTGATATCCTAGTTCTTTTAGAAGATCTATAACGGTTTCCGAACTAATTTCATCATTGATGGAGAGAGTAATGTATCGAGAAGCCGATTCTTTGGGAGTTGGGGTTTTTTCTAAAATGGCTTTTAGTGTTGTAAGACAAAAGGTGGGGCTGTTTTTTTCTGATAAGGTGTGAAGAAGAGAATCTCTTTTTCCTACGGCGTCAACGTTTACCCATTTCAAAGACAAATCAATCTCTGAAGAAGGAAACTCTTCTGGAGGCTGCCCCAAGAACGTTTCAATATTTCCTAGAAGGTCATCAAAACGTTGTTGAGTTGTTACGACAACTATAGAGTCGCGTCTATCATAAAAGAGTTTTGTTGTCAGGAACGCAACAGCTCCTGAGCCAATATTTTCTATAACTAAAGACTTCCCTTCTTTAAAGTCTTCTTGACAATGGGAGAAGAAGGGTGTGTTTATTTGCTTTGGGTTAAGATCCATTGTTGTACGGTCGAAATAATGTCTTCTGGCTGAGGCTGTTTGGGAGAGCTTCCTTGGGAACAGTTAGCTTTGCCCCCACATTTTCCTCCTAGAGGGAGAAGGATGGTATGTAGTAAAGAGTTTGCATGAAAGCCTTCAGCTACGAGATTGTCAGATATTTTTATTAAAATGGTGTTTTTCTCTCCTTTGCTTGTTGTGAGAATGGAGACAAGGTTTGAGGGGGTTTTGTGGTGAAGCTTGTCTGCATAGGTTCTAATGGCATGAGCATAATTAGAATCTATCTCATGGATAATAAGAGAGATTTTTTCTTCAATTTTACTAGATTTTAGGTGTTCGATGTCTTGAAGAATGAAAAGATCTTCTAGTTTTTTTATGGTTTCTTTGGCTTCAGAAAGTTCTTTGTAAAGATTGTCCAACTTTATTTCCAAAGAGTCCTCGGGAGTTTGTAGTTTTTTCGATAAGGAAGCTAATAAATCTTCCTTCCTTCTCAAAAACTTTAAGGCTTCTTCTCCAGATATAGCTTCTATACGACGAATTCCCGTTCCTACGGCCTGCTCTTTAACGATAAGGAAAGCACCTATGCATCCAGTAGACTTTGCATGAGTTCCTCCACAAAGTTCCTTGGAGAACTCCATGTCAACGACGCGTACGACATCGCCATATTTATCCCCGAAGAACTGCTTGATTTCAGAACAATGGATAACATCGCTGTATAGAGATTCGCGGACGTTGATTTCTAGATTCTCTTGAATCTTTTCGTTAACGATGTCTTCAATAGCTCTGAGATCTTTTTTAGTTAGCGCTTGATGGTGAGTGAAATCCAAACGAATTTTGGATTCGTCAACGTATGAGCCTGCTTGGCGCACGTGAGACCCAAGAACCACTTCTAAAGCTTTATGAAGTAGATGGCAAGAGGAGTGATTAGCGCAAATTTTCAATCTTCTTCCGCGATTAACTTGAGCCGTTATGGCTTCACGAACAGATAAAGAACCTGTGGTCATTTTGCCCTTATGTACTATAATATTTGCTCGTGGAGACTGAGTGTCCTCTACAAAGAAAGATCCCGAAGAAGAAAAAATTTCTCCTTGGTCTCCAACTTGCCCTCCTTTTTCTGAGTAGAAGGGAGTCTGAGAAAGGATAATTTCTCCTTGTTCTCCTTCAGTCAATGAATCAACAGGTTTGCCGTCTTTGAGCAAGCAAAGGATAAAACTTTCAGAAGAAGTGGTTTCGTACCCGCAAAATGTAGAAGAAAAATCAGAATCTAAAAGTTCATAGGAGGAACTGAGATCTACTTTGGTTTTTCCTGCAGATTTTCTAGAGAGATCGCGGGATTGTTGATCCAGAAGAGAGAAAGCCTCTACATCTACAGAAATGTTGTGGTCTTTAGCCATCAGACAAATTTCATCTAAGGGCAAGCCGTAAGTATCCTTCAATTTGAAAGCATCTTCTCCTGAGATGATCCCTTTAGATTGAGAGTGAGCAATAATTTTTTGGAAGAGAGTTCCCCCACGGTTTAGAGTCCGCAAATAATTTTCCTCTTCCCCTGTTAGAACATTACAGATGTGGTTTTCAGCCTCTTTTAATTCTGGGTAAGCATCACCCATGACCTCTATGAGGGAAGGGATAATTTCTCCGAGGAAAGGGTTATTAAAACCGATTAGTTTTCCATAGTTGACAGCTCGTCGAAGAATTTTTCTTAGAACATATCCCCTATCTACGTTTCCTGGAAGCAATCCATCAGCGATGGCAAAGGATAGGGAACGAACATGGTCAGCGATCACCCGGAAAGGGGCTCCTTGGTTAGAGGGAGAGTAGTTTTTGTTAGATAGGCGTTCGATTTTTTCTATAATGTGCCTCAGGACATCTGTTTCAAAGACAGAAGAAGTGCCAGCAAGGAGAGAAACTAGGCGCTCCAATCCAGCTCCTGTATCAATATTTTTTTTAGGCAGCGGGGTTAATGAACCTTCTTTGGCACGATTAAATTCCATGAAAACTAGGTTCCAGTATTCCAAGAAGCGTTCGCCTTCGGGGTCATGTTCTGGAGAGCTTGCTGAGCCAAAAGAATTTCCTCTATCGAAGAGAAGTTCCGAACAAAAGCCGCAAGGACCAGTATCTGCCATAGACCAGAAATTATCTTTATCTTGAAGACGGACTATTCTTTCTGTAGGTAAATATTTTTCCCAAAGAGAAAAAGCCTCGTCATCTTTCTCGTGCACAGTGGCCCAAATTTTCTCAGGATCAAAGTTAAAAACAGAGAGAGATGCTTCCCAAGCAAAAGAGATGACTTCCTTTTTGAAGTAATCACCGAAGGAAAAATTTCCTAGCATTTCAAAGAAAGTTAGGTGTCTTGAAGTATGTCCGACATTTTCCAGATCATTATGTTTTCCGCCTGCTCGAATACATTTTTGAGAGGTAGACACTCTGGTATAGTCAGTGTTTTCTTTGTTTAGAAAAATGTTTTTAAATTGGTTCATCCCTGCATTGATGAAAAGTATAGAGGGGTCGTTATGAGGAAAAACTGGAGACGAAGGGAGGAGAACGTGTCCTCTATTTTTAAAAAATTCTAAAAATCGAGCACGAATAGTGTTACTTAGCATAGCAATAACATTCTTTAGTTACATTTTCGAAAGAAGAGATGAATCTTCAGAAGGGCATTATACTTGTAAGATGTTTTTATATCGCTTGTTTCTTTGCTGTAGGAAGTTTTTTCGTTGCTTGCTTTTTGCAGAGTGATTTTTTATGATCCAAAGATTTCATCTTCTGCTTTGATGTGGAAATAGTTGTTTGCAGCTTGTCTTCGTTGAGCTCGTGCTTGCGAGTTTTTTTATTTTTTCTATTCATTGCAGAGTGTGGGGGCGTTGATAAGCAGGAGAAAATACGAAAGACAGAAAAACTTTCAAGAAAGACGTATCTTTCGATTTCTTGAAAAATTTTTGCTTTTGTTGGTTATGTAGAATAGGTTCTGGATTTGTAGAGCAAAGTAAAGGGTTCTTTCTTTTAAGGATAGGTGGGTATGGTTATCAAGGAATTAGATACTGATATTTTAGAAAAAATTTCGGGGTCTATTAAGCAGCTAAGTATTGAGGCTATTCAAAAAGCCGGTTCTGGACATCCAGGGATGCCTTTAGGATGTGCGGAATTAGCGGCTTACCTTTTCGGCTTTGTGCTAAAACATAACCCTAAAAATCCGAAGTGGATCAATAGAGACAGGTTTGTTTTATCTGCAGGACATGCTTCGGCTCTCCTCTATTCTTGTCTTCATCTAGCTGGATATAACGTTTCTATGGAAGATTTGCAGCATTTTCGACAGCTGCATTCTAAGACTCCCGGACATCCAGAATTTGGTCATACTGAAGGAGTGGAAGCCACTACAGGGCCTTTAGGGCAAGGCGTTGGTAATGCTGCCGGGATGGCTTTGAGCATGAAAATAATGGCCGCAAAGTTTAATCGCCCGGGCTTCCCCATTTTTACGGGAAAGGTTTATTGCCTTGCTGGAGATGGATGCTTTATGGAGGGCATAAATCATGAAGTTTGTAGTTGGGCTGGGAGGATAGGGTTAGACAACTTGGTCCTCATATACGATTACAATGGTATTGTTCTCGATGGATCTATGGAGGAAGTTTCTTGTGAAGACGTAAAAGCTCGTTTTCAGGCTTATGGATGGGAAGTTTTTGAAATAGACGGATATGACTTTCATGGGATGAAAAAAGTTTTTGATGTAGCCAAACACGGCGTTGGTAAGCCCATATTGATTATAGCTAGAACAATTATAGGGCATGGGTCGCCAAAGGCTGGCAGCAACAAAGCGCACGGGGCCCCTTTGGGAGAGGACGGCGTTGCTGAGACCAAAAGGTTCTGGAATTTGGCTGAGGATAAGTTTTTTATTCCTCGAGCCGTAGAGCAATTCTTTTCCAATAAGCTTCAAGAGGACAAGAAATTAGAAGAAGAGTGGACAGATACTGTTCGGGTATGGTCGAAACATTTTCCAGAGCTCCATAAAGAGTTTTTGAGTTTTGTTGAAAGAGGGTTGCCAGAAAACTTAGAACAAAAATTAGCAGATGTAGAGGCTCCTGAAGCCGTTTCAGGAAGAGTTATTTCAAATAAGATTTTGCAAGTGTTGTCAAAGGAGATTCCTAATTTAATAGGAGGATCTGCAGATCTTTCCAGTTCAGACGGAACCTTCCTCTCCAACGAGGATGTCATTGGAATAGGAGGTTTTTTGGGAAAGAACATCAAATATGGAGTCCGGGAGTTTGGAATGGGAGCTGTTATGAATGGCTTGGCTTCTACGAAACTTTTCCGCCCCTATGGGGGAACATTCTTAGTTTTTTCGGACTATCTAAGAAACGCTATTCGCTTAGCAGCTCTTTCCAAATTGCCTGTAATTTATCAATTCACACACGACTCTATCCTCATAGGGGAAGATGGACCTACGCATCAGCCAGTAGAACACATTATGTCTCTACGAGCCATTCCTGGGTTGCGAGTGTTTAGGGCTGCTGATGCTAATGAAGCAAAGGTTGCTTGGCTTTCTGCTTTGAAATATGAGGGACCAACGGCATTGATTTGGTCTAGACAAAATTTGCCCACCTTAGAAGAGACTAACAGGCCTTTTTCTGAGGGAGCATCAAAAGGAGGATATGTCCTCATAAAGGAAAAGCGAACCCCCGACTATACTTTTTTTGCTACAGGATCAGAGGTGCATTTAGCTGTAGAGGTGGCGCATGAGCTATCTAGACTGGGCAAGAGCGTCCGAGTGGTTTCTATGCCTTGTTGGGAAATTTTTGAAGAACAGGATGATTCTTATAAAAATTCTGTAGTGGGAGGAGATTTGGGGAAAAGAGTCTCTATAGAAGCTGGTAGTAGCTTGGGCTGGTTTAAGTACATTGGAACAGACGGTATTGCTCTCAGTGTAGAAAGTTTTGGCCTTTCAGGATCTCCTAAGCAGGTTGCCGAAGAATTCGGCTTTACTGTTCATGGAGTTCTCGAGCAGTTGCTGGTTTAACAGACGGTTCCTTTATAGCGGTGATCTAGTAGTCGGAGTCTTTTGATCCTCCAGAATCTAGATCATCAGCTTCTCCAACCTCCATGTGAGGTAAGTCCCCTTTGCTAGAGGCTTTCTTGTTGAGTAATTCTTCTAGTCTATGAAGGGTAGAGATTCCTTTAGAGATGTGGTCTTCTGTGTATGTCTTAAGAACAAAAGAGCTACTCTGTTTGGTTTTTATTCCTTCTTTGCGTAAGGGTAAATCTGAGATCAGTAGAAGGGCCCCTATAGGAAAATTTCTTCTATACCCAGCGGCAAATAAAGTTGCACACTCCATTTCTGCAGTCTGAGCTTTTGTTTCATAAAGCCTTTTGCGGAACTCTTTATTAAATTCCCAAAAACGAACATTTGTTGTGTGGGTTATCCCGATGTGATAATGAGCTTTGCTTTCTTCCAGAATTTCAGTAGTGGCCTTCTGTACAACAAAGTTGGCAAGAGCTGGAACTTCTGGGGGGAAGTAGGCATCAGAAGTGCCTTCTCCTCGAATACTAGCGACTGGGACAAAGTAATCTCCGACATTATAGTGAGATCGAAGCCCCCCGCACATGCCTAACATTAAGCTGGCTCTAGTGTTTGGTAAGAACGAACATAGGTCTACAGTTAAAGCTGCGCCAGGAGATCCCAGCTTAAAATCCAGTATGGAAATTCGTTGATCAGGAGCATGTGCCGCGGAAAACATAGACCCTTCAGTAATAGGGGTTTGGAACATTTTAGCGAAGACGCGAATATAGTAGGAAAAATTTGTTAATAGTAGGAAAGGGCAGAAGTCTTGAATATCTGACCCAGAGTAACGTTCTAAAGTATCTCTGGCTATCTTTTCTTCATGTTTTCTATCATCAAGATCGTTTTCTGATAACACCGAGTTCACCTTGCATGCTTCGAGGTTTTCCTCAGAATACAGAATTAATTATTTTCTGAGACTAGTTTTCTCTGACATTCTTCTGGACAAAGCTTCGCGTTCAGGAGTAAAATCTAGCACCGATAAAGAAACGGAAGTTGATACTATGGTACGTGTAAGCACGAGTGATTTTAGAGTAGGCCTAAGAATAGAGATAGATGGGCAGCCATACTTGATATTGCAGAATGATTTTGTTAAGCCGGGGAAGGGACAGGCTTTTAACCGTATTAAAGTAAAAAATTTTTTGAACGGAAGGGTCATAGAGAAAACTTTCAAATCCGGGGAAACTGTTGAAACAGCGGATGTCAGAGAACAGCAGATGAGATTGCTATACACGGATCAAGAAGGCGCAACCTTCATGGATGATGAAAGTTATGACCAGGAGACAGTGTTCTGGGAAAAACTAGAGAGTATCAGGCAGTGGTTGTTGGAAGACTCTATCTATACCCTTGTCAGGTACAATGATGAAATTATTGCTGTTGAACCCCCTATATTCATGGAATTGACCATAGTAGAAGCGGCTCCGGGAGTGCGAGGGGATACCGCGTCAGGCAGAGTTTTGAAGCCAGCAGTAACAAATACAGGGGCTAAAGTAATGGTTCCCATTTTCATTGAAGAAGGAGAACTTATTAAAGTCGATACTCGAACGGGCAGTTACGAATCTAGAGTCTCTAAGTAGGTTCTTGTCTAAAAATAGATGGTTTCGTAGAGTGCGGGGTATGAAAAAGAAAGTGTTGATAGCCTCAGAGGAGGCGCTCCTTCTTCGAAAGCTTCGTGATCGAGGGGTTCAAAGAGAAGAGCAGGAAGCAGTAAAACGGGATGCTTGGGTTAAAAAGCTCATAGAAATGGCTCCGCCTTCACTAAGGGATATTGACGCCTCCACCCTGGCCGATGGTAAAGACATCCCGCCAAGCGTGTTGGATCATATTGTTACGAAACTCTTGGAAGAGGGAGTGTAGAGCGGCCTCTCTTCAGATTAAAACTGTAGTTCATAAGAGGACTCTTGTTCCAGTTTCAGTGGAGAATGCTTCTTTCGTAGGCCTTTTATCATTACGGTAGTGGATCGACAGCTTTGATCGTTAAGGTCTATTACATTAAATCGTGCGTTTTTTCTGTCAGATATAGATCCTGAATTTAAAATCAAATTAGGATAATGGTCTTTGCAGCTATAGACGGCGGCAGAGTGGTCGTGTCCGTGTATGTAGATTTTTGCGTTAGGATATTTCTTCAACATATTTTGTAGCAGTTTCCCATTGATGAGGTCGTGGTAAGGTCTGTTCGTTGCTAGCAAAGGGTAGTGGTTGGCTATAATTACTTTTTCCTCAGGAGGGATATTTAAAAAGAAATTTTCTAACACAGAAATTTGCATAAGATCTACTTTTCCATGAGAAGTCATCCATCCATTGGGATACGAGCAATCTAAAAGAACTAGCCACCAGTGCTCATTGATTTTGTTAAAAGAAACTCGTCCTTGTTGTAGTTGAGGGTTGGGGAAAACCTTGTAAAAGACTCCTTCAGCGAAGGCTTTTTTTGTGTAAACATCGTGATTTCCTGGAAGTAAATGTATGGGAACAGAGAGAGTTTCTTTTAGGTGATTGACAAAATTTTTAGCTAATAGAAATTCTTTTTTTGTTGCAGTGAGAGTGAAATCTCCAGTTATACAAAGAGCGTCTACCTTCAGATTAGAAACTAGCTCCGAAAAATGATTAATAATTTTGCGGGTTTCAAATCCTAAAGGACAGAAAAGTTGACGTAACATTCCCTTTGCACGTTTGTTAAAGCAAGTAAAAACATTAAAAGGGAAGCAATAGCAGTGCAAATCCGAGAAATGTAAAAGTCGAAAATCTTTTGAAGATTTAGCAATCATAAGCTCCTCTAACTATTTTTTGCTAATAACAGCCGCAGATCTTAAGATCAAAGAGGCTAGGTCGACGGAATGTCGAAGAGTTTCCATTACGGTCCTATAGGGATCTAAAATTCCTGCAGCAATAAGATCTTCTATTTGTTCTGAAGAACCATTCAATCCCATGACAGGGTTTTTAAGTACGAGCAATTTCTCAATCACCACTTCTGGTTTAAAACCGCTGTTAGAGATTATTTGAGACATAGGTATAAAACAAGCTCTTTGTAAGGCTTGTATCCCTGATTTTACGGAATTGTCTGATTGATTTTTAGAAAGATTTTCTAAAGAGGTTGATGCATAAAATAAAGAGGTCCCACCGCCGGGAACGAAGCCGCTTTCTAAGGCTGTTTCTACGGATAAAATACTTTCTTTGACGGAGGCTTCAAAGTCTAAAGAACTTCTTTTTTCTGTTGAAAAAACATCTATGAAGGCTACTTTTTCTGATAGTCTCTTTTTTCTCCGCATAAGAAAAACTTTTTCTTGTTCGTTTGCAGAGTGTTTGATGTTTTCTTCTAGTCTCTTTATTTGTAATGCGTGAAGATCTGGTTGTACGTTGCTTCCTATGAGGATTAGTTTGTTTGAAAAAATCCTCGCTTGATCACATCTACCCAATGTTTTTATGCATAACGAGGGAAGGTTTTCTTGCCGTATAATAAATGTTCCAGAGAAGAGCGCGGCATCTTCTAGTTCTTCTCTAAAAAATGAGCAAGGGTTTTTGGGAGAGACGACGCAAACGCGCAGAAGGTTTTTTATCCTGTTAATGATTAATGAAGATAAAGTCTGAGAAGAAATAGATTCGCAAATAATAAGAAGATCCCGATCAGTCTCTGATATTTTCTTAAACAACGGTAGAAAAGGGTGTAGGTCCGAAATTTTTGCGTTAATAATGAGAATATAAGGGTTAGACATGGATACGGACATGGAAGAAGTATCCGAAATAAAATAAGGTGAAGAAAATCCTATAGAGAGTCTCAATCCATGAGTATTATTCAATGTGGGACGTTGCTCAGTACTACTTTCAACAAGTATAAATCCTGAGGGGAAGACAGAAGAAAAGGCCGTGTGGATTGCTTTAGCTGCTAAATCATTGCCTCTTGATGAGCAGAGAGCAAGGGCCTTTATTTTGTCTAAATCTTTGACTGGCGTAACTTTTTGTGAAAGTTCCGTTTCTATTTGTTGAACACCCAGATACAGTCCTTCAATGATTTGTTCTGTAATGGCTCCATTCTGTATAGCTTCTAAACTTTCTTTCAAAATAGTTTCTAGCAAAAGAATGGAGGCAATGCCGCCGCCTCCTGTTGTTGCACTTACGGAGTCTCCTAAGGACAAAGCCATTTCCGCTCCAGCGATTTCAAAATCGTTCGTTAATGCTAGACGTTCTACGTGCTCCTCTGACAAGCAACCTTTATGTAGAGAGATAATAGAAGCTCTGGAAGCTGTCTCTGGACCGATGTGAGGGGCTAGAAGCAAGGACAATTTGCTAATGCCTGAGAGCAGTTTATTCGCTGCATCTTTACCAAAAGCGAGATTCTTACCTGGAAACAAGATGAAACCTCCATGAAAGGATACATTGCGTACCTTACCAAGAGAGATTTTACTTCACAACAGTTTGATCTTCTTGAAGAGAGGTTTCCTTAGGTGGCACCCGGAATCGAACCGGGGATAGAGGCTTTGCAGGCCTCGGCCTTACCGCTTGGCTATGCCACCAGGGAGGACGAGAGTCTAACAAATATCAGATTTTAGGGGGCAAAATCTTTTTGTGCGCCGCCATTTTTTCTGCTTTTCTTGCAATCATTACAAAATCTTTCTTATAGTGGGCTGAGAAAAAAAAGAATTTTAGGTAACGAAATGCGTCCTATTCTTCTATCTGAGTGGGTTTCCCTGTTGTTTCCAGATGTTCCAGAGATCCGTTCTTCTAAAATGGTATCGGGAGTAGTAATTGATAGTCGGCAGGTTCAGGCTGGGGACGTGTTCTTTGCTTTGCCCGGAGCTCGAGTTGATGGGCATTCTTTTTTACAGGAGGCTTCGCAAAAAGGAGCTGTGGCAGCTGTTGTTTCTTCTGAGTATTCTGGTGGAGATTTTGGTTTGGAGCTCATAAGAGTGCCTTCTGTTTCGGAAGCTTTGTCTTCAGCTGGCAACTGCAAATATAATCTTTATGAGGGTGTTGTTGTCGGGATTACTGGGTCTTTAGGGAAAACTACTGTGAAAGTTTTTTTGAATGCTATTCTCTCTTCAGCTTATACAGTGTTTTCCACTCCTAAGAGCTATAATACACAGCTGACGGTTCCGCTGAGCCTTTTAATGAGTGGAGGAGATGAGGATTTTCTAATTTTAGAAATGGGAGTGTCTTCTCCGGGGGACATGTCTAACCTTTTAAAGGTTGTTGAGCCTGACGTAGCTGTTGTTACTCAAGTTTCTTCCCAACATACAGCGTTTTTCTCAGACGGAAAGCAAGGGATTTGCCAAGAAAAAACTCGTATATTTGGAGTGAATAAAGCGCAGATACAACTCCTGCCTAGAGACAGTGAGTTTTTTGATTTCATGAAAAATGTTAATCCAATGGCTGAGCAGTTTTCTTTTTCTTTCAGTAATTTTTTGGCAGATTTTCATTACAAATCGATATCTGATAGTGGAGTTATGATAGCAACTCCTTTTGGAGATCTTTCGTTAAATATTAAATTTCCCTACAAGCCTGCTTATATTAATTTTTTGATAGCAGTGTCTTTGGCAACAATCCTAGGAATTTCTCCTGAAGAAATAGAATCTGTCTTACCAAATATCAAATTGCCTCCTATGCGCTTTGAAAGCATGGAGAGTAACGGGATCACCGTTATAAATGACGCTTACAATGCTAGTCCAGAGGCCGTTTTGGCTGCTTTAGAGTCCCTTCCCGAACCAGGGCCTCAAGGAAAGACTGTCTTGGTTTTAGGTCATATGGCTGAGTTAGGAGCCTACTCCAATGAGGGGCACGCTATTGTTGCTGAAGTCGCCCTAAAAAAAGCCCAAGCTATATTCTTCATCGGAGATAAATGGGAACCTGTACAATGGATGTGTAAACAGAGTCCTTGTAACGTTGAATTTCATCCCACCCCTAACTCTTTGGTTGAAAAACTAAAGAAATTGGTTTGCAAAGGGGATGTCGTTCTATTAAAAGGATCTCGGATATTTGCCTTGGAATCTTTGCTTAGTTGCTTTTAGTTTGTTATTATGATCTCCTATCTTTCTCCCCAGAGCGATTCTTTTTCTTCTGCTAGCAGAGTTTTTCCTCTTTTAGTAGGGAGTTTTACTTTTTCTTTACTTTCCTTTTTAGTTTTGGTGAAACCTTTTATCTACTGGCTGAGAAGGGAAAAGATTCAAGATACTCCAGAAAAGGACCATTGCGAAAAGTTAAAGATTTTACATCAAGACAAGAAAAGAACCCCTACAATGGGTGGGGTTCTTATGGCGTTTATACTGGTGGTGGCAAGCTTCTTCGGGCTTGGTGTGCGGTCCGGATTTTTTTGGCTTTTTTCTTTTTCTATTGTTTCCTGGTCTCTTCTGGGAATGGTTGACGATATTGTTAAACAAAAACAAAAAAAAGGACATGGGCTTTCTGCCAAGAAGAAATTTTGTTTTCAATTTCTGATAGCTTTTGTCACGGTCTTAAGTTTCATGCGAATTTCTTCTAGTTCCTGTTTTAATGACGCTTCATCTATGCCACAGCAAGAAAAGGCGGCAACGAGTTTTTGTTCTGATAACTCTTTTTTTCTGTATAAGGTGCCTTTTGTAAAGGAAAGCTTAAAAGGTTCCTCCATCTTAGGAAAGATGACGCTTTTTTGTTTAGCCATAGTAGCTATCGTTGGAACAGCAAATGCTGTCAATTTAACCGATGGATTAGATGGATTAGCTTCAGGTTGTATGTTTTTGGCATCGATTAGCTTCATCATCATGACGGTGCTTTCAGAGCTGCTTATTTCAAAAGTGCTGCCACGAGCATCTATAGAGGTCTTATTGCTGCTTTCAAGTATGGCCGGAGTTTGTTTGGGCTTCTTCTTCTATAACAGGTTCCCCGCGAAACTTTTTATGGGGGATACGGGTTCTATGATGCTAGGAGGAATGTTGGGTACTTGTGTAGTTTTCCTCCGTCAAGAGTTGTTTCTTGTTATTGTCGGAGGAGTTTTTGTTGCAGAAGCTTTGTCTGTTATCATCCAAGTGGCTTCATTTAAGATCCGAAAGAAACGTATCTTTCTTTGCGCTCCGTTGCATCATCACTTTGAGTATAAGGGTATTTCTGAAAATAGAGTGGTTGTTGGTTTCTGGATCGCCGGAGCCATTGTAGGGGTTGTAGGAGTGCTTTCCTCTTTGTTGAGTTTTTTATGAAAAAGTCTGTAGTTATTCTTGGTTTAGGTGTCAGTGGTTTAGCTGCTGCTAGGTATTTAGAAGAAAAAAATATTTCTCTAATAGGAATGGACCGAGAACCAGCTTCAAGGGTCTCAAAAAATACTTTTCCTATCATCTCTGATAAAGATAAGTTGCCAGACAATGTTATTGGAGTGGTTCGTTCTCCAGGAGTGCCCATAGATCATCCGGTAATTTTAGAGGCAGAAAAAAGGAAAATTCCCGTTGTTACAGATTTGGAACTTGCTTTTGGAGATTCTCGGATCAGTAGGCACCCTTGCATAGGTATAACAGGGAGCAATGGAAAAACCACAACAGTAGAATTTTTGACTCACTTGATCAGAAAACAAGGGATTCCTGCGTTAGCTGTTGGAAACATAGGAGTGCCCTTGTTGGATTCGTTGGATTTTCCTGGAATTCGAATTATAGAAATCAGCTCATTCCAATCTGCGATGGCTTTGGAGTTCCCAGTACTGTCTGCGGCTGCTATTCTCAATATTTCTAGTAATCATCTTGATTATCACGGAAGTATGGAAAGTTATTCCTCAGCAAAATACAGAATTATTCGATATCTCAAGAATAAAGAAAATTTGTTTGCAGACGGGGATATTATTAGAGACTTATGTGGCGAGGGGCAGTCTTTGTGTGAATATTATAAAAAGGTTCAGGCTCTTTGGGATAAAGGGAGTGCATTAAAAGATGTTTACTCGCATGATAAAAGGAATTACTGTGCGGCTTTGGCTTTAGCCAGAACAGTTGTTGATGTTAGCGAGGAAGGGTTTGTAGAGGCTGTGAAAACCTTTTGCAAGCCGCAGCATAGGCTGGAGTTCGTTGCAAATGTTTCTGGAGTTTGCTACGTTAATGATAGCAAGGCGACGACTTTTGATTCTGTGATCAAAGCTGTCAGCTCTGTGCAGGGAGAAGTGATTTTGCTCCTTGGAGGGAGAAATAAAGGGGGGGATTTCTCTTTTCTAGTGTCTCAATTGCTTAGGGAAGTAAGAAATAAAATAAGAAAGGTCATCATTTTTGGAGAGAGCAGAAACGAGATTCTCGCAGCTTTTTCAGGTAATTTTGATTTGGGAATGGTTGAATCTTTGAGCGATGCTGTGAAATTAGCCAAGAGTGAGGCTGTTGTGGGCGATACTGTTTTGCTATCCCCCGGTTGTGCTAGTTTTGATCAATTTACTAGTTTCGAACATAGGGGAGAAGTTTTTAAACAGTTAGTGCACAGTTTACGGGAGTCTTTGTTATGAATCGTAGAGATACTGTTATCATTGCGGCTGTTCTTAATTGTGCTTTGCTAGGGGCTTTGTTTATTACCGCAAAGCGCTCTGAGGATAAGAGCTTAGAAATTCCTGCGTCAGCTTTTCGTGCTCCGATAGTGGAGGTTTCTTCTGATCCCGGGGAGTCCTCGACAGGAGGTGTTAAGGGAGAACTAGTTCGTCAGTTCATGGAAGAGCCTATAGTGATAACAAAATCTCCAGAGAGTTCTTCAGAAGCTCAGAAGACTTCTTCCGTTATACAAGTTCAAGAGGGCCAAGGAAAGGCCGCAAGCCAAACCTCTGGAGCTACAGCGCCTGTCGTTTCTATTAGTAAGGAGCTGACTAAAAATCCTGACTTGGGAGTAGCAAAAAAAGAAGCTGCTTCTGTTCAGGAACAAGCTGAACAACTCATCACTATTGTTGTTAAAAAGGGAGACTTTTTGGAACGCATAGCGAAAGCTAATGGAACCACAGTAAACACCATCATGAAATTAAATAACTTAACTTCGACTCAATTGAAAATTGGTCAGTTGTTAAAAGTTCCTGAGCTTAAAGAAGAAAGAAAAATAAATTCGGTGACAGTAGCTTCTTCAGACGACTATTACACTGTGCGTGAAGGCGATAGCGCGTGGTCTGTGGCTTTGCGTCACAAAATGAAAGTAACGGATTTATTAAAATTAAATGATCTCGATGAGCATTCTGCTCGTAGAATAAAACCTGGGGACCAATTGCGTATACGTTAGTTGGAAGGATAGGGAAAAACCCAATGAAGTGGTTTATTGTTTCTTGTTTGTTGGGGATTTTTTCTTTGGGGTTGATTATGGTGTTTGATACCTCGTCAGCGGAAGTTCTAGATCGTTCTCTGACGTACGGTACACACAAAGCCCTCATTAAACAGATTGTATATGTAATCATTGGGTTGTTGGTTGCTGCTGTCATCCGTTTAGTTGGATGGAAAGATGTAGTAAGAGCTAGTCCTCTTATTTTGTCTGTATCGGTCGTTTTTCTTATTCTGGTGCTTGTTCCCGGTGTAGGGGTTTGTCGAAATGGTGCTAGAAGATGGTTAGGAGTAGGACACCTGACTATTCAACCTTCGGAATTTGTTAAGTATCTTGTTCCCCTGGCATGTATAGAGAGGCTGTCTACGCAGATTGTGAGCAGCTTTTCACAATTTCTTCGGTTGGCGTCCTTTCTATGCGCACCGATTCTTCTGATAGCCATAGAGCCAGATAATGGTTCCGCAGCAGTTATTGCCTGTTCATTGATTCCGATATTTTTTTTGAGCTCGTTGAAAATTCGTTATTGGCTGCTCCCTTTGCTTGTTATGATCGTTTTTGGCGGTGCTGCAGCGTATAGGCTTCCTTACGTTCGGAATCGCATACATGTTTATTTGCATCCGGAAGTAGATTTAAAAGGTAGGGGACATCAACCTCATCAGGCAAAGATTGCTGCAGGATCGGGTAGATTATTTGGAAAAGGGTTGGGTGGTAGTTTACAAAAGTTAACGTATTTACCTGAGGCTCAAAATGATTATATAGCAGCTATTTTTGCTGAAGAATTTGGATTTTTAGGGATGCTATTATTAATATTGCTTTACCTTTTTTTCATCTATGGCGGTTATTACATAGCTATGATGTCCCGATCAGAAAAAGGGGCTCATGTGGCTATCAGCATCACATTTCTCATAGCTATTCAGGCTTTTTTGAATTTGGCAGTTGTTTCTGGGCTTTTACCTAGTAAAGGAGTGAATTTGCCTTTCTTTAGTCAAGGAGGTTCTTCCTTGATAGCAAATATTTGTGGAGTAACAGTTTTGCTAAAAGTGTATGAAGATGAAAATAAGAAAAGTTATACTAGCGACAGGAGGAACAGGGGGGCATGTTATCCCAGCTCTTGAGACGGCTCAGCTTCTTCGTCAGCAAGGAGTAGAAGTCCTTCTCCTAGGTAACAATATTTGCAAACATGTTGGACAGAAAGGAGAAGGCTTTGCTATTCATGAGGTTCCTTCCGCGCCAGTTTTTGTTCGCTCTCCATTTACGCTTTTCCGTAATCTGAGAATTCTTAGTAGGGGAATAATTAAGGCTAGGAGCGACATTAAGGCTTTTTTACCCGACTATGTGATAGGTTTTGGTAGTTATCATAGTTTGCCTGTTTTGATTGCAGCTATTTTATCTAGAGTGCCTTTTGTCTTGCATGAACAAAATATTTCTCTGGGGAAGGTAAATCGTGTTTTAACGCCTTTTTCTCAAGGAGTTTGTGGGACGTTTATGAACCCGCCGACAGTTACCTGTAAACAAGAAGACTTGCTTGATGAACAAGCGAGGACAGTGTTTCTAGAAAAATTTTCTGGAGTATATCCTATTATCGTGGTTGTCGGGGGATCTCAGGGAGCAAGAACTCTTAACACCTTGTTGCCAGAAGCTTTAGCTGGTGTACAACACAAATATCCTTCCATGGGAGTTTTTCATGTAGTAGGTTCTCAATTTGTTAAAAAAGATTTGGAGCAGGCCTACAGAAAAATGAATTTGCGTCATATCATTTCGCATTTTGAAGATCATCTTCCAGCCATTATGAGCGCTGCAGACTTAGTGATAGGGCGCGCTGGAGCAAAGACTATGGAAGAGTTAATACGAGTACAGACACCTGCTATACTCGTCCCTTATCCAGGAGCTTATAATCATCAAAAGAAAAATGCAGAATTTTTTACTAACAGTGTTCAGGGTGGAGAATTTATAGAAGAAAGCTTTTTAACTCCTCAAGCTTTGGCCAAAAGTATAGAATACTCATTGTCGTCTCATGTTATGGAAAAAAGAAAATTGGCTTTAGAGCAATATTGGAAGGGAAGAAACCCTAGAACGATAGTACAATTTTTAGAGGACTTATAGATATTGAGGTTTTTGTGATTAGTAACGAGAAGGTATATCACTTTATAGGAATTGGTGGCATAGGTATGAGCGCCTTAGCTCATATTTTATTAGATAGGAAGGTGAAGGTTACAGGTAGTGATGTATCTTTAGGTGCTAATGTAAAAAATCTCGTGCGCAAGGGAGGGCAGTGTTGGCAAGGGCATTCCAAAGATAATATAGCTGATGATGTCGTAGTTGTTTATAGTTCGGGAATCCCAGGTTCTAATGTTGAGTATTTGGAAGCGCTTAATAAAAAGCTTCCGCTCATACATCGTTCTGAGTTGTTAGCCTCTCTCATGGAGGGATCCGAGTCTATTTTGGTCTCAGGAAGCCATGGCAAGACAACGACATCTTCTTTAATCGCAGCCATTTTCACTCAAGCAGGAAAAGATCCTTCATTTGCTATAGGTGGAAATAATCACAATATGATTAATGGAAAGGCGGGAAATTCCAAATATTTCATTGCGGAAGCAGACGAAAGTGACGGGTCATTAAAGTCTTATAAGCCGCACTCAGCGGTGATTACGAACTTAGATTATGAACATTTAGTAAATTATGATCACAACATTAATAACTTGGGAAAAGCTTTCTATAGTTTTATGGAGAAAGTATCGGATAAAACCAAGTTGTTTTACAATGGAGACTGTCCTCTTCTTCAACAATTTAAACCTTCTGAGGGGATTTCTTTTGGATTTTCTTCTCATAATGATTTAGTAGTATCTGATTACAGATGTTCTTCTTGGAATTCGGTTTTTTCCTTCAACTTTTTAGAAAAGACTTATGAAAGTGTAACGTTAGCTCTTCCTGGGAAGCATAATGTATTAAATGCTGCTGCTGCTTTTGGGTTGGCTCTTTCTTATGGAATAGAAGAAAGTTTGATTCGGGAAGCTCTAGAGAATTTTTCTGGAGTAAAAAAACGATTAGAGAAAAAGCCTTCCTCGGAAAAAATAATTCTCCTAGATGACTATGCACATCATCCAAAAGAGATTTTTTGTTCAATAAGTGCTGTCAGGGAGGCTATAGGAGAACGACGTTTGGTTGCTGTTTGTCAGCCTCACAGATATTCGCGCGTAGCAGATTGTAAAGATGCTTACGAGAAGGTTTTTGATGAGGCAGATGTTGTAATTTTTACAGACATTTATTCTGCTGGGGAGACTCCAATTCCCGGGATTTGTTCTAAGAATATTGTGGACCAAATCAATAAGAGATTCTTTAATAAAGCTTTTTATGTCCCTCGTTCTGAATTGGTTGCTTTTTTAAAAAACAATTTGCAGGTGCATGATGTCTGTCTTACAATGGGAGCTGGAGATGTATCTTTAATTCATGACGAATTAGCTGATTATGAAGTGTCGAAGTTAAAGGTAGGGCTGATTTTCGGAGGGAAGTCTCTAGAACATCAGATATCTACTTTATCCGCTAGGAATGTATACAATAACTTGGATCCAAATTGGTATGAGGTGACGGCCTTCGCTATAGATAGAGAAGGGAACTGGATTCCTGGAGCTCAAGATGTTTTAGAAGGAGAAGATATAGATGTTCCTCTAGGGAAGGGAGACACTCCTTTGGCTTCTTCGGTAGCTTCTCAACTAGCTCAATGTGATATGTTCTTTCCAGTGCTTCATGGTCTTAATGGTGAAGATGGTAGCCTGCAGGGTTTTTTTGAAGTGTTAGGGAAGCCTTATACGGGTCCTAGTATAGCCTTTTCTTCATTGTGTATAGATAAATTGCAAACCAAGCAGCTAGTTGCTTCTGCTGGGATTCCTATAGTTCCCTATAAAGATTTTTCACAGTTTCGATGGATAAGAGAGAAAGAAGTAATTTTGGAAGAAATCACTTCAAGTTTTGCTTTCCCTATGTTTGTAAAGGCTGTTCATTTGGGCTCTAGTTTAGGCATTTACGAAGTGAATAATATAGAGGAGCTGTACGCAGGAGTGGATTTGGTGTTCTCTTTGGATACAAGGGCTTCTGTAGAAGAAAAAGTATCTGAAGCTAAAGAAGTAGAGTTTGCTTGTTTAGGAGGGGCTGAAGAGCTTTTTTGTTCTGTAGCTAGAGCTATTTCTAGAAATAGTCATGGAAGATTCATAGATTACAATCATAAATATGGTCTTAACGGAGTTTCTTCTTTTGAAAGTATTTGTGATTCTCAAATTGGTTCTCAAGAAATTCTTCAAGAGGGTAAGGAGCTGGCCAAGTCGGTTTATAAAATTTTAGGTGGAGTCGGTTGCTGCCGTATAGATTTCTTCTTAACAAAAGAAGGTAAATATTTGTTCTCTGAAGTGAATACTATCCCAGGGATGACGATGGCAAGCACTTTCCCGAAAGCCTTTGCCAGAGAGGGAATGGATATGAAACGAATTTGTCATAAACTCATCTCTGAGGGACTTTATCGCTGCCAAATAAAGAAAGTGAAAGGAGTCTACAGCTAGGACATATTGAAGGTAGTTGTTTAGTCCAAAAATTAAAAAAGCACAGTTTGCACAAGATTAAGAGCAAACTATGCTACTGTCCTGACTTGACTTTTGATAGCTTTTAATGCAGATCGCCGTGGCATCCACAGGAATGTTGCAACTGAGGCTCTTCTACAGGTTCCTCTTCCCGGCAACAAGCACCCTCAGAACTACAGCAACTAGAGGAGAACTCTTCGTCCTCTTCCAAGGAGGTTATGCCTTGATTTTCTGGTTGAATTAGGTCTATCTCGACTTTTTTTCTAACTCGAGAAGAGATCCTACGAACAATGGTGCGCAAAGCGTGTATAGTGCTTCCTCGACGACCAATAACTTTACCTACATCTTCTTGAGCGACCCTGATCTCCAGCTTTACGCTATCATTATCGGAAGTAGACCGGATTTCAACGGCCTCAGGACTCGCTACCAAGTTCTTAACAATATATGCTACAAATTCTTCCATGAAAACTTGAACTACGCGAATTATTTTAGTTAGATACGCCCTGCCAGAAACTCCACTATGGGTTTCTCAGACAGGAGACTTTCCAACTAATTATATACTGTAAACTTAAAAAGTCAATGTAGAACTAATCTGTTGTTTTTTTAAAAAGGGTTTAATTTTTTGTTTGAGGTGATTTTTAGGATAGTCGAAGATTTTTAGGAGGCATTTTTAACCAAAATATGCCCAGAAAGTCTTAGATCACAAATCTGCATGTTTGGGAACCGTCTGATAAGGCTGGGATACATTTTTTTATAGAGAAAAATAGCGTCTGGCCAGTTTTTCAAGGGAAGTCTAAGCAGAAGGTTGTTTTGCAAAATAATAACAGCTTCATATGGATACAAATGAGCTTTGGACAGGTCTATGACAGAGATCTGGAATTCTTCAAGAGAAGAAAATATTTCTTTAGCTAGCTGTAGTTGAGATGACGAAATGTTCTGGGTTAAAGATTGTGGCAAATCTGAGGGAGCAAAGAAAATCTTAGGAAGCTTTTTAGGAGAATGGAAAGGTTGGCAGGGGAAACATTTTCCTTTAGCATCAAAGAGTATATTAGAAAAATTGCCGAGATAAGCTATAGGTTGAGTGAGAGAGTATGAGATCACAATGCCTTTGTTATCAGGTGCTTTATCTATGTAGAGGTACTCAAAAAGGTTAGTTGATATCAAGGTTGCTTCAGCTCTTTGTGTAGAGAAATGCTTAAGTAAAGTTGGCGAGTCAGCGTATAAACCTAATATTTCAGAAAAGAATACAGGAGGTAAGAGATCGGAAGTTTTTGGGCAAACAAGAAAGAGATTTTTAATAGGAAATGATCGAGAAGGTTTTAAAGAAAGGTGTGGTAGATACAGCCAGCAGACTAAAGGGGTGCAGATAAGTGTGCTCAGCAATATGTAAGCAAAAGATTTGAGCGGGGGGTACTTGGGGCCGGGGCCAAATATAGAAGAGGAACTTTTCAAAAAAACCCCCTGTTTTATGAAAAATAAAGTTTCTTTTGAGAGTGTTTATTTCTAAAAATGCATCATCCAAATCGAAGGTAGTCGGTAGCTATGATAGAAGCCACTTCCTCGATGTCGAGGGATTCTATGTTGATCTCTCGAAAAATGGGATGCTTTTTAAACCATGTTATTTGATTTTTTGTATATTTCTTTGTACCCCGAATAAAGTCTTCCATGTACTTGCTGAACTGGGTTAATGGTTCATTTTTCTGTAGGTATTCTATCCATTGTTTGTAACCGATAGCGCTTGACGCAGAGGGGTTGCATAAAATGCCCTCTCCTATTAGTTGTCGTACTTCTTCAAGCAGCCCTTCGTGCATCATTCTGTGACAGCGATCAACAGCACCTTGTAATAGGATCTCTTTGGGTTTAGACAAAAACCAAGCTCTTGTGGAGTACTCTATTTTTGGGGTTAATTCTGTCTCCCATTGATGTTCGCTAACTTTCTTTTTCGTGAGTTGGATAATCTCTAACGCGCGTATTATCTTCTGCTTATCATTTTTTGTAATGGAAGCTGCGTATGTGGGATCAATTTCTACTAGTTGTTTATACAGAGCTTCTATTCCAATTTCCTGAAGTAATTTTTCAAGCTCTCTTCGAACATCAGGATCAGAAGACGGGCCTTTTGGTGGACCATTGAGGAACGTATGAAAATAAAAGCCTGATCCACCCACTAAGATGGGAACTTTATTTTTAGCAAAGATAGACTGGCAGGCGTTATAGGCTTCGTGATAAAAATCTACAACGTTAAAAGGTTCTTGTACATGACGTATATCTATCAGGTGATGAGGTATGCCAGCTTGTTCGTGGAGAGAAACTTTGGCTGTACCTATGTCCATGTTCCTATATACTTGCATGGAGTCAACAGAAATGATCTCTCCATTAATTTTGGGCGCCAGAGCCAAAGATACGGCCGTTTTTCCTACGGATGTAGGACCTGCTAAAAGAATAATAGTTCGTTTAAACAGTCTGGAGAAGTGCTTTTGTGTTTCGAAACAAGGTTCTTTTGCTATTGAAGTTTCAAAACAGGAATCTTTGTCGAAGGAAAACATAATCAGGAAAAACTAAAACCTAGCAAAACAATCTCTTTCAGACTCATAAAAAGGCAAAACCTGGTCAACGCCAGATAATTTCATAATCCCAGAAACAGAATCAGGAACGCAGCAAAGTAAAAGCTTGCCCTCAAGTTCTATGAGTTTGTGGTTTAGGAGGAGTAATAATCTAATTCCAGCGCTGCTCATGTAAGAAAGGTTTTCTAAATTTAGAACGAAATTTAACCAACCTTGATTTATTAATTGATTAAAATCATCTTCAAATCCAGGGATAGCTGTAGCATCCATTTTTCCTGAAAGACAAATGACTAAAATATTGCCATGTTCTTTTAATTGAAATTCCATATGTCAACCTTGTGGCGTTCGAAGAAATCTTAAAATCTTTGGAGCTTTGCTATTAACAAGAGACTACTCCAAGGACCAGAACTTACACGTATCTCCAAAACTATTCAAGAAGGCTTTAAAAGTTAAGAGCCCAGAGGGGCTCGGAATTTTTAAGGTGTTTTTAGAAAAAAATTCATGAGAATAAAGCTTCGGGCAGGAATAGAGGATTTTCTAATCAGATGTTCTTTAGATCTCAACGAGATTTTTTTCAGAAGGGATATGGTTATAGAAGGAATCTCTTTCAATTGGAGTATAACCTGCAGAGCGGATAATAGAGCACAGTTCTTCCTTTGAGCTTTCCAAAGACCACCCGGTGCATTTATGAACACTCTCGTCTAAAATGGTTCCTCCGAAATCGTCTGCTCCGTAATCAAGAGAAAGTTTGCCGCAATCTTCCCCTTCAGCAAGTCTGGAAGAAGCTATGTGAGGGAAATTGTCTAAGTAGATTCTGGAAAAAGCCAACAATCTGAAAAACTGCTCAAAAGAAGTTTTTCTCGTGACGAATCGACCTAGGGCAGTATTTTCAGATTTATAAGACCAGGGAATAAAAGAAGAAAATCCACTCGTTTCATCTTGAAGAGACCGTAAAGTTTCTAAGTGAATTAGTATGTCTTGAGCAGTTTCAATATGACCAAACATCATTGTGGCTGTTGTTTTGAATCCTATTAGATGAGCTTCTTTATGAAAGTTTATCCATCCATTTGGGCCCATTTTTTTTGGAGATATTTGCTTGCGTATGTTTTCCGAAAGAATTTCTGCACCTCCTCCGGGAATAGTTCTTTGTCCAGCATCCCATAACAACTTCAAAGCTTCACTATCTGATATGTTAGAAAGTTTTGCAGCGTTGTGAATTTCAACAGCAGAAAAATAATGGGGGTGAATAGAGGGGAACTCTCTTCTCGTTACTTGCACGAGTTCTACAAGGAAGTCTATCCCTACATTTGGGTGCACCCCTCCTTGCAGAAGAACTGTGCGAATGCCGGCATTCTGATATTTTTCGAGTTTTCTGCGATAATCGTCAATGGTAAGCAGGTAAGCGTCTTTGTGATGAGGTTTACGATAAAAAGCACAGAATTTACAGTCGATTCGGCAAACGTTAGTATAGTTAGGATTGGCGTCTAAAACGTAGGTAACAACATTTCCGGGATGCTTTTTTTGTCGCATGTCTTGCGCCAAGGTTTGTAGTTTTTCTAGAGGAAGATTTAGGTACAAGTCCAGAGCTTCTTCATAGGGAATTCTGTAGTGATTTGACATACAAAAACCTGCTTGACTAGAAACTATACAGGGAGCAAACTTAGCCTCTTATTGATTCTTTGTCAATCCCAGCCAGAGTCCTAGTATGAGTAACACGGAAAGAAAACCTTCTTTAGATCAAGGGTCTGGGGTAGATTCCTTGGTGTCTCTTGTTGAAAAAAATGCTTCAGAATCTGTTGTGCAGACTCTTAACTCCATTGATTCTCTAAAAGATAAGTTAACTTATGGGATAGAGGTGATGAGGAAGTTATTGAGTAATACGGCTTCTATAGATTGGAAGATTTTTTGGGATGTAAGGAAGATTTGTTTGCCTCTCTTCCACGATTTAAGCGATTCTGTTATGCGAGCAAGCTTATGGAAGGAATACGTCGAGCTCACTAAGGAAGCTAGACATTTAAAGATCTGTCAGGAAGAAGAGAGCAGTTTCACTATCAGTCAAATTGATTTGGCAATAACATCTTTGGAGAGTGATATAAAATCTTTTTGTGAGGGCGGCGCTCAGTTTTCTGTGGATGAGAAAGATTTCGCGATTTTTTCCGAAACTAAGAGCTTATCGGGGCATTTTTCTTTTTACAAAGAAAAGTATGTTCGCTCAATTTGGTTGGGGAGTTTTGCTGCTCGGATTGCCGGTCTGAGGAGAGAGCTCAGCGAAGTGCCCATCAGGGTAAAGGCTAAGAGCGAATTCTTTCGTCGGTTGTTTGCTCTGGGTAATGTCATTTTCCCTATGCGGAAATCTATCACTGGAGAGGTTAGTGATTTGTTCTCCGAAGATGTAGCTGCTTTTGTGCAGCAGCATTTTAAGAAGGGAGCTTCTAGAGATAGCTTCAAGAGGTCCTTGTTCGCGTTAAGAAGAGAAATTAAAAGCTTACAGAGCGCTGCAAAGTTATTGGCGGTAAATTCTGAAATTTTTTCTTCTACGCGGCTACAGCTTAGCGAGTGCTGGAATAGCTTGAAAGGACTGGAAAAGGAAATTCGCCAAGAGCAGGGAGAATTAAAGCAAGCTTCTGTTAAGTACGTTAAAGAAGTTGAGGACGAATTGGCAAAGATAGTTGCAGACGTAGAGTCTGGGGTGTCGGCTATTCAGTCGGGGAAAGAACTGGATAGAATTAGTCGAAAAATGCGCTCAGCTTCTTTAGTTTATTCCGATGTCCAATTGTTAAAAGCCAAGATAAAGGAAGTTTACGAGAAGATACAAAGTCAAAGAGAAAAAGAAGAAAAGGCTAATGAAGAGGCTAAAGAACGAATTTTGCTGGAGCAGAAAGAGTCTTTGCGAAAGTTTATTGACGGGGTCAAAAGCTTTCGGGAAAAAGTTCGTTCAGAAGGAGAAGCTTTTTCGGCATACGAAGAGTCTTTGGACGAGCTGAGGAAGATGTTTTCAAAAATGGATTTCTTGTCTCAATCGGAAGCTTTAGCTCTTGAGAAAGATTTGAGTGACTGTGAAGAGGAGTTTCAAATTTTTCAGGAAGAAAGGTTGTTGCAAGATGAATCTTTGGAAGATAGTGTAGGCAAGCTTGCTGCGGTTATGGATCTTAAGGAGAATCGACGCAAACAACTAAAACAAGCTCTAGAAGGCTGGAAAAAATTGGTTGGAGGATCAGGACTTAGTTTCGAACAAGCGATCCATTACGGGTCTTTGATTCAAGAAGGAAAAGAAAAGCTGGCGAAGCTGGAAGGAGAGATTTCTTCTTTAAAGCAGAAAATGGCTAATGATTAAGTGGTATGTGTCGTGAGCCAGCGTATATTTTTGACTTGGATGGGACGCTTCTTAAGGGCAACATCAGTGTAGCCTTCTATTTTTATGCTTTGAGAAGGGGATTCTTCCCAAAAAGATCCTTGCCAGTTTTTTTTAGGGAGGCTTTGCGTTTTTTCTTAACCCCGGATATCTCGGTCCTCAATACCAATATTTTCTTTTCTTTGTTAAAAGGATTGAAGTTTGATGTTCTCCTTGATGCGGGGGAAAGTTTCGCTGGGAGCTTGGAAGAGACACAAAGGTATGCTCCGGCTTTTGAAAGGCTTAAGGCAGCTCAGAAGGCTAAAAAATTTACTATGATATTATCCTCTTCTCCGGAGTTTCTTGTGGCTCCTTTGGCCAGGCGTTGGAATTGTTTGGGACTAGGAAGCACTTATCTTTTGGACGAGTTCGGATGCTGCAGAGACATTGATGTGTGTTTGACTGGGGAAGTAAAGGCTCTTCACGTTCTGAGCATGAAACAATCGGGTGTTTTTGAAAAAATAGTTTGCTTTTCTAATGGAACCTCAGATCTTCCGTTTTTGTATGCTGGCGACGAGGCTGTTGTTGTCCGCCCTGACAGAAAATTAAAAAAATTTGCAGCTAAAGAGGGTTGGGATAATATTTAAAAATTCAGAATGAGCCTTATAAAAAAAGCTCGACCTTATCTTGGATAATCAGTTATCCTCTTGAGAGCCTATGGAAGTATTTTGCTTTAATGCACTTAAAATTGTAGCCAAAGCGATTGATGATAAAAAAGGTTGTAATACCGTTGTTTTGGATGTGCGAGCCATCTCGGAGTTGACTGATTTTTTTGTTTTTGCCGAGGGCAACGTAGGTGTACATGTTCGAGCAATCGCAGAGTATGTCGTCAGTCAGTTGAAAGAAGAATGTAAGCTGTCTCCGCTATACGTTGAAGGTTTATCTCACAGTGAGTGGGTGGTCTTGGACTACGGCTTTATTGTTGTCCACTTGTTTACCTCTTCCGTCAGAGATCACTATCGTTTAGAGGAAGTATGGAAGGATGGGGCAGTGATCACATCAAAGCTTTTGGCTTCTTAAGAGGACTTTTGGTTTATGGGAAAGAAACGAGTTGTTGTTACTGGGATGGGAGTAGTGTCCGCTCTTGGAAATGACGTGGAATCTTTTTATGAGCAGTTATTGAACGGTGTTAGCGGAGTTAGAGATATAGTAAACTTTCCCTGTGACGAATGTAGCACTCGTTTTGCTGGCTGGGTAGAAGAGTTTAACCCAGAACCTTACTTGGATAAAAAACAAGCTAGAAGGGTAGACCCATTCATAACCTATGCTGTGGTTGCAGCCAAGAAAGCTATAGCTATGTCGGGATGGGATAAAAATAATCTTCCTGCGGACAGAGAGCGATGTGGAGTCATTATCGGTTCTGGGATGGGAGGGTTAGGAACCTTAGACGATGGCGCTCA
>NZ_LR777659.1 GCF_902807005.1 Chlamydiifrater phoenicopteri
AATGAAAACCATTGTAGATAAGCAATGTATCGTAACGTTTCCTAATAGATTTATGCAAAAACTGCTAGAATTAAGGGATAAAGCTTCTTACAAAGAATATATTTTCAGCACCTCTTCAGGGAGAAAAGTTCAGAAGGACTATATTTGGAGGCAACTTATTTCTATTTCAGAAAGTTGCAACCTTTCTTATAGAGTTACTCCACATGTTTTGAGAGCAACGTCTATCTGTATGTATAGAGAGTACGGGTTTTCCTTAGGCGACTTAGTAGAAATAACAGGCCACTCTTCCATAGAGATGGTTCGTTATTACGATAAAAATTCTTTCAAAAACAACCCAAGCTGCAAGGTAACCTTAATATGATCTCCAGCAAACAAGAAAAATCGGATGTCAAAGAAATAAAAGATCATCTAGATGTTGAATATTTTTTGCTAGGCCAAGCCGTAGCTTTTTACGATCAAGCTAGAATCGTTGCCAAAGAACTGGAAGAAGAACATTTTCAGAGGATTGGGCACAGGATAATATTCAGCGCAATTAAATCTCTAGTTTTAACTGGTAAGCCATGCAATGCCCATTTTATTTGGGAGGAGATAAGAAATTTTAGACAAGAAGATAAGGTAGACTCTTCTTACATACTCAGCATGTACTGTGATACAGCAGATGTTGTAGAGTTGTATTGTTATATAGACTTTTTACAGGAAAGGTTGGCTAATAGAAGGCTTGGAGACACTCTACTCAGGGCTTCGAAAGATTTTCATCAACACTTTAATAGAAAGCCATCAAAAATCCTCATAGAAGAATTACAAGAGTCTTTAAAGAAAATTCAAAGAAGGTTTTTTAGTTTTGTTGGTTCAAAAAGAGAAAGCATTAGTGAGATCCTCTTTTCTCCAGAGAGAAAGGAGGATCCATTAATGAAAAAAATTTTTGACAGGTATAATTACAGACAAAAAAACCAAAAAGATTTTCCAGACAGCCTTCCTTTTGGATTTCGATTCTTAGACGAGAATGTTTCTATTTTATCTGAAGGAAATTATGTAATTTTAGCAGCAAGACCCTCTGTAGGTAAAACGGCGTTTTCTATAAATCTAGCAACATTTTTGTCCCATCAAAAAAAAATTCCAGTTGGATTTATTTCTCTTGAAATGTCAAAAGACCAAATTGCGGAGAGAATCTTGTCCAATCTAAGCTCTATTCCAAGTGAGTCTCTAAGAAGAGGAAATTTTGATAGAGTTTCTTTAGAAAAATTAGAAAAAGTTAGCGAAGAGTTGAGAACCACACCTATTTACGTTTTGGGCGATAATTGTTCCACAATTAACTCTTTGTTAGATCAAGCGAGAAGGCTGAAAGAAGATTTTGGTGTAAAGATTATATTTATTGATTACATACAGTTAGTTCGATCTGGATCCAAGTTTGAAAACAGACAAAATGAAGTTGCTGATGTGTCTAGACAAATAAGAATTTTATCCTCTGAGTTGAAACTCCCCATAGTTTGCCTATCTCAACTTTCCAGAAGAATCGAAGAAAGAGGTAATAAGAGACCTATTATATCAGATCTTAGAGACAGTGGTCAGATAGAGCAAGATGCAGACTCTGTACTTTTTCTTCACAAAAAAGAATGTTATGAAAACAGAGATATTCGTAAGACGCTCATTGAATTAATTCTATCAAAAAACAGACACGGCCCAGTTTTATCTGGGCTTTTGAATTTCGATGTAACAACAGGAATTTTCTACGAGAAAAATGAAAAATGGTGAAAAACCAAGTTATAAAAAGCTCTCTTCATCTTGAAAACCAAAAGTTCGGAAGAAAACCGATTCTTCTAGATAAAGAACAATTGGATATGTTTTCTTCCATCGTAACAGAATCTAAGATAGAAGTTATAGGGCTAGACCTACAGCCATCCCATTATCACGCTCTTGCAGCCATCCAAAAACTATTAACAGCGACAAATTACAATGGGAATATGCAAAGCAATTACTTGTCCAGGGAAACAAATAGCTTTAAATTTGAAGGAAAAGTTCCGAGGATAAAGTTTTCTAGATCTGAGTATCTAGAAGCATATGGAGTGAAAAAGTATAAAACATCTAGAAATAAGAAAGAGTTTGGTGGCAAGGAAGCTCTGATAGCTTTACAAGCCTTGCAGCATCTGGGTTCTCAACCCCACCTAATCATAGCAACCAGAAAAAGATGGGAGAAGGGCGTAGAAGTTGTTGATCGGTACCAAACTTTTTCTCCAATAATCAGGATTTTTGAAGGATGGGAGGGTTTGACCTTAAAGGAAAATGAATATTTAGAAGAAGGAAATTTCCTTAATTTCATAACGACCAAACATAGGGGTTTCATAGTAGAACCTTGCCCTATTCTGATAGATCAAATCGACTCATATTTCATATTGAAACCAGCAAACATTTATCAAGAAATAAAATTAAAATTCCCTAATGCATCAAAATTTACATATACATTTATAGATTGGATTGTTAGTTCTGCAACTAGAAAAAGAATTAGTTGTGGTAAAAATTATGACTGGCCTGAAAAGATAGAGATAAGTTCTGAAAATTTATCTTACGTGTTGAGAATGAATAGATATATAGCTTCCAGAAATTGGAAAAGAATTGATTACTCTATAAAAAGATGTGTGGATATAGCAATAGAACTTGAATGGCTAAACAAGCATGAAACTTTGGAAGGAAAAACCGTTTCTAAGAAGGAAGTATTTTATATAAACAAAGAAAAATTTCATAGAATTTCTAAAAACAACCACATTTCTTTTTAAAAAAAAGAAAAAATAAAACACCCTTAGTTAAAAACAAAAGGTTTAATTATGGGTGATTCTGGTTTTAAATTAAGCGAAAGTCAAAATGTAGTTTTTGCAGATAATATTATGGTTGGTCAGATGAAAAAACCTCTGTCCAAAAACCAAATTATTTTGGGACAAGATGCACTAGATCAGCGAACAACATCTGGCCCAATAGCAGCTAAATTGATAGATGGTGCTGGCATCAAAATCAACTTTCCTCAACAAAACGAAGGAGACCTGTCTTTTGATATAAATGCCGAAACTATAAAAGATGATGTTATAGATAAAATAGGAGATAAATTAACTGATTCTATATCGAATTCTTTAGTTGATAAGGTTATAGGAGAATTAGAATCTAATCCGAACTTTGCTATTAAAAAAGCTTTTAAAACCTACTCTTTTTCTGACATAGTTTTATGTGATGGTCTATTTTCTTCCTCTAATATAAAAACAGATTCTTGTGGTACAGAGGTATGTAAAATAACCATAACTCCCGAGAACGTAAACTCAGCATTTCTTGTTTTCACAAACATCATAGCTTCTAGAAGAGAGGGGACTATAGTTTTATCCTTAACTAGGAGTGGAGACGATTTTCCAAAATCTTTTGGGTTTGGATACTCCAATGGAAATCCAAACTGTTGTCAGTTGAATACGGTTATTTATTCAGAGAGAAAAAATCCAATCACACTAAGTTTAAGGGTCGGCGGAATGGACAGCGGTCCTGTTATAATAAACGGTATGTCTAACGGAGATAAAATCCTTGGAACTAGTGTTTCTTCTACGATCTCTATTTTAGAGGTTACTCCTCAGAACAACGGATAATTATTTTATAAAAAGTTGATTGTTTTTCTGTGTTTTTTTTATAGAAACAACCTTCTGATTATTTTGGGGTTAGAATATGCACAAAGATAACAGTTTTCAAGGAAGTTTTGTAAAGATAATAAGAGAAGTCGGAAAAGATTTTCCAGAACTCAAGCTAAAAACGAAAATATCCAAGCACAGTGTGAAAATATTGAATTCCCCCATGGAATTATACTCGAAAAGCATATCGGCTATACTAAGATTAACAGAAGAAATTCAGAACTCTCTGGATTATTTTCCAGATTCTCCTTTATTAGAACAATTGGAAAGTAATAACGCTAAAATGAAGAAAGCTTTGATAATGCTCGCCTTTGCTAGGAAGGAAATGTTTTCTTAATGACACTCTAACGTTGGAGTTTAAGTGAAAGTAATAACTTTTTGTTCTTTTAAGGGCGGGACTGGGAAAACCACCTTGTCAGCAAATGTTGCTTGCTATTTAGCTGAAAAGAAAAACAAAAAGGTTTTGTTGATTGACCTGGATCCGCAAGCTAATCTGACAACCTATATGTGGGGGGATTCTGCGGATTCTTTTACTTCTTCAGAGCTATTAGTAAATGGGTGGGATTTTGATAGCTTTGTAAAAAAAACTACAACAAAGAACCTAAGCATAATTCCCTCGGAAATAACTTCTGAGGTTTTTAGGAATCAAGCGTCGGGTACTGGATCTTTTTTTCAGGGAAATCTCAGTAATGTTTTAAAGAAATCTTCTAATTTTGATTTCTGTATTATAGATACTCCTCCAAGTTTGGGGTTTCTCGCTAAAGAGGCCTTTTTAGCCGCAGATGGACTAGTTGTTTGTTTATCTCCAGAGCCATTTTCTGTTGTTGGGCTGCATAAGATCAAGGAGTTTTCAGATTCCATCCCTAATCTCAATATAAAGATTTTTGGTGTTGCAATTTCTTTCTGGGAAACAAGAAACTCTACGAATAATCTTTATATCAATAGTGTAAATTCTGTTTTTTCAGGAAACATTCCTCGGTATCTCATCAGAAGAGATATCTCTTTTAGTCGAGCCATTTTGAAAGAAAAACCTGTTTTTTCTGTCTACCCTAACTCTAGAGCGTCTTCTGATATAAAGACTCTTTCTGACGGGATTTACAAAGAAGTGTTCTCTCTGAGTTTAGAAAGTATTAGGTAAAATTGTGAAAAAGATATACGAAGAAGCCGATCAGTTTTTTAAAAAGAGTAAAAGTATTGTTTCTAGAGAGTTTTCTAAGAATTCCGAAAATTCTAATCCGGAAGTATTAGATAGCTCTGAGTCTGATAAAATCTCGGAAATCTTTTCCGAAGTAGAACCTGTTTTTTCTAAAGAAATTTTGCTGATTAAACAATTAACAGGACAAATAAAAGGAATACAAAAACAGGGAGTGCTGCTTGTTGGGGAGAAAATTTTTAGGATTCGAGAAATTCTTAAAGAAATAGGGTGTCTTGAGACAAGTTTCAGTAAATGGATCTCTCTGGTCTTTCCTACAAAGTCTTCAGCTTATAACGCTCTGGCTTATTATGAATTGTATATAAATTTGCCAAACCAAGTGTTAAAGCAAAAATTCCAGTCCATTCCATACAAAACTGCTTATATTTTAGCTTCTAGAAGGGCTGATATAAAGAAAAAGATTTCTGTAATGGAGATAATTCAAGGGATGGGTAATGAGAATGCCATTACAACCTTAAACCAATTTATTCCTTCAGCGAGAAACGGCCAGACAGGGGATAAAGAACGAGATCCTTTGGATTACTTGATTTACAAGAAAGCTTATGACTTAATGGTTTTAATTAAGAAAAGCCCCAAATTATCAACGTTGTCTAAAAAGATCTTAAGAGAAATTTTTTTGATATCTAAAAACTCTTAGTTTTCGAAATTCGCTTATAAAAGTATAAAATACTTTATTATAATATAGTGGTTACGTTTCTCCTCTGTTTTCTGCAACTTTAGGTGGTAGACTCTGCAACTTTAGGTGGTAGACTCTGCAACTTTAGGTGGTAGACTCTGCAACTTTAGGTGGTAGACTTTTTCGGAGAAGTTTTACTTTTTATGGTTTTATTTTATGTATAATGAATTAAGATTCATTATACGACTCTTCAGAGATTTTCAGCACAATGAACACCGATTTAAGATTAGAATTAGAAAAAAACTTTTTTTTAACAAAACCAAAAACGTTTTTTGGAGAAAAGAGATCCTCCTTATCGAATTTGTTATTAATAGATTTAGTAAACTGTTTCTTAACACAACTTTCTAACGAAGGAACTAGAACTAGATATTATTTTTGTTTTAAAAAAATTTTTCGAGAAAGAATTTTGTCAGAGAATTTTACTTTAAATGAGTTAAGAAAATTAAACTTAAATTCTAGATTGGACAGCATTCTATTAATCTCTTCTCTTTCAAAAAATTCAAAACAGACCTGTGCTGCCGCGTTTTTAAGTTTCTTTAAATTCTTGTGCCGAGAAACATCCGGTCTAATTAGAGCTCCCATTCCACAAAAAACCGGATCATCGAAAACTTTTTCTAGAATCAGAGAAAAAACTGTTTATGCTCCAATTCCTAAACCAGATTTACTTCGTTTCACAGAAAAATCTTATCAACACTCCTTAAGAATGGGGATTTTTGTTGAAATGGCAATCCAATCAACTAAAAGACTCAGCGAACTTTTGAATGCAAAATTTTCCGACATAAATTGGAAAGAAAACACTATTACATTCTCCAC